>CAZCJX010000014.1:0-48950 GCA_964499205.1 uncultured Actinomycetes bacterium | reverse complement strand
TCGGCCAGCGCCGCGGGGTCCCCGGCGGGGGCCGGCGGCGCGGCGGGCTCCAGCGCGGCTCGGGGCAGCGGCGGCCACGCCCCCGACCCGTCGGTCGACGGCTGGAGCGGCCACGGCGTCGACCCCACCAACCCCGCCGGCTGCGACCCCATCGACCCGGCGCAGTGCATGCTCCCCTACCCCAACGACTGGTTCACCCGGCCCGATCCCGCCAGCGCCACCGGCCGCCGCCTCGACCTCACCCTGCTCGGCATGCCCCGCAACGCATCCGGCAAGCCGATCGAGCCGCAGGAGTGGAACCGCAGCGACGGCTTCAGCGCCGGCGCGCAGATCCTCACCCTGGTGCCCGGCATGACCTCCAACGCCGACCTGGTCCCCTCCGGGCTGCCGCCGGCGACCGACCTCTCCCTCAACGACTCGCTCACCGACCCCGGCGTCATCCTGCTCGACACCGCCACCATGCGGCGCGTGCCGGTTTGGGTCGAAGTCGACCAGTACGTCGACGAGAGCGGCCCGGTGCAGACCGGCACGGTGCAGCACGACCTGATGATCCATCCCGCGGTGAACCTCACCGACGGGCACCACTACATCGTGGCGCTGCGCCACCTGGTCACCGACTCGGGCACGCTGGCCCAGCCGTCGGCGGCCTTCGAGCAGTACCGCGACCACACCGCGCCGGCCTCCGACCCGCGCACCGCGCACATGGACCACCTCTTCCAAGTGCTGCGCCGCGCCGGATGGCAGCGCAATTCGCTCTACCTGGCCTGGGATTTCACCACCGCCAGCACCAGGAACGTGACCGGCCGCCTGCTGGCCATCCGCGACGACGCGCTGGCCCAGCTCCACGGCGGCGCGCCCGCCTTCACCGTCGACAGCTCCACCGACAACCCGGACCCCAGGCTGGCCCGCCGCATCGAGGGACACTTCACCGTCCCCTGCTACATCGCGCCCACCTGCTCGCCGCCGCAGAAGTGCGACACGGTGAGCGGCGGCATCGTCAACGACTGCCCCACCCCGGGCCAGTTCGCCCTCGATCCCACCAACCCGGACGCCGTACCGTCCCAGGTCGCCGGCCAGACGTACCAGGCGAACTTCATCTGCAACGTCGGCTACCAGGCCTTCCACGCCAGGCAGAAGATGCGGCCCGTCGAGTACGGCCACGGCCTCTTCGGCGGCGCCTCGGAGGTCAACTCCGACCCGCAGGTGACCATGGCCAACCAGCACGGCATGATGTACTGCGCCACCGACTGGTTCGGCATGGCCAGCGCCGACGTGCCCAACGCGGTGCTGGCGCTCAGCGACATGTCGCGCTTCCCCCTGCTCACCGACCGGGTGCAGCAGGGTGAGCTGGACTTCGTCTACCTGGCGCGCCTCATGGCCAGCCCGCAGGGCTTCAGCACCAGCCCGGCGTTCCAGTGGGACGGCGGCGAGTCCTTCATCGACACCACGCCGGGGCAGGCGTACTACGACGGCAACAGCCAGGGCGGCATCTACGGCGGCACCGTCTGCGCCGTGTCCGTCGACGTGCGCCGCTGCGTGCTCGGCGTTCCCGGCATGGACTACTCCATCCTGCTGCCGCGCTCCAGCGATTACGTGTCGACGCGGCACGTGTCCCAGACCGATCCCACCCAGCTCCCCGGCGACCCCACCGGACAGATCGGCTACTCCGAGCTCTTCGACACCGCCTATCCCGACCAGTCGCAGCGCATGCTGATCCTCGACCTCATCCAGACCCTCTGGGACCGTTCGGATCCGAACGGGTACGCCGCGCACATGCGCTCCGGGCTGCCCAACACGCCGGCCCACGAGGTGCTGCTCCAGGTGGGCTGGGGCGACCACCAGGTGGCCAACCTCACCGCCTTCGACGAGGCCCGCACCATCGGTGCGGGCGGCCTCTACCCGCCCCTGGTGACGCAGCGCTACGGGCCCTACCACGACCCGTTCTGGAGCATCCCGGCGATCTCCAGCTTCCCCTACGCGGGCTCGGCGATCACCCTGTTCGACACCGGTCCCGCGGGATACCTGCGCACCTGCAACGGTGGCACCCACGACGGCACCAGCTGGCCGCCGCCGAGCGACACGCCCAACCGCAGCGGCGAGGATCCCCACGAGGCACCGCGTCGCGCGCCCTACGGCCAGCAGCAGAAGTCGGACTTCCTGCAACCGAACGGCGTGGTCACCAACCCGCAGCCGGGCGGGGCGCCGTACTTCGCCTGGTGCTGGGACGGGGTGTCGGGCCTCTAGCTCAGCCCTGGCGGCCCCGCACCTCGATCCTGCCGCCCCTCACCCGGGTCTCCAGGCGCAGCTCGGGGAACGTCGCCGGCCCGCCGACCAACGCGCCGTCGCGCAGGCGGAAACGCGAGCCGTGCCAGGGGCAGGTGACCACACCGTCGCTCACCGTGCCCTCGGAGAGCGGGCCGCCGGCGTGGGTGCAGGCGTCCTCCATGGCGCACACCTGCCCGCCGATGCGGGCCAGCAGCACCTTGCGTCCCTCGACGTCGACGGCATGCGCCTGGCCTTCGCGCAGCGCCGACTCGTCGTAGACCGGCGTCCAGTCGGACGGTCCGGCCTGCCAGGCGGTGTGGTCGACCATCAGGCCGCGGCCGTAGACCAGCTCACCGCCGAGGTACGCTGCACCGCCGGCGATGCCCAGCCCGGCCAGCGAGAGCATGCGCCCCGCGCGATGCCGCCCGGCCAGGCGCGTCCCCAGCGAGCCGAGCTGCAGCGCCAGCGCAGCGGAGTTGACCAGGCCGTGCAGCAGCCCGAGCCGCTTCTCGCGGCCGTCGGTCACGGTCCAGTCGGCCGTGCCGGTCGCCGCCACGGCCACCGCGACGGCGCAACCCGCCGCGGTGAGCGCGGTCGCCCCGGCCTCGTCGCCGGCGGCATCGAGCAGGGGAATGGCCGCCCAGACGCCGACGGGCAGGTCGCTCAGCGCCGGGTGCAGCGCGTGGCCCAGCCAGCGCCCGTGCAGCACGTCCATCAGCGCGCGCCGCTGTGACACCGGCTGCAGCAGCCTGGTGATCTGCTCGCCGACCGTCTCCAGCCAGCCCTGCTCCTCGAGGGTGCCGATCACCCGGGCGACGGGCGAGCTCTGCAGCGCAGAGGGTGGCGGCGGCGGCGCCCCGTCGCGGCCGTCGGTCGAGCCCACCGAGGGGGTGGCCGTGGTGCTCATCTGCCGTCCTCCGCAGCGCCGGTTGCCGTGCTGCATCGGTATAGCAGCGCTGTCACCTGCGCGGCTACGGACGCCGCGTCCACGGCCGCCGAGGGCGGCTCGCTATGCTGGCCCGCCATGGCCATGCAGTACCGGCACCTGGGTCGCTCCGGGCTCCAGGTGAGCCTCTTCTCCTTCGGCTCGTGGGTCACCTTCGGCCCCCAGCTCGATCGCGACCGCGCCGCCGAATGCCTGCACCTGGCGTACCAGCGCGGCGTCAACTTCTTCGACAACGCCGAGGTCTACGCGCGCGGCGAGTCGGAGCGGATCATGGGCAACGCGATCCGCGACCTGGGCTGGCCGCGCTGGTCCTACGTCATCTCCACCAAGTTCTACTGGGGCATCCGCGACGCGGTGAACATGCGCAACACGCTGAACCGCAAGTACCTGATGCAGGCCATCGAGGGATCGCTGGAGCGCCTGCAGCTCGACTACGTCGACCTCGTCTTCTGCCACCGCCCCGACCCCGGCACGCCCGTCGAGGAGACGGTTTTCGCCATGAGCGACATCATCTCCTCGGGCCGGGCGCACTACTGGGGCACCTCGGAGTGGAGCGCCGAGGACATCCGCGCCGCCTGGCGGTTCGCCCACGACAACCACCTGCGCGCGCCGGTGATGGAGCAGCCGCAGTACAACCTGCTCTGGCGCGACCGCGTCGAGCGCGAGTACGCGCCGCTCTACGATGAGATCGGCCTCGGTCTCACCACCTGGAGCCCGCTGGCCTCGGGCGTGCTCACCGGCAAGTACCTCGACGGCGTGCCCGCCGACAGCCGCCTCGGCCTGAGCGGCTACTCCTGGATGCGCGACACCCTGCTCACCGACGACAACCTCGCCCGGGTGCGCCGCCTCACGCCCATCGCCGACCGCCTCGGCGTGCCGCTGGCGCAGCTCGCCCTCGCCTGGTGCGCCCGCAACCCGCACGTCTCCACGGTGATCACCGGCGCCAGCCGCCCCGAGCAGGTCGCCGAAAACCTCGACGCCCTCGACGTCCTCGACCGCCTCACCGAGGACGTCGTCGAGGAGATCGAAGCGGCGATGCGCGGCGAGTAGGGCGCCGCTGCTCGATCCGTGACCTGCGGGTTCTCAGCGGACGCCGAGGGCGCGCAGTCCGGCTCCGACCGCCGCGGCGACGACCACCACGACGACGAAGGGCGCGCGGCGCCATGCCAGCACGCCGCCGGCGGCGACGCCGATGGGCCGCGCCGGGCCGGTGAGGTGATGTCCGTCGAAGAGCGCGGTGGTGGCGACCAGGGCGCTGAGCAGGACCACCGCGGCCACGGCCATGAGGCGCTCGACGCGCGGGGACAGGTGGACGCGGGTGCGCAGCAGCGGACCGGCGAGCCGGAAGGCGTAGGTGCCCGCGCCGAGCACCGCGGTGCCGGCCACCAGCGCCGCCGTCGAGGTCACGGCTGCAGCTCGGCATCGCGCGGGTCGCCGGCGTGCACGCGGGGGAACGCGGCGGCGACGCCGAGCAGGGCGAGCAGCACCGGCATGCCGGCGGGCAGGACGGGCGCGGTGGCCAGCGCGATGGCGGCACCGACGAGGGCGGCGCGCCGCGTCGGCGCATCGCCCAGCGAGGGACGGATCAGCGCCAGCAGCACCGCGGGGAACGCGGCATCGAGGCCGAGTGCGGTGGTGTTGCGCAGCGCCGTGCCGCCCAGCGCGCCGCCGAGGACGCCGAGGTTCCAGCAGACGAAGAGGGTGAGGCCGCAGGTCCAGTAGGCGACGTGGCGCAGGTGAGGGTCGCGACGCGCCAGGGTGAAGGCGACCGCCTCGTCGGTCATCAGGTGGCTTCCGGCGATGCGCTGGATGCGGTGGGCACCCAGCGCGTCGGCGACGGCGAAGCCGAAGGGCAGGTGGCGGAGGTTGACCAGCAGCCCGGCGAGCACCGCGGCGACAGGATTGCCGGCGGCGGCGAGAATGCCCACGAAGGTGAACTGCGCCGCGCCGGCGAAGACCACCAGCGACAGCAGCGACGGCAGCCACAGCGGCAGCCCCGCGCTCACCGTGATGGCACCGAAGGACGCTCCGACCACCAGGTCGGCGAGGCACACCAGGGCGACGTCGCGCGCCAGCACCCGGTCCACCGACCGCCACAACGAACGCATGGCATCGTATGCTGAACACGACAGAGGCGTTCGTCAAGTCGAACGCTACGGCGCACGGAGCGAACGTTTCGAGAACCATGGGTGAGAGCAGCGGCGCACCGGTGGCGGTGATCGCAGCGTCGCTCCAGCGGGAGCGGCGGCGGGCGGGACTGTCACTGGCCGAGGTGGCGCGGCGGGCGGGCATCGCCAAGTCGACGCTCTCGCAGCTGGAGGCGGGCACCGGCAACCCGAGCATCGAGACGCTGTGGGCGCTCGGCGTCGCCCTCGACGTGCCCTTCGCCCGCCTGGTCGACCCGCCGCGCCCGCACGTCCAGGTGATCCGCGCCGGCGAGGGCCCGGCGGTGGCCGCCGAGCACGCCGACTACGTGGCCACGCTGCTCGCCTCCTGCCCGCCCAACGCGCGCCGCGACATCTATCTGATCACCGCGCAGGTGGGCCAGCCGCGGCGCTCCGACCCGCACATGCCCGGCGTGGTCGAGCACGTCGTGCTCAGCCGCGGACGGGCCCTCGTCGGCGTCGACGAGGACCCGGTCGAGCTGAGGCCGGGTGACTACGTCGCCTATCCCGGCGACGTCGCCCACGTCTTCAGGGCGCTGGTGCGCGACACCGTCGCCGTGCTCGTCTCCGAGCACGTCTGAGCCGCCGGCTGCGGTTGCTCCCCGATCAGCCCGCCGCGGTCGGCGACGGCAGCAGGCCGAGCTGCTCGAGCATGGTCATGCGGTCGTACATCAGGCGATCCGACACCACCACGTCGTCGCGCACCGTGAAGAGGTCGACGTAGGGCAGCTCGACGTGCCGCCCGGTGGGCGGGATGACCTCACCGGTGGGCGAGGCCAGCGGTCCGGTGTGGGTGCCGACGAACACGCCCTCCTCGATGACCGTGTCGCCGCTGACGTGCACCGCCTCGACGCGGATGTCCAGGTCGGGGAAGGCCTGCCAGTAGCCGTCGGCCATCATCCCGTAGGCCTCGCGGCCCTCCAGGCGCAGGCCGGGCATGACGAACTCGATGTCCGGCGACACCGCCGCGAGCATGCCCTCGCGGTCCTTGCTGGCGAACGCCGTGCTGAGCCGCTCGTGAGCCGCGTGGACGCCCATGTTCCTACTCCCCGTCGTGGCCGGAACCGCTGCCGTCGTCCGGCAGAACATTGCGAAGTCTGCGCGCGGCGGCGCGGGTGTCAAGCCGAAGATCGGGTGAGTTGCTGGGGTCAGCGCGGCGAGAGGCCGGCGAAGATCTCGTCGACGGCGCGGGCGATGTTGGGCCAGCGGAAGCCGGTGGCGTCGATGGCGTTGTGCAGCATGAGGCCGTCGCCGAGGGCGAGCAGCACCGCGGCGAAGGCGTTGGGAGCGACCTCGAGCACCAGCTCGCCGTTGGCCACCGCCTCCTGCACCCAGGTGCGCAGCAGCTGGCGCCGATGCCCGACCAGGGCGGCGACGCGCTCGCGCACCGCGGGCTCGGTCAGCGACACCGCCCACAGGTCGGCGCGCACCTGCACCTTGCCCTGGTCGTCACCGCGGTCGAGCATCGCCTTGGTGAAGCGGCGCAGGCACTCCACCGCGGTGAGGCTGCGGCGGTCGAGCGCCTCCATCAGCGCGTCGAGGTCGGAGGCGTCGTCCTCGAGCAGGGCGATCAGCAGGGCGCGCTTGGAGTCGAAGTAGCCGTAGAAGGCGCCCTTGCTGGCGCCGATCTCGGCGCAGACGTCGTCGATGGTGGTGTCGCGGAAGCCCTTGCGGGCCACGCAGCGCCAGGCCGCGTCGACGAAGCGCTGGCGCCGGTCCTCGCGCACCGCGGGATCGATCTTCGGCATGGTGGTGAACGCTACCACGCCGCTGCGTGGTGAAACCGACCGGTCAGTCGAGGAGCGTGCCTCTTTCGATGTCGATGTCGACCACCACGGGTGCGTGGTCGGAGGGCTGGGTGCCCTTGCGCGCGTCGCGGTCGATGTACGCGTCGCTCATCCGCGCCGCCAGCGTGGGGCTGAGCAGCACCAGGTCGATGCGCATGCCCTCACCCTTGTGGAACATGCCGGCGCGGTAGTCCCAGTAGGTGAAGGGGCGGCCCTTGAGGGCACGCGGCTGCACGTCGGTGAAGCCGAGCTGCAGCAGCGCCCGGAACGCCTCGCGCTCCGCGGCGCTGACGTGCGTCGAGCCGGTGAACTGCCCGGGATCCCACACGTCGTCGTCGGTCGGCGCGATGTTGAAGTCGCCGCAGAGCGCCACCGGCGCCGACGCCGCGTCCTCGACGTGCAGCGCGTCGCGCAGCTTGGCCAGCCAGGCCAGCTTGTACACGTAGTGAGGGCTGTCGAGGGTGCGCCCGTTGGGCACGTACAGCGACCACACCCGCACGCCGCCGCACAGCGCGCTGATGGCGCGCGCCTCCACCTCGGTGAAGGCGGGCTCGTCGGCAAAGCCACGGCGCACGTCCTCGAACCCCACGCGGGAGAGCAGCGCGACGCCGTTCCAGCGCCCCGCGCCGTGCGCCGCCACCTCGTAGCCCAGCGCGGCCAGCTCCAGCGCGGGGAATGCCGACTCGGCGACCTTGGTCTCCTGCAGGCACACCACGTCGGGTCGCACCGCCTCCAGCCAGGCGAGCAGCCGGGGGAGCCGGGCGACCAGCGAGTTCACGTTCCAGGTCGCCAGGCGCACCGGCACAGCATAGGGCGCGCCACGCCGGCCGCGACGGGCGAGGGATCAGCCGTGGCCGTCCGCAACCACCGCAGCGTCGAGCTGGGTTCCCGGGGGTGCGACCGCCGTCTCCGGTCCGGGGATGACGCGGATGGAACGCACCGAGGTCAGCGCCACCGGCAACGTCGCCAGCAGGCCGCCGGCCGCGCCGAACCACAGCGTGGTTCGCAGCCCGTACGCCTGGGCCAGGGCGCCGCCGGCGAGCGCGCCGAGGGGAATCGTTCCCCACACGATCCAGCGCATCCCCGCGTTCATGCGACCCTGCAGGCGCTGTGGCGTGATCGCCTGGCGCAGGCTCACCTGGGTGATGTTGTAGGCGACGCTGCCGAAGCTGGCCATGGCCAGGCCCAGCACCAACAGCGGCACGGGGAACGACGCGGGCGCCAGCGGGTAGGCGAGGTAGGCCACGCTGAACAGTCCCGCGCACAGCACGATGGTGGCGCCCACGCCGATGCGGTGCTGGATGCGGCGCACCAGCAGCGCCGCCGCGATCGAGCCGCAGGAACCGACGGCGAAGGCGGCGCCGATGGCGATCGACGAGAGGTGCAGCACGCGCACCAGGTAGAGCACGAAGACGGCGAACACCGCGTTGGAGAAGAAGTTGGACAGCGCGGTGCAGGCCGCGATGGCGCGCAGCCAGCGATGGCCGAGCACCCAGCGCAGGCCCTCCCGCGCCTCCTTGACGAGGCTCGGCTTGGCCGCATCCGCGGCGCGCTGCGGCAGCGTCTCGCGATGGCGCATGCGCAGCATGAACGCCGTCGACACCACGAAGCTGACGGCGTCGGCGGCGATGGCGTACGGCGCGGTGACGGCGGCGACCAGCGCTCCGGAGGCGCTCGGCCCGGCCACCTGCGCCACCGACACGGTCAGTTGCAGCTTGGAATTCCCCTCGACCAGCTGGTCCCTGTCGACCAGCGCGGGCAGGTACGACTGGTAGGCGACGTCGAAGAAGACGGTGCACACGCCGATGGCGAACTGCAGGACCAGGAGGTGCCACATCTGCAGCGTGTGCGTCGCCCACAGCACGGGGATGAGGGCCAGCAGCACGGCGCGCAGTGCGTCGCCGGCGATGAGGATGGGGCGGCGCTGCAGGCGGTCGACCCAGGCGCCGGCGGGCAGCGCGAAGAGGATGAAGGGGGCGAAGCCGGCGACGCCGAGCAGGGAGAACTCGAGCGGCGGCGCGTGCAGGTCGATCGCCGCCAGCAGCGGGATGGCCAGCAGCGACACCTGCGACCCCAGCTCGCTGATCGACTGGCCGCTCCACAGCTTGAGGAAGTCGGCATGCTGCCATAGGCCGCCGGTGGGACGCCGCAGCCTAGGCATCGATGCGCTCGTACAGCGCCGCGGCGAGTGCCCACGGCGTGCCCTCAGGGGTGTCGGCGGCGCGCATGTCGGCCGTGAGTCGTCGCAGCCGGCGCCCGAACCGCGCCGCGTCCTGCGGCAACAGCCGCGCCTTGTTGTGGCCGAAGGTGCCCACGTCGGGGGTGCGAGCGATCTCGCTGGCGGCCTGGCGCAGCATGGTCGCCCCCAGCGCGCGCTCGTCCTCGGGATCCTCGGCGTGGAAGACGAACAGGCGGGCGGTGCGCCCGTAGAACTTCTCGGTGACGGCGCGCACCTGGCGGGTGCGCACCACGCGGATCAGGCCGGCGGCCTCCAGCACCTTGAGGTGATGGCCCACCGTCCCCTTCGGGATGCCGAGCTCCTCGGCGAGCTGCTGCGTCGACCGGGCGCGATCGCGGAGCCGGGCCACGATGGCGACGCGCACGTCGTCCGCGAGGGCGCGCAGCTGGGCACGCTCGGAGACGACCAGCGTCTCGGCCGCCTCGTAATCGTGGCCGCCGGCGGATGCGGATATGGTCGGCATTTGCCGACCATACGGCAACCACCGACCATTGGCAAGCGCCGGTGAGCTGCACCGACCTCGGGTGGTCTCGCGGGCTACCCTCGCCCTGACGGCGCGACCGCCGCGGGCTGGCGCGACACAGCCTGCCGCCGGCGGCTGGTGGTGGGGCGGAATGCCTCGACCCGGCCGCGACCGAAGGCGTCGATGCGGCCCCAGCGACCGGGAATGTCGAGCAGCTCGAGGTGGCCGATGCTGGCCGGCAGCACGGGGTCAACGACGAGGTGCTCGCCGCTGGGCTCCAGGCCGAGCATGGCGCTCATCAGCAGCAGCGGAGCCCCCGTCGACCACGCCTGCGGACTGCACGCGGTGGGGTACTGCACCGGGTACCTGGTCATCTCGCGCGGGTAGCCGCCGAACGCCTCCGGCAGGCGTCCCTGGAAGAACGTGGCGGCATCGAGGATGCCCTCACCAATCCGGGCGGCCTCCTCCTTGAAGCCGTAGCGGCGCAGGCCCCAGGCGATGAAGGAGTTGTCGAACGGCCACACCGTGCCGACGTGATACCCGATCGGGTTGTAGCGCGCCTCGCCGTCGGCGAGAGTGCGCACGCCCCACCCGGAGAACAGCCGCGGGCTCATCAGGTGCTGGGCGATGGCCCGCGCCTTGGACTTGTCGACGATGCCGCTCCAGAGAAGGTGGCCGATGTTGGAGGTCAGCGAGTCCACCTGGCGGCCGTCGGCATCCAGGGCGACGGCGAAGTAGGCGCCGTCCTCGACCCAGAAATCCCGGTTGAAGCGGCGCTTGAGGTCAGCCGCCTGCTTCTCCAGCTTCTCCGCGTAGGCGGGGTCGCGCCAGACCAGGCGGGCGAGACGCGCCCCGCGCATCTTGGCGTCGTAGGCGTAACCCTGCAGCTCGCAGGTCGCCCGGGGAAACCCGGGGAGAGTGCCGTCGTGGTACGAGATCGAGTCCCAGGAGTCCTTCCAGCACTGGTTCTCCAGGCCGGTCGCCTCGTTGCGGCGCTTGTAGGCGACGTACCCGTTGCCCTGCAGGTCGGCGTACTCGTCGATCCAGTTGAGGGCGGCCCGTGCCTCGTATTCGAGGTCCCGCACCAGCTTGGCGTCGCCGGTCCAGCGCTCGTACTCGTCGAGCAGCACCACGTACAGCGGAGTGGCGTCGGCGGACCCGTAGTACGGCGAGTGCGGCCGCTCCTCGAACGCCGCCATCTCACCGAAGCGCATCTCGTGGAGGATGCGGCCGGGATCCTCGTCGCGAAAGTCGTCGCGGCGCGATCCCTGCTGCTCGCCCAGCGCCTTGAGGGTCGTCGCCGCCAGCTCAGGAGTGAAGGGCAGCGACTGCAGGCTGGTGAGGATGCTGTCGCGCCCGAACATGGTCATGAACCAGGGCAGTCCGGCGGCGGGAAGGGAGTGATCCGGCATGGACAGCGTCGAGAAGCGAAGCGCGGCGAGATCGACCAGGCTCTTTTGGTAGGTCACCGCCAGCGAGGCCGAGTCGCATTCCAGCCGCGGCGCGGCGCGCACCCAGGCGTCGAGCCCGCCCTCCATGTCCGGCCGGCTTCGCCGGCGGTGCCTGGGGTCCTCCAGCCGCTCGCCGTAGGCGACGACGGCGGTCACCACCTGAAGCTCGGTCCGCCACTCGCCGTGCGGTGCGACGGTGATGCTGAAGGTGAGCCCGTTCTGGTCAACCTTGGCAGGAGCCGTGGCCGAGATCAGGGTTTCACGCCCGAAGGTGTCGCGCCGGTAAGCGAGCACCAGGCGACCATCCTCGGTCCGCCTGTCGTAGGTGCCCTTCTTGGTGAGCGCGTCCTTGACCTCGAACAGGTCGGCGAAGTCGCTGTCGGCGTCGAGACGCACCTCGAGGTCGGCGGGCGCGTCACCGTGGTTGAGGATGGTCAGCTGCTCGCTGAACCCGTCGCCGACGGCCCGCTGCCGGATGACCGACAGCGTGGCGTCGACGTACACGGTGCCGGTGCCGGGGACGAGGAAGAAGCGGGCCTCGTAGAACTGGAGGTCGTCGGTGGAGAGAGCGTTGAGGCGATCGCCGTTGATGGTCAGCACCCACCTCGACAGGAAGCGCGTGTCGAAGGCGAAGAGTCCGGTGGTGTCGGTAGCCGAGGCTTCGATGTCGCCACGGGAGTCGCTGACGACGAAGACGTTGCCATCGAGGATCTGCACCAGGTCGCTGCTCATGACGAGCGCTTCTCGGCGACGGCAGTGCGAACGGGCGTCCCCGCCTGCGAACCTGGTGGCCCGGGAAACAGGCGCTGGAATCGGACGAGCAGCCCGATGTCGCCCTGGGCCTGCCCGACGCCGCGCAGCAGCGCGGCCTGGGCGTTCATCGTCCCCGTGACCATGCCGCGGAGGGAGTCGGCGTCGAGGCGGATGACGCTGTCGGCGGCCGCGTCCTGGTGAGAAACCTCGACGGCGCCTCGTCGCACCGAGACATACCAATGTTCGATGGTGCCGCCGTCGTCGACGTCGAACCGCAACGTGCCCGTGACCCGTTCCAGCAGGGGCTCGTGGCCGCGCCCGGCGAGCTCGTCGAAGAACTCGGAGATCGCGTCGGCCGCCGGCCGCGACGGCGTCCTGTCCGCACTTGCCATCGATGATTCCTCCGGGCCCAAGGCAAGCGGTGCGCTGGCCAGCGTACGCCCGCACCTGGTGGCGCACAAGGGACGGCCAGCCGGCGCTCAGAGCAGCGCGTGCGCGACGCCGACGGCGGCTCCGCCGGCGATCAGCCACACCGCGTTGGGACGCCAGCGCAGCAGCACGACGAGGGCGGCGACGGCGAGGACCGCGGTGAGGGCGTCGGTGATCGCGGTGCGGCCGAGGTCGACGGTCACCCCGGCCATGAGACCGAGTGCCGCGACGGTCACGCCGTCGAGCGCAGGGCCCAGCCACGGCGACCTGCGGATGCGCCCGACGAACGGTTCGAGGATCCCCACCATCACGAACGAGGGCGCGAAGATGCCGGCGGTGGCCACCAGCGCCAGCGAGGTGCCGCCGAGGAGGTAGCCCACGAAGGTGGCCGTGGTGAACACAGGGCCGGGCGTCACCTGGCCCGCCGCCACGGCGTCGAGGACCTGCCGGTCGGTGAGCCAGTGCAGGTGGCCGACCAGGTCGCTGCGCAGGAAGGCGAGCAGCACGTAGCCGCTGCCGAAGACCACCGAGCCCAGCTTGGCGAACTCGCCGAGCACCTGCAGCGCGCTGGGGCGCACCCGTGCCGCGGCGGCGGCAAGTGGCAGCCCGGGAAGCAGCGGCAGCCACGCCGGGACGGCGGCGAGGCGGCGCCGGTTGTCGACCAGCATGACGGCGACGCCGCCCGCCGCCAGGGTGACCAGCGCGTTGACGCCGGCGAGGTAGCAGCCCAGCGCCGCCACCGCGACCAGCGCCAGCCCGCGACGGCGCAGCCCCGTGCGCGCCAGCTCCCACAACGCCACCGCGACCACAGCCACCACCACCGGCTCGACGCCGTAGAGCACGCCGCCGCCGGTGGGCGTGGTGTGGTACCGCGTGTACGCCCACGCCAGCGCCAGGACGATGGCCATGGCCGGCGCGATGAAGCACGCACCGCCGACCACCAGGCCCAGCCAGCCGGCGCGGCGCCGGCTCAGCGCGACGGCGAGCTGGGAGGAGGTCGGACCGGGCAGCGCGCTGACCGCGCCGAAGAGGTCGAGGAACTCCCGGTCGTCGAGCCAGTGGCGGCGGCGCACCGCTTCCTCGCGCAGCATCGCGATGTGCACGGCGGGGCCACCGAACGCGATCGTGCCAAGTTTGGCCATGACCGCGACCACCTCACCGAGGCGGTGCTGCCACCTGTCCTCGGGCCGCACCCGGGCATGGTAGTCGAGCGGCTGCCCAATCCTGTGGTGAGCGGGCTAGCTGCTGGTTCGCCCCCTTACACGCCGCAAATGCACTGATCACGTCACCCGCGCATGAACGGGGCTTGCGTGCCGCAGGCGGTGGAGGTAGGTCCCGGCAGCAGGAGCGCAGGGTGTAGCGTGGAGGACACGATCTGCCGAGGGGTAACGCCGGCGGAGAGGAGGTGCTGCATCCGTGATCGGCGACGCCGTGGGCATCGCCGTCGGCACGCTGCTCGTCGTCGCGACGCTGTACGACCTGTTCCAGTCGGTCGTGCTGCCGCGCCCGGCGGTCGGACGGGTGCGCTTCAGTCCCACGGTGATCCGCTGGGCGTGGCGACCCTGGCGCGCCGTTGCAGTCCTGCCGCGACGCCTGCAGCTGCGGGAGGGCGCACTGGCGGCATTCGGCCCTGTGGCGGTGATCGGGCTGCTGGTCGGCTGGGGCTTCCTCCTCTCTCTCGGCTTTGCCCTGATCTTCGGTGGACTGAGCGCCCAGTTGCACCCACAGCCGCGGACTTTCGGCGCCACGCTGTTCTTCTCGGTTGGGACCCTGCTCTCCTTCGGCGTCTACGGGATCGAGGCGACGGGGGCGCCGACGCGCACTCTCGTGAGCCTGGAGGCGGCGCTGGGCTTCGCCCTGTTCGCGCTGGTCATCAGCCTGCTGTTCTCACTCTTCGCGGCGTTTCAACGGCGCGAGACGGCGGTGGTGGCCCTGGATGCCCTGGCGGGCGCACCACCCACCGGCATCAACCTGCTTGAGACGTGCGCCAAACACGACATGCCCGACGAGCTGGTGCGGACCTTCGACGAATGGCGTGGCTGGACCGTCGACGTCCTCGAGAGCCACCTCTCGTATCCCGTGCTGATGTACTTCCGTTCCAGCCACGACAACGAGGCGTGGCCCAACTCCTTCACCGCGGTCATGGACGCGGCGTCCCTCGTCCTCAGCGTCGTCGAGGGGGGACCCACCGGGCAGGCAATGCTGATGCACAAGGTCGGCACCCATCTCATCGAGGACATGGGCCGCTATTACCGTCGTTCCGGCCGAGCCGTGCCCGAACTCGACGACGAAGAGTTCCGCGCCGCCTGCGATCGCCTGCGACGTGCCGGGTACCGCGTGCGCGACAGCGCCGCTGCCGGGGAGAGGTTCAGCGAGCTGCGCAGCGCGTACGCGCCGTGGATCGAACGACTCGCGGTCATCCTGGCCATCCCTCCGGCGCCATGGGTCGGCGAGCGCGCCTATGTCCCCCACCGCGACAGCATGGCGTGAGTGGATCAGGCCGTCGCCGCAGCCGCCTGCGCGTACCGGTCGACCACCGCGGGCCAGCCGTTCGCGTACATGTCGCGGCTCTGCTGAGCGATCAGACCGAGTCGCTCCCACGCGCGATGCTCCAGCTCCACGCGGGTGAGGTTGGTGTCCTCGGGAACGAAGCGGACGACGACCTCGGTCGGCGCGACCCAGTCGTCGTGCTGCCAGGTGAATGCCACGATGTGGGGCCGGTCCCATTCGATGACGCGTCCCGTGGTGTGCTCCTCACCGTTGACAAAGCGCTCGTAGAAACGGCCGCCGCGCCGCGGTTCCATGAACACCTCGGACGCGCGCTCGCCACCGAAGCTGTGCGTCTCCAGCGGCCACCAGCTGCCGATCCCGCTGGTGAAGAGGTCGAACGCATCCTCGATGCCGCGGCGCACGCGCACGGTCATGCGAATCGGCTCGACGAAGTCGGGTTCGGACTGCGCTGGCGTCTGCACCACGCCTATTGTCGCTGCCGGCCCTCCGCGGCGTCGACGAAGCGCTCCAGCGCGTCGCGCCAGAAGCGATCGAGAAAAGCCCTGAGTGTGGCCAGCCCGTCCGGGTCGAGCGCGTAGAGGCGCCGATTCGCCTCGGCGTGGTCGCTGACCAAACCCGCCTCCTTGAGCACCTTCAGGTGTTGCGAGACCGCCGGCCGCGACACCGGCAGCCCGCGGGCGATCTCGACCACCGGCTGCGGGCCCTGGGTGAGGCGGTCGAGGATGCGGCGGCGGGTGCGATCGCCGAGCGCGTCCAGCATGGCCTCCTGGACGGGCGTGAACAGTAAGTCTTGACTGACGGTGCGCGTAGACTTACCATTCATCGCCGACAACCGTAGCAGAGGGTGGCGGGGAAGTCCAGCGGGATGCTCGCAACAGCCAGGAGACGACCGATGCCCTACACGAGCAACAGCGACCTGCCCGAGGTCTCCGACGAGATGCTCGACGGCTGGCGCCGGCGCGCCCAGCCGTACACCATCGCGATTCTCAAGACGGGCCCGGCATTCCCCGCTGGCGCTCCGCAGCCGGACTCCGACGCGATGCGGACCATCTGGGCGCACGGCAAGCGCAACTTCGCACTCCAGCGCGCCGGCCTGCTGCCCATCGTGTGTCCGGTCGCGGACGGCAGCGACGTGGCCGGTATCGGCATCTTCGACGCCACTCCCGAGGAGGTCGACAGGATCATGGCGGAGGATCCCGGGGTGCAGGCGGGCCTGTTCACCTACGAGATCCACGCCACGCGATCCCTGCCGGGAAGTGCGCTGCCCGGCGAAGGAGTCGTTGCCGGCGAGCGGTGACCCGCGGCGCCGTCGACTCAGGCCCAGAACGCGGTGACGGCGCGTGGATCGCCGACGAACTGGTCGATGCTGCGGACGCGGCCGTCCGCCACGCTGACCAGCACCATCTGCGGGTTGTCGAAGCTGCGCCCGTCGGGGCGCGTCGCGCTCACCTGGGTGAGCACCGCCACGTGTCCTGCTCCGTCCGACATGACCGACTGCGGCACGGCGCGCAGCGTGCCGGCGGTGAGCTCGGCCGACGCGCCGAGGAACGACATGATGGCATCGAGACCGCGGTGCACGCCGCCGAAGCGGTCGTCGTTGCGGTGGTTCCAGGTGGCGTCGGGATGGAACAGGTCACCCAGCCTGGCCACGTCTCCCGTGGCGAAGCACTCGAAGACGGCGCGGACGACGGCGACGTCGGTGTCGGTGGTTGTGGCCATGGTGGTGATCTCCTGGTGAGACTGACTGCGGTTGTCTGCGCGCAACCGTAGGTCGCCCGTTCCGCCGGCACCATCGATCGTTCAGTCGATGTCCACCTCGCCGGCGATCGCACCGCGGCCGGTGAGGCCGTGCTGCATGGCGAACATGGTCAGCCCCGCGCGCGTCGAGACGCCGCACTTGTCGTAGAGGTGCACGGTGTGCGTGTGCACCGTCGAGGGCGAGATGGCCAGGTCGGCGGCGATGTCCGGCTTGGTCCGGCCGGCGACGAGGCGGCGCAGAACCTGCAGCTCGCGCTCGGTGATGCCGGCGGGAAGCCGCGGCAGTGGCGTGCGCGGCGCGCCCGCGGCCTCGCGCACAGCGGCGACGGCGTCGCGGTCGAGGGGCAGGGCGGAGAGCACGCGCGACGCCGCGTCGCGGTCGAGCGCCGGGCGATGCGGTCGCGGCTCGGTGAGGGCGTGGAAGACGTCGGCGGCGGCGAGCAGGCAGGCTGCGGCATCGAGGTCGCCGGTGCGTACGGCCGCGGGGTACCCGGATCCGTCGGTGCGCTCGTGATGGCGCGCGGCGACGGAGCCGAGCGAGGCGAGCAGCGGTGATCGCGCCAGGATGCGGCCGGTGTGGTACGGGTGCAGCCGCACCAGCTCCCACTCCTCGGGGCGCAGCGGTCCAGGACGCTCCCAGACTCCTGTGGGGACGGCGACCCTGCCGAGGTCGTGCAGCACACCCGCGCGGAAGACCAGCGACTCCTCGACACCACCGAAGCAGCGGGCGGCCGCCTGTGCGAGCCGGGCGACACCGCCGGAGTGGCCGGTGAACCACGGTGACTTGAGGTCGGCGGCATCGCCGAAACCGGCGAGAGCGTCATCGAGATGCGCGTCGTCGCGGAATGTGCGGCGTGTGCCCGGTTCGGCCGCGACCACCGCGGCCAGCAGGTCGTCCCGGTTGGACATCGCCAACAGCTGCTGCGGGTTGTCGGCGAAGATGCCGGCGATGGCGGGGTCGAGGGCGCGGCCCGACCAGCGATGCACGGTGGTGATGGCCAGTTGCGATCCACCGGCGGCGTCGAACATCACCGCGGTGTAGCCGACCGCGGCGAACCGCGACGCCTCGGACACATCACCACCGGCCCGCCCCGCCGGGACGCCATGGCCGTCGAAGCGTTCGAAGGCGTCGAGGACGGCGCGGCGCACGCTGTCGGGCAGGCGCAGCCGGGTGGTGAGGCCGGCCCCGACCTCGCAGTCCGCCCTCGCCCCCTCGGCTTTGAGCCGCGCCATCCCGGGGACGCCGCCGAGCATCTGGAACTGCGCGGCGCTGACGCCGAGGCTGTCGAGGAAGCGCATCGCCTCCTCGGGCTGCGTGGCATCGACCAGGTCGCCGCGCGCGCGGACCACGATGTCGTCGCCTCCGAAGACGCCGGCGATCTCGTGCGACGTCGCGGCGCAACCGGCAAAGCGCAGCAGCGTCGCGTAGTAGACGTCCGCCTGGGCGGGGGTGCTGAGGCTGGCCCGTCGCGCCAGCTCGGTGGCGAGCAGGCAGGCGCGCATCGCCTCGCCAGGCGGGTGCCCGCGCGTGAGGTCACTGGCCACGGACAGCGCCGCCACGACGCCGGCCATCCCGACTGGCTCGCGCACGGTCGTGAGTGTAGACGCGTGCCACCGTTGCGGCACTTTCGAGATCGGATCGACTTGGGCACGGCAAGCTGCTACGGTGCCGGATGACGACGAGCAGGGTTCATCAGGCTGCGGTCGCCGATATCTCCGCGTTTGCGTTCGACCGCAGCCATACCCCATCTCCCAGGTGGTGACCAACATGGGTGCTGAGTTCGAAAAACCCGCCGACCTGATCCACAACCGCGGGCTCATCGCCGATCCCGCCGAATTCGCCCGCCAGGCGCATGCGTCGTCGTGGCTGTTCCTGTGCGGCCCCGAGTTCGCCGGCATGGATGGCGGCATGTCGTACGCCGACGTGCAGGCAGCGGTCCCGCAATCGGTCAACATCGTGTCGGACCCGCCGCGAGAGCTCGACATGGACCTTGCCCGGCAGCACATCGCAGCGCTCGACCGTCTGCCACGTCCCACCCTGGTGACCTGCCGCACCGGTCCTCGTTCCTCCGCGGTCATCTACCTCTACGCCGGTCTTCGTGCCCACGCCACCCCCGACGATGTGCTGGCACGCGCCGCCGCGGACGATGCGCCGTGGTGCTCCTCCGAGGCGCTGCGGGCGTGGGTGGTGCAGGGACTTGCTGAGCTGGCCTGAGCGGGACGCCACCTGACCCCGATCGGCCGCGGCTGACATCTGGGCGACGAGGAAGCCTCGCTGCGCGCTGGGTTTCAGGCTACGGGAGCAAGGTCAGTGCCTCGCAGTGCCGTGGGCGCACTGCGCCGAAATGACGCCGGTCGAGGGTGATCACCACGGGCGTTCCCAGCCGCTCCGCAAGGGCGATCACCGACGCATCCGTTCCACCGAACGGAAAGTCTCGGTAGGTTTCCACCAATTCGGCGATCCGGGGCCAGTCCGAAGGCGACGGCGCTTCGATGTCGAGGTCTGCCAGGCCAGCGAGGAAACGGGCCTCAGCAGCAGGACCCAGGCGACTTCCTATGAGATACGTCGTCTCTGCAATGACCAGCGTGGGGATGACGAGGTGATGGTCCTCGCGCCCGAGTACCGCCAGCGCTTCGTCGTGATCAGTGTCGTCGAGGTCGGCCGCCGCGTACAGCGGGCCCGTGTCGACGACAGCGATCAGCGCCGCCATTCCTTCGCCAGCACCTCCTCGGCTCGGCGCGCTGTGTGCCGGGTGCCGCTGTGACCCAGGTTGGCGAACGGCAGCGCTCGGCGCCCGCCAGCCAGCCCAAGGTGCGCAGCCAGCGCCTCTCGCGCCACCTCGGAAACGGAAAGCGCGCGCCGCCTGGCCTCTCGCTCAACGGCGGAGGCAAGCTCGTCCGGCATGCTTATTGTGGTGCGCTTCATACGTGCATACTAGCATCCGATGTCAAGTTCTACTGCGTGTCGGCCGACCTGTCGACGCAGCGACTGGTGGTGCGCCGGCGCGGATTGGTGGCGGTCGCGGTTGAGCGCGACGCAGGCGCTGCCGGCGTTCGTCCCGCCGGTGAGGGACGGCGACCACATCCTCGTCGGACGGCGGCATCCTCAACAACCTTCCCGTCGATCCCATGCTGTGCGCGGGTGATGGTCCGGTGATCGCCGTCGACGTCTCCGGCGCGCTGCCACCGCCGCGGGAACGCGCCCACGCGGTGATCCGGCCGTCGCTGCGCGGCGTTCCCACCATGCGCTTTCGCGACCTGGAATCGGTGCGGCGGCTCGGCCGCGAGGCGGCGCGCGAGGCGATCGCCTCGGGAAGCCTGGCGGCGCTGGCCGCGGGCCATACTGGGTGATTGCGATGAGCGGACCGCTGACCACCGCCGACGCCGACACCGAGCCCGCCAGCGGGTCGCCCGCGCCGCCCGAAGTCGAGATTGCTGACAGTCGCGAGGCGCGCGTCGGTGAGATGCCGGTGCGCCGTGCCCTGCCGCGACGGGAGCGGCGCACGGTGGGCGCGTGGTGCTTCCTCGACCACGCCGGCCCGGTGCAGGTGATGACGCCCGCCGGAGTGGGCATCGGCCCGCATCCCCACATGGGGCTGCAGACGGTGACCTGGCTGCTCTCCGGCGAGCTGCTGCATCGCGACAGCCTGGGATCGGAGCAGGTCATCCGTCCGGGGCAGCTCAACCTGATGACCGCGGGACACGGTGTGGTGCACGCCGAGGACGGGACCGGCGGTGGGTCGAGCTCCTTCCACGGCGTGCAGCTATGGGTTGCGCAGCCGTCGGCGACGCGCGACGGGGCTGCGGCCTTCGAGCACCACGCCGAGCTGCCGCGCGGGGAGTTCGGCGGTGCCACGGTGACGGTCCTGGTGGGCGAGCTGGGCGCTTTGGTGTCGCCGGCGCGGCGTGATTCCGACCATGTCGGGGTCGAGGTGGATCTGCACGGCGGTCTTTCTGTGTTGCCGCTGCGCGCCGACTACGAGCACGCGCTGGTGGTGATGTCGGGCGCGGTGTCGATCGAGGGTGTCGCCGTCGAGCCGGGGCACCTTGCCTACCTCGGGCTGGGGCGATCCTCGCTGTCGCTGTCCGCATCGTCGCCCGCGCGTGCGCTGCTGGTGGGCGGCGTGCCCTTTGGTGAACGCATCTCGATGTGGTGGAACTACGTCGCGCGCACCAAAGAGGAGATCAGCGCGGCGCACCGCGACTGGACGGCGCGGGCGGACCGGTTCGCGGTGCCACCGTCGTCACTGCCGGCGATCGACGTGCCGCCACCTCCGTGGGAGACGGTATGAGCGACGTCGCCGTGATCGATGATCTGCAGCATCAGCGCTTCGTGCTGCGTTCGGACGGCGGCCCGGAGGCGGAGCTGATCTATCGCCTGGAGCCGGGACGGCTGATCCTGGTGCACACCGAGGTGCCGGATGCGCTCGGTGGGCACGGCATCGGAGGGCAGCTCGTCGAGGCCGCGCTCGACCGCGCGCGGGCCGGCGCCCTGACGGTGGCGCCATGGTGCCCGTTCGCGCGCGGCTGGATGCGGCGGCATCCCGAGCGGCTCGAAGGGATCACCGTCGACTGGAGCTCGCCGCCGGAATCCTGAGTTGTGGTTGGGCGACCGCTTCGGCGTCGCGCAGCCTGCGCCCGATGTTCTGCGAGATCAGCCGGCCCGAAAACGAACGGGCCGGGGATGCAGCGGCGACTTCGCCTTGACGTGTCACGAATCCCTGACTAAAGTCAGAGAATGCAGAGCGAGATGGTGGATCAGGTCCGGCGGTTCAACCGCGTTGTGACTGAGCGCATCGGCGCGCTCAATGACCACTATCTCGGCGGCTCCCGGTCTCTCGGCGAAGCCCGGCTGTTGTGGGAGGTAGGGCCCGAGGGTTGCGAGGTGCGACTGCTGCGTTCTCGGTTGGGGCTCGACTCGGGCTACCTGAGCCGGCTGCTGCGTTCGCTCGAGGCCGCCAGGTTGGTCACTGTGGCGGCGAGCGCCGGCGATCAGAGAGTTCGAGTGGCACGCCTGACCGCCGCCGGTCGCCGCGAGCGCGCAAGGCTCGACGAGCGATCCAACCAACTGGCTCAGTCGCTGCTCGCACCTCTGAACCCGCAGCAGCGGGAGCGTCTCGTGCTGGCGATGCGCGAGGTCGAGCGCCTGCTGATCGCGGCCAGCGTGGAGATCAGGCCGGTGGATCCCGAACATCCGGACGGACGCTACTGCTTGGCGGAGTACGTCGCCGAGCTCAACGCACGCTCGACGCGCCACTTCGATCCCTCGGTTGGCGCTACGGCGCTGCCCCACGAGGTCCGGCCTCCCGCCGGCCAGTTCTTTGTCGCGTATCTGCACGACGAAGCGATCGGTTGTGGGGCCGTCAAGCACCACGTCGACGAGCCAGCTGAGATCAAGCGCATGTGGGTTGCACCGCAAGCGCGGGGCCTCGGGCTCGGGCGTCGCATGCTCGAGACACTGGAGGCATGCGCGGTTGCGGGCGGCGCCCACGTCGCGCACCTGGAGACCAGCGCCGTTCTCACCGAGGCACTCGCACTCTACCGCTCGAGCGGGTGGGTTGAGGTACCCCCGTTCAACAACGAGCCGTTCGCCGACCACTGGTTCGAGAAGCGGCTGACCGGCCGCAGTGACCACTCACACTGGTCACGCGCATAGGAGAACAGGCCGATGGCTGACGTTGCCGTCATGGCTGACCACATCGCGCTCCTGGAGCGCACCCCCCACGTCGCCGCGGTCCTGCTCGGCGACTTACCCGAGAGCTGGCTCGATACTCCCGATACCGCCGGCGGCTGGCTCCCCCGCGACGTCATCGGCCACCTGATCTCGGCGGAGTTGGACGACTGGATACCACGCATCGAGATCATCCTCGGTGATGGGACCAGCAGGCCCTTCGAACCCTTCGACCGATTTGCCCACGTGCAGCGGGACCGTGACGTCCCGCTCGCCAACCTGCTCCAGCGCTTCAGCGAGCTGCGAGCCGCAAGCCTGGCCAGGCTCCGCGATCTGCTCGCGGAGGAAGCCGACCTGGACCGCGTCGGGATGCACCCCGAGCTCGGAGCGGTCACGCTCCGCCAGCTCATCGCAACCTGGGCAGTCCACGATCTGGACCACCTCGCGCAGATCTTCGCGGCACTGGCGGGGAGCCAGGACGCCGCTGTCGGCCCGTGGAAGAAGTACCTGGGCATCCTGATCCGACGGTCTGACGGGGAATCCGTCGAATCCCCGTAGGCCCCCTCCGCGGCTTCACTTCAGCTCGCTACGGCACTCATCCCACGTTCGCGACAGCGTGATGCCGCATCCGGCTGGGTGGAGGTTGCCGGCCACAACGGAATCAGCGCGCCGCAGTTCGAACAGGGACGTGTGGAGCGGGAGACGGGGGACTCCCGCGGCAGGACCACGTACCCCTCGGGTGTGACCGTCGCCTACCGGCTCGCCGTTTGACCCCGGTAATGCGTCCTGGGACCGCCGTTAGGAGCGTAGACCCCCTCGACACCACCCCGCCGCCATGCGACTCCTGCGTTGGCGCCGTCTCCCGGATCAGGACCGTCGACGACGCGCCCTAGAGTCATCATCCACAATACAAGTACCCACAGAAGGGCCCGACCCCGTAGAAGACGGGTCGTCACTCGCCAGCAGAGGAACCCAGACTAACGCACCGTCCGGTGCTGTTCTCCGATCCACGTTACCTACGTCTTTAAGGCCCGCTCGTCGTGCAGCGTCCGTGTCACGCGCCGACGATAAGGGTGACGGATCAACTAGCAAATGACGGAGCAACCGATGCCTGAAACCTCCACCGCAATCCACTTCTTCGTGAACCGCACCCATCTCACCACGGAGCGTCGTCAGCTGACGGGTGCAGAGATCAAGGCCATGGCAGGCGTCGACCCCACCGACCTCTTGGAGTTGCGTGACGAGGGCCGCCGCCTTCCCATTCAGAACGACCAGCTGGTCGACATGAAGGAAGGCCAGCACTTCATCACCTACCCCGGTGGCCGCGACAGTTGACCCGCGAGGAGTTCATCGGCGCCCTGCGGGACGAGTTCCACCATGTGTCCGTCGTGCCTCTCGCCACTGAATCCATGCTGCTCTTCGTCGCTGTCGACCAACGGCTTCCCGTCCCGGGTACCGACAAGACGACCCGTGTGGCCTTCAAGGTGCCTGATCCGGTCGTCGGTCGCCCGCAGCAGTATGTAGAGCCGATGATGTGCCTGCGGACAGGAGGTCAGCCGAACAACAGCACATGCCAAGAGGTCGCAGGGGTGTTGTGGAAGACCTGGTCACTCAATACTCCATGGACTCCTGAGCGGCATTCTGCCGTCCAGTTGGTACACACCGTGCTCTCCGTATGGGACCGATGACCATGTTGGAAATTCGTGGTGGGCGCGCTCTTTCCGACAACATCGCCTGGCTTATGGCATCGCCGCGGGAAGAGCTCCTCGCCGTCTTCGGGCGTGCGGTAAAGATTCCACGGGGTCATCTCGTTGTCGCGGCTTCCGCCGAACGAGCGCCGGAGGAGTACGTGCGCCGGACCGAGGAAGGGCTTCAGTGGTCGCCGGAGCTTACGCGACGATGGAGCACGCGGGTGCAGACATCCGGCGAAAGTCTTGTGCTTCTGCATGCGCATCAGAACCTCGGAGGCGTTGGGCTCTCACTGACCGATGAGGCCACGTGTGCGGACATCCTCGATCACCTCTCCCTCGTGGCTCCACAGCAATGCCACGCATACGGTGTCGTCGGTTCTGACTCCGTCGCGGGCAAGTTCCGCCTCGACGACCTCCACGGCAGGATAGGTGGTCTCACCACCGTTGCGGGCCCCATTGTCCGCCGAACCGCCGGGCCGGGCGGCGAGCGCGAATGCGAAGCGTCGTTCGACCGTCAGGTGCGTGCTCTCGGCAACGCCGCTCAACGCCAGTTGTCGCGGGCTCGGGTCGCTCTCGTCGGCCTCGGTGGTGGCGGCTCCATCATTGCCGAGCAGTTGGCACATATGGGCCTACATCACCTAGTGTTCGTTGATGGTGATGTACTCAAAGACATCAACGTCCCCCGACAGGCATGCGCTGGCTATGCAGATGTGGGCCGTCCCAAGGCCGACGTAATTGCCGCGGCGCTGCAACGCGACTGCAGGGTTATGCCCACCACCGTCATCGAAACCTTTCCAGGGCCAACCAGTTACGATGTGTTGAAAGATGTTGACCTCATCGTCGCCGCGGTTGATGGAGCCCATGCTCGCAACGAGCTGAACCGGTTTGCCAGGCGTTACTGCATCCCGCTTATTGATGTAGGCGCGACCATCCGGGCGACGCGCGGGGAGCTGACCGCCGTCGCCGGGCACGTAGTCCGGGCAATGCCGGACGGCGCCTGCCTGGAATGCGAAGGCCTCACGTCCTCGGCGCTTCGGGATGCTGAACGGGGCCAACATCATGTGCCCTATCGCGATGGGGCCGAAGAAGAGGGGGCGCCCCAAGTGATGTCGATCAATGGGGTGCTCGCCTCTACCGCCTGCACCGAGGTGCTCAAGCTTCTGACTGGGTTCGCTCCCACCAGCGACACGGTCCATTGGCGCTACGACGGTCTGTGCGGTGAACTCTACCCGCGAGAGCGTCTGACGGGTCGCTGCGCCGTCTGCGCCCTCGCCGGCCTTGCTGATCTTTCGGCATGACACCACATCGCTGTGTAGTCGCGTTTGCCGACGAGGAGGCGACAGAACGGTCGCGCGACCTTGTCAGCCATAGGCGCCCCCGCTATGATCGCCCTCCAATGAGCGAGGAGCGGCCCGCGAAGCGGCCCGTCGTGGCGCCCGTGAAGACGATGTTCACGTACGAGCCCCACCCGGCCCGCCTCTTCGATCCTAAGACGGAGCGCAAGCTTAGAGACCGGCTCGATGCCATCGACGCCGCCCAGCAGCGCGCCGACGCGGCCAGCCGAGACGTGTTCATCTCGTAGCCGCACGAGAGTAAGGGCGGGGTGGATTTCTTTTCGTGGTCGCCGAGGGAGTACGCCGCCCAGGTCTATGACCTTCGGGCAGGCTCATCGATTTCCAGCCTCCTCAGCACCTACGGGAGCGCTCAGCCCCAGGTTCTCCGGTCGGTCTTGGCACACGTCGTGCGACTGGGTGCGAAGACGTGCGTGATCGAATACCGGTACATCGATCAAGACTATCGAGACGAGCACAGCCGCTTCTACTCCTCCACCTTCCGCCGCTACCCGTCCATCGCGCATCGCCTGCATTTCTTTGAGGCGCCCCCTCCGCCTGAATTGCTCGACCCTGACCAACCTCTGCGGCAGTTCGACAAGCTCAAGTACCTCGGATACTCAGTTCTTCGCCCCGTAGCAGGTGGGCCGGTTGGGCGAACCATGTTGCAGGTCTCCGATGACTTGCTGGCGTACGTGCCCTGTGTCTCGCCCGACTCTGTCAACCTGCTCGGGCGAAAGGTCACCGTGGCCGATGCCACACCCTTCATGGCGCAGGACGCTCAACTGAGTCGTTGCGCGCACACAACGGTGTGGACCACGGCGTACTACCATCACCTCCGTTTCGGCGCGGACCGTGTTCTACCTGGGGACATCGTCGATGCGGTGCCCTCAGGTATGGGTGTGGGGCGGCGCATTCCTTCCGCCGGTCTGTCCATCTATCAGCTCACAGAGGCTTTCAGTGAAGTCGAGCTGCCGTGCATCGTCTATGCGGTGAAGGACCTCCCTCCCAATGAAACGGTTCCGACCGTTGTGTGCCGCTACTTGAACTCTGGCCTGCCGGTCACCGTGGCAGCAGGAGGCCACGCGTTTGTCCTGGTGGGCTACCGAACACACAGCCAGCCTGGTGATACGCCGAGCTTCGAGTTCATACGCCAAGACGACGAGGTCGGTCCGTACCAACTCGTCCCGGAGTGGCGGCTTGACGACTACCGACCTTGGCAATTCCTCATTGTCCCCCTACCACGGAAGGTCTACGTGGCCGGCGAAAAGGCCGAGGTGATCGGCCGTCAGTACATCACGGACACCTTAGCCCGCGAGTCGAGTGAGGCGTGTGGCGCACTACTGAGACGCATCGAAGCCGACGAGGTGAGTTTCCGCTCGACTCTGCGGCGGTCCAACGATTTCAAAGAGGAGCTGGATAAGCGGGGGACACCCGCAGAGCTCGCCGCGCTCTACGAGCGCATGGCCATGTCGCGCTGGATTTGGGTCGTTGAGGCGATGGATCGGGTGCAGCGCAACCTAGGCGAGCCGTCGGTCCTGGCCGAAGCCATCATCGATGCGACTGACCACCTACGTGACCTGCATGCGCTCGCATGGCGGGTTCCAGGTCGCATGCACCGGTGGGACCCTGACTGGAACGCAGTGGGCTCCCACAAGCTCCCGGACATTCCGCCCCTTCGGAGCTGCTCCTTGGTGAGCTCAGTGGTCCTCCCGTAGCCATGTCACACCCCGACGATATAGGGGAGAGGTCTAGAGGAGAGTTTTGAGCGTGACCGCACCCCCCTTCGACGAGGCTGAGTTGCTGGAAGCCATCCGGGCCGGTGAGCCCAGCGCTGGCCCAGTACTGGTCAGCATGGTTGCGCCAGGACTCCTGCCGTACGCCGAGCGACTGGCTCCGGACCTCTCGCCTACTGACCGAGAGCTGCTCTGCGAAGTCGTCGTCGAGAGCGCCGTGCGGAAGGCCGACTCGTTCGACCCCCGTCTTGGAACCTTCAGTGCCTGGGTTCGGGGAATGCTCCGCTTGGAGATCCAGGCAGAACGCCGCAAACGAGGACAGGCACCGCTCCCTCTCCGTGACGATCTCGTCGCCGACACTTCCACCGCCGGCGACGCCCAGGACGTCTCGAACACAGTGGTAACGGCTATTCGCGAGCTCGTGCAGCGCCTCAGCCGACCGGACCAGCTGATCCTCCAACTGCGCAACGCCGAAGACATGTCGTACCAGGACATTAGCGCCCTCTTGGGCGTTGAGGAAGCCGCGTGTCGCCAGCGTCACCGCCGGGCGTGTCGCAGGCTCGCGGCCCTAGCGGCGGATGACCCGGCCATTCAAGAGTTCATGAACCGGAGGCGAGGCACCAATGCCTGATGAGAAGTTCACCACGGACGATGTGGATACTCTTCAGCAGCTCATCGACGAGTTGCGCGATGAAATCACCATGTCGAGCGATAAGAGGGCAGAGGATCCCGAGGAGGTTTCCGAGGACGACGTGGAAACGGCAGCCGTCCTGTTGAGTGGACTTGTCCCAGAACTGTACGAGCCAGTGGTCCAGCGGGCCGCTGATACGGTGATCCACTGGGAGGAAACACCTTCGGGCGACCTTCGTAAGGGGATGCTCAAGCGGGTCGATGAGGCACTTCTGTCACGACGCGTTTTGCAGGGACCCATTCCACGTCTCCTTTGGTTCGAACGTATTCAGCGCAAGCGATCCATTCAGGACCTAGCGCGGGCCATCGATGTCGATGCTGGCCAGCTTGAGCGTGCCGAGTCTGGCGAAGAGAGCATCCTCGCTTGTCCGCCAGAGTCACTTGTCAAGTGGATCCGTAACTTGGCAATTCCTTCCAAAGACGCTCTCAGGACGCTCTACGTCTCACTATCTCGACCATCGGCGGGACCCGCGATGGCAGGCAAGGAAGACCGACGGCCGCCTACAGACGAGGAGAGAGAGTACCTCCACCGGGTTTCCGAGCTACTTGGTGAGACTGAACCGGAGAACTAGCCCACAACGGTTCCAAGAGTGCCCTCCCTAGTCCCTTATCCATGACGCCCAAGGGTGAAGATCCTTGGTTGATAGGCGGACCGTCATCGAATGATCCCTGCCGATGATGGTGACACCATGGCGCGGCGCCGCCATTCGAATACTACTGGCGGGCATGCGCGGTAGTTCCATCTCGCTTCGGTGGGTCCCCCAACTCAAGTCGCCGAGAGGGCCGTAGCCGCGCGTCTAACTGCGCGATACTTGGTCGATCCAATGTTTGCCGATTAGCGTCTCCAGACGTTGCAGCGTGTCTGTGTCCGCATCTCGGTTCAGTGGTGCGGCAACCTGGCACTACTGGGCCAGCTGGTCGGACCGCCCTCAGTAGACGGATCTCGGGGTCAACTGGTCGATAGGGTGTTGCTACGGCACAACGCGCCTGGGTACACGCGGCACGACCGGGCACGCATTGATGTCCAACCAAGCGGTTACCACCAGTTGCGGGGAGGCCACTGAGAGAACATGCAGCCTGAGGTGGGTGCCCGCCGAGTCGGGCCACCCGCCCCCTTGGGCTGATTTCTGCAATACGGCGTGGCGTCGCCACGTCTACGTAATTAGAAGGGAGTTCTTCGGCGTGGCCGCGCGGCCGAAGGAGGAGTGGAATGATTCGGGCAGTCGGCGGTCACTGGAAGCGATCTTGGCCCTCGGGGCTGTGACCGCCACAGTGGCAATCACGGTCGTACTCGTGTTCCACTCGGGCGAGCAGCCGGCCGCCTCCCGGAGCACGGCAGGAGCTCCATTTGTCCCAGGTGGTG
Source organism: uncultured Actinomycetes bacterium (assembly GCA_964499205.1). Taxonomy (GTDB): domain Bacteria; phylum Chloroflexota; class Dormibacteria; order Aeolococcales; family Aeolococcaceae; genus DASRDZ01. Next base: position 19,701 of record CAZCJX010000014.1, on the reverse strand, counting down.
GCTCCTCGGCGCCGGTCACGGAAGCGCCGGCTCACGGTGCCTTATCCGACTCGACGCCGACAAAGGCGCCGGCAGGCCCCGGGGTCGTTGGCTCGACAAGCAGCATCCCACAGGGTCGTTCGGAAGGCGTTGCAGCTCAAAGTGCCTCGTCCACGCCGCGAACCACCGGCGGTGCCCGCCCCTCCCCGACCTCCGCACCTACGCCGACCTCAGCGCCTCCGTGTGCGCGGGCCATCGATGGAGGATGTTACGCGCCATGATCCGGCAAATAGCTTACGGGTTACTGGCACTCCTGCTCTCCTGGCAGGCGATCATGCTATTGGCTCCCGTCGGGATGGGCTTGGTCCAGCGCCATACGCCTACCGGTGACCTTTGGCTGGGCATCGCCACGGTTGGCACTGGCCTAGCATGTGCCGTCGGGTCCGCCTGGTGCCTTCGGCACTCGGCTCAGCGGCGGGCGTAAGCGGCAGCCCCAACCCGTCTCGTCGGTTGTGGACCTCTTTGGGCACACGGGCGAGTTGGAGCGCAGACCTTGGCCGGAACCGTTACCGGCGCCGAGCAGATGCAGTTGGGGGAAATGGGCTGCTCAGACGGAGTACGTGGGAGGGGGAATCCGCCTAAAGGCCGGGCCGCCCCTACGATGACGACAGGCGGTTGAGCCCTGACGACGGGACGTATGTCACTAGACCCTGTGGGACGGGTGCTCGGTACCCCCAATCGAGCACCCCAACCTCGCGTAGCCCACTCGCCGCGACAGGAGGTCGCCGGTTTTGGCGGAGAGAAAGAGACGGGAGCGTCGTTTCCGAACTCCTACTCAACCGAGGTCTGGCCCATCCTGGGCCAGTCACAACCCGAGCCGATAGCCGAACTCGACGGTCGCGGCTGGTTCGGCAGTGGAGCTACAGACTGGAGCGTATTCGAACCTCTCCGACGTGCTGGACCGGCTGGCCGAGCTGGCGCGGGCCGCGGGCTGGTGACCCAAGGGCGTACCCGTTGGTTCTGCCTGCGCCCGCGGTCGGCAGGGTCAGGGACCCGGGTTCAGCAAGTGGGCCTGGATCACGGAGGGCGCGGAGCCGGTACCGGCACCTGAAGTGCCGACCCGGCAGGGGTCCGCCGGGGACGACCCGTCCCACGGCGGCCCCGAAGTTTCACGAACTACCGGCCGGGGACAGGATGCTGAGTGAAATGCCGCCGGAATGTGGACAAGTCCTCGGTGTAGCCAAGCCACACTGCAGAGCCGTTGAGGACGTGAGCGCAGACCCGCGAACACGAAGGATACGGCGACGGAGACACCACGACTGCTCCGCACGCACCGCCCGCGAATCGGCCGGGCGCGTGCTCGGCCTCGTGGGGAGAAAGAGGGGTCCGGCTGGCGGGCGCCGGGACCCCCGACACCGATCAACGCCAGCGGCGGCACGATCCTTGCGGCCGATGACGTTGCGGCGTCGCCAGCACTCGGCAGGCGGCCGTCTTGGCGCCATCGGGCAGCACACCAGCGACGGACACGTGGAGGCAGCGTAAAGCGTGCGAACACCTCGCGATCGTGGCCGGGCCGCGCGTCAGCATCACGTGCGCTGACCCGACCCCACCGGGATTCAGCGCCCGCCGCGACCGGGCCATCGCTCCGTCCAGCCCTTCGCGATGAGCCCGCAGCACAGGAGGAGACGCCGTTCCGTCGCAGCGAACGCGGCTCCGCCAGACGTGGCTGCCAGCGCCGGCGTGCCGCGGGCCCCAGCGCGGCGATATGGCCGCGGTGCTACGGTGGACCGGCCATCCGCATCGCCTTCGTCGCCTCGAACGTTCCGCGCCGCTGCGGCATCGCCACCTTCACGGCGGACCTGATGGCGGCCATCCGCCTCGCCGAGCCGGACACACGGTGCAGCGTCGCCGCCATCGACGAGCCCAACGTGCTGCGGCCCTACGGCCCGGAGGTGCGCTGGCGCATCCGCCAGGGGGACCCGGACAGCTACCGCGCGGCGGCCCTGGCGATCAACGCGTCGAACGCCGACGTCGTCAACGTGCAGCACGAGTTCGGCCTCTACGGCGTCTGGCGCGAACCCGGCTACCGCGACGGTCGCTGGACGGAGACCGGCTACGACGACCACCTGCACGAGTTCCTCGACACCGTCCGCAAGCCGGTGATCACCACCCTCCACACCGTGCTCCCCGACCCGCCGCCGTCGGTGCGCGACGCCATGCGCGCCATCGCCGAGCGCAGCGACCAGCTCGTGGTGATGGCGGCCACCGCCGTCGACATCCTCGCCGCGGAGTACGGCGTGAGCCGCGCGCCGGTGGTCATCCCGCATGGCATGCCGGAGATCGAGCCACACGGACGGGTGCGACTCAAGGCCAAGCTCGGCGTCGAGGGACGGACCATCATCTCGACCTTCGGGCTGGTCGATCCCCGCAAGGGCTTGGAGTACATGGTCGAGGCCATGCCCGCCGTGGTGGCGCGCCACCCGCGCGCTCTCTACCTCATCGCCGGGCAGACGCATCCCGAGCTGGTCAGGGCGCAGGGCGAGGCCTATCGCAACGGACTGGTCGAGGACGTGCGGCGCCGCGGCATGCAGGGACACGTCGCCTTCATCGACCAGTACATGTCGCAGCGCGACATCGTCGAGCTGCTGCTGGCCAGCGACGTCTACGTCACCCCGTACCTCGACCCCAGCCAGATCACCAGCGGGACGCTGTCGTACGCGCTGGGAGCGGGCAAGGCGGTGGTGTCGACGCCCTACCTGCACGCGGCGGAGGCGCTCGCTGGCGACCGCGGCATCCTGGTCCCCTTCCGCGACGCCGATGCCCTGGCCGAGGCGGTGCTGTCCATCCTCGGTGATCCTGAACGCAAGCAGGCACTGGAACGCGGCGCCTATGCCTATGCCAAGGATTCCGCGTGGCCGAAGGCGGCGGCGCGTTTCGTCGAGCTGGCCCGCAGCGTCGACGGTGCGCACCTGGCGCGACACGCCGAACGACGTTCCCCGTCGCGTGCCGTGGAGGCCGACATCGGCCGGCGCGTTGCCGACAATCCTGTGATCACGCCCGCTGACGTGCCCCCGTCGCTGCCCGGGCTGGAGGTCGTCTCGGTCTGCAATGCCGCCGCGGCCGAGGTGGACGGCGAGGTGGTCCTGCTGCTCCGCGTCGGCGAGCGGCCCCGCACCGACGTCGATCCGCCTGCGGGCGCGATGACCTTCGACCTCAGCGGTCCCGAGCCGCGCCTGCAGCCGCTGCCACCGGGCATCCCCCGTGACGAGCTGGTCGGTGTCGCCTTTCTCGACACGTCGCGCGAGCCACCGGCGGTCATCGACGTCCACCTGCCCAGGAACATGCCGGGACTCGACCTCACCGACCCGCGCACCATCCGCTACCGCGGGTCGACCGGCGGCTTCACCGCCGCGGCCGACGACGTGACCGACTTCCTCACCCAGATGTCCCATCTGCGCGTCGCGCGCAGCAGCGACGGGGTGCACTTCCGTGTCGACGCGAGCCCCGCACTCGCGCCCCTCGACCGTCTCGAGGAGTACGGCTGCGAGGATCCCCGCGCCACCCGGCTCGACGGTGCCTGGGAGATCACCTACGTCTCGGTCAGCCGGCTGGGCATCACCACCAGCCGCGCCACCACCACCGACTTCCGCGCGTTCGACCGCAAGGGCGTGATGTTCCTCCCCGACCACAAGGACGTGGTCCTCTTCCCGGAGCAGGTCGACGGCCGCTACGTGGCGCTCACCCGTCCGATGCCGCAATCGTTCGGACGTGTGCTCGGCATCTGGATCGCCTTCTCCGACGACCTGGAGCAGTGGGGCAACCACCAGCCACTGGCCCTGCCGCGCTGGGGGATGTGGGACGAGCTTCGCACCGGTGCCGGCACGGTTCCCTTCCGCGTCGCCGAGGGCTGGCTGGAGCTGTACCACGGCGTCGACCGTGACCAGCGCTACGCCATGGGGGCTCTCCTCCTCGACGAGCGCGACCCCACGCACGTGCTCGCCCGCTCGCGGCGTCCCATCCTGGTGCCCAGCGCGCCCTTCGAGCGCGCGGGCCTCTTCGGCAACGTGGTGTTCTCCTGCGGCCACGTGCCGCTCGACGGCGCCGGTGAACGGATCCGTCTCTACTACGGCGCTGCCGACACCTGCCTGGGCGCGGCCGACTTCGTTGTCCGCGACATTGTGGACGACCTCGAGCCGTGCTGAGACAGCTCGCCCGCCTCACCCGTCCGGTGCCCGCGGCGGGACCCGCGGCGGTGGCGCTGGCGGTGTACGCGGGTCCCGACCACGCTCTCATCCCGGCGCGGGAGTCGGGAGTGGAGGGCGTTGCCTGCGTCGACGATGCCGCCCGCGCGATCGTGCTGCTCTGCGCGGTGTGGGAGCGGACCGAGCTGGGATGGATCCGCACCTGGTGCGACGGGCTCCTCGACTTCCTCGCCTGGATGCAGGACGCCCGCGGGCGGTGGCTGAACTTCGTCACCGACTGGGAGGGCACCCGCAACCACAGCGGCGCCAGCTCCTTCGCCGGCGGCGCCTTCTGGCAGGCGCGCGCACTGCACGCTGTCACGCGCGCGGTCATCGTCCTCGGCGACGCGCGCGCCGACGCCATGCTCGACCGCGGCCTGACCTGGATGCAGGCGCCGGCGCCGCCGGACGTGCGCGCCCTGCACGTCATGTGCGCAGTGGATCTGCTGCGCGCCGGTCGTGTTCCCCGCATGCGCGACCACCTCACCGGGTGGGTCGACCAGATGCTCTCGTGCACCCGTGACGGGATGCTGATGAACGCGCCTCGCGAAACCGGTCGACCCCACCTCTGGGGGCATGTGCAGGAGGCGGCGCTGGCCGATGCCGGCGCACTGCTCGGCCGCGACGACGTCGTCGCCATGGCGCAGCGCAGCGCGGAGCTGGTGTTCCGCGATGTCATCGCCACCGGCTTCGACCTGCCGTGCGTGCAGCCGTACGACGTTGCCTCGGCGATCGAGGTGATGGACCGCCTGCACGCCGTCACCGGCGCCGCGGAGTACGCCGAGCTGGCCGCCACGGCGCGCCGCTGGTTCGACGGCCGCAACCCGGCGCGCCGAGCGGTCTACGACGGCAGCACGGGTCGCGTCGCCGACGGCATCGACGACGGCCGTCTCAACGCCAACTCCGGAGCGGAGGCCAACGTCGTCGCCGCGCAGGCGCTGCTGGACCGGGTCGTGGAGCAGGCGCGCCGGCTGCCCGGCATCGAGGAGCTGCCGCGGCCGGTGGTCAGCGCCCCGTCGACTCCGCTCCAGTGATGCCCGGAGCGCGGTGGGCGTCGCCGCAGGACACGGCGACGACGCCGGTCGTGCTCACGCGCCCAGGGGGACGCCGATGCGCGGCTCGGCGCCGATCGTGCGGGCCACCGCCCGCAGGTGGTCGAAGACCTGGCGGTAGGCCGCCCACGGCGACGACTCGCGATAGTCGATGCCCCGCTCGGCGCAGTAGCTGCGCACGATCGGCGCCGCCGTCCTGAGATTGCGGCGCGGCATGGTGGGGAACAGGTGGTGCTCCACCTGGGTGTTGAGGCCGCCGAGGAGGAAGTCGACGACGCGGCCGCCGCGGATGTTGCGCGCGGTGCAGACCTGGCGGTGCAGGAAGTCCATCTGCGCGTCGGGTGCGAGGATCGGCATGCCGACGTGGTTGGGCAGAAAGGCTCCGCCGAGGTAGAGCCCGAGCAGCAGCTGATGGACGGCCGCGAAGAGCAGGCCGCGGGCCACGCCGAAGGCGAGCATCAGGCCGCCGAGGTAGACCGTGTAATGGGCTGCCATCAGGCCCAGCTCGGTGCGCCCGTGTCGCAACCTGCGGGACGTCACGAAGCCGGCGCTGTAGGCGTGCATCTGCAGGACGCTCAGCGAGAGCAGCGGGGTGATGGTGGCCGCCTGGCGGCGGACCATGAACCGGGTGAAGCCGCGCGCCTGACGCGCCTCCTCGCAGCTCACCGCCACCACGCCGCCCTCGATGTCGGGGTCGACACCCAGACGGTTCGGCTGCGCGTGATGGATGTTGTGCTTGTCCGCCCACCAGCCGCGACTGCCGCCGAGGCAGAGATTGAACAGCACGAGCCCGATGCCGTCGTTGGCGCGGCGGCGGATGGACATCTGGTTGTGCGCCGCGTCGTGCGCGAGAAAGCCGAGCTGCCCGAAGAGCAGCGCGGCGGGGGCGGCCCAGGCCAGCGCCCACCAGCTTGCGCGCGTGAGGGTGACGCCGCCGACGATCACGGCGAGCAGCAGGACGATGCCCGCCGTCGGACCGAGGTGATTGCGCAGGCGGCGCTTCAGCAACCCTCGGTCACCGACCTGCCGCTTGAGCTGAGCGTAGCCATCGAGGTTCTGCGCGTCGACGGTCGCACCGGGCTGCCCACGGCGCGACGAGGGAAGGTTGGGGTTGGTCTGGCCCATCGGGAAGGGTGTCTCCGAACGGGTTCCGGTGAGGAACGCAGCTCCGGCTCGTCGACATCCAGACGCGGGCATGACAGCCGGCGGCCATTCGCGCTCTGCAGCCAGTGTCCCAGCAACGCCGCGCGCGGTCGGTACTGCGGCGGACCGAGAGGGTCGAGGTGCTGTTTCGGAATCGCACGAACTCGGTCCACTGCGCGTGATCGACTACAGTGGACGCAACGTTCCCGAGCCACCGGCTCAGGCGTCCTTGCGTGGGTGAAACAGACGCACATGGCACGAACCGTCAAGTCCTTCTCTGAATTGCAGCGCCAGCTCATCGGCGCCGAGCTCGGCCGGCGGGAGGCCGCCAGTCGCAAGCACGCCGCTGACACATGGCTGGACGCGCTCGACGAGGGGTTGCGGGTTCCCGAAGTGGTCAAGGTGGTCGACGCCGACCACTGACGCTGCGGACTATGGCCGGCGGCGTGGAGGGACCAACGGCGCCAATCCCCGTCGACCCGCCGCCATCAGAAGGGCGCTCACGCCCCTCATGGCGTCCTCCAGGCGCCGGCGGTCGGCTGCGACGAGGAGGCCAGGGCCAGACCGTGGGCGGCGCCGATCGCCACCGATAGCGCAGCCCTGAGCCGCACGTCGCGACGGCCCGCGTCCTCGTCCCCATCGGCCGACGACAGGGTCAGCAGGCGCAGTTCCGTGAGCGTGTCCAGGAGCTCGGCCGCAGCCCTGCTGCGTACGAGTGGCGTGCCCGACGGTGGTGTTCGCGGCGACTGCGCCTCCTTGGTGACCCGCGTCATCAGCTCCGGCAGCCTGTCGATCACCGGACCCGCACCCGGCCCGTAGGCAATTGCGATCCAGCCATCGTCAGCCGCCACGCCGGCCGGGGTCGATCGACGCTGAAAGGGAAACTTCACGTATGCACGCAACGTCGGGCGGCGCGCACCTGACGGGCACGCGCTCCCTTGTCACTGCTCTCCACGTCGAAGTTCACCCGCTCGCCGCCGGCAAGCCGGTCGAACTCCAGGGACGCGTCGACGCCGCTGCGATGGAAGAAGTATTCCTGTCCGTCGTCGGCGGCGATGAAGCCGAAGCCGCGCTCGTTGACGATCTTCTTGACGCGGCCAGCCAACATGTGGTGTCTCCATACCTTCCCGGAGATGTGTCACAGACGCACGCGTCCATTCGAGAAGGCGGGAGACCACGGGCGCGCCGACCGATGCGATCGACTGCTGTCCACCGTAGCACGGTTGCCCGCCGGCCGGACTTTCCCGTGCTGACCACCGCCGAGACGTACGGACACCCGTCCGTCACCGTACCGACACCTGCCCCGCACGGCGTCACGCTGCCGACAACGGCTCAGCGAGGACGCCCGCAGATCGACATGTTGGATGGACGTGACGCTACTCGACGGACTCAGGTGCCCCTTCGCGGAGCGCGGCATCAGCAGCGATGCCATCGCCGCGTGCCCCGGGTACGCGGCGACGCCGCTGGTCTTCAACCTCGGCATCGGCGAGTCGATCCCCGCAGGCGAGACATGCGCTCACATCGAACCGCTGCCCACCGCCCGGGGATTCATGGCCGGGTGCACCCACCCGAGCGCGTGGCTCGTCATCCGCTTGGCGGAGACCGCCGTCGCACAGGCGACGGACGCGCATCACGCGGCCTGCGCCGCCGCAGTCTCAGGGCGGCACCTGCTTCCCCTCGCCGTGGAGTAGTTCGCGAGAGGTGGCAGCCTTGCCGTGCGCGCCGCCGCCCTCTTTCACTCAGGCCGGGGGCCGCGTGCGCGGTGCGCGCGTGCGCGCACGGAAGATGATGCTGGTGGCCATGCCAAGCAACCAACCGAGGACCGCGGACCCGATGACGATCCAGACGAGCGAGGCATGCGCCGAGCCGACCACCCAGCTCAGCTCGACCTGCCGGGTGTTGGCGACGGCGAGTGCGACCAGCACGACCGCGGCGCCGACCATCAGCAGCGCCCAGGCGTAGAGGCGTCCGCGCCTGCCGTGGCGGTGTCCGCGCTCGCGCGCGGTCTCGCCGAGAGGCGCGACGGGTTCCGGCGCGGTGGGAGGCGGACCGCTCACGACGACGACGATACGCGTGCGGGGTGGGAGCCGACAAGGCGACGTCGCGGCCGCGCTGGGTCAGTGGAGGATGTTGACGGCGCGTGCGGCCACCACCGCGACGGTCAGCAGTGACGCCACCGATTGCGTGCCCATCAGAAGCTTGGCCAGCGTGCTGAGCGGCATGGTGTCGGTGGGGCTGAACGCGGTGGCATTGGTCAGGCTCAGGTAGAGGTAGTCGACGAAGCTCGGTGCCCAGTCGGGTCTGCCCGCTCCCGGTGTTGCCATCTGCGGGAAGAGGAAGTCCGGCTCGCGGTGTGACGGCTGGTGGCGCTCGTAGGGACCGCCGCGGTCGAGCTCCCAATACCACAGCGCGAAGGCGATGGCGTTGGTCAGCCAGATGGCCACCCCCGAGACGACGAGTTCCCGCCCATTCTGCACGTTGCCCCTGAGGAGTTCGGTGAGCAGGAGCACCAGGTTGATGATGTTGGCCAGGGTCACCAGGCCAATCATCAGGATGGCCGTGACCCGGCGGGCCGGCGCCGCGACCGTGGTCCGGTGGGGAACCAGGAGGGTGATCGCCACCAGCACCACACCCTCGAGCGCGGGAACGACGACCCGCGGGCCGGGAACGAGGCGATCGGGAAGGACGAGACAGAGCGCCATGGCAACCAGGACGGCGATGCGTGCCGGCCAGTAGGAGCGTGGTGGGGCGGGCACGCCCCAGGCGAGGTCTTCGGGGCGGAGTCCGGACTCGCGGAATCCCCCATCGCTCTCGGCTCGACTCGAGGTGATGTCGTTCACAGCGCTCTCACGGCGATCGGCGAAGGTCGTTCCCGACATCGCGCCGGCGCTGCCGGCGTACGCGGCGGGGAAGCACCGCCCGATAGTGGGCGGCGAAGAGCCGTTCTCCGAGTGTCGCACGGGCGATGTGGCGCGAGACGATGACGTAGGGGATGACCACCGCCGCCGTGACCGCGATGACGTCGTTGACACGACCGAGCGGTTGACCGGGGTGGATTGCGCGCGCCACGAACCGGTCGATGCCGGTGATCAGGGTGGCGACGATGCCGAGGTCGACGCCGAGTGCGAGGGTGATCCGCCAGCGCACCGCGACCACGGCGAGCGGGATGGCGCTCCGCTCGACCGCGGGAACGTGGCGCACCGCGAAGAAGGTGCAGAGACCGAGGAGGACGAGGAGGGCGCCGCTGACGAGATAGGTGTCGACCTGGCCCACCAGGTGCTGCGCGGGCAGCCCCATGAGGGCGCCGGCTCCGGTGAGGACGAGGAGCCACACGACCAGGGCCGGGACCGCACCGGCGAGAAAATGGCGCCGGCCCACGCCCGCGGCTCCGGCCACCAGGGTTGCGTAGGTGCGCACTCCCGGGATGAGGCGGGTGACACCGATGCGGAGCGCCCCGGCCGACTGCAGCCGTCGCGTCGCACGCTCGAAGGCGGATTCGACGTGAAGGCGTGCCGCCAGCGACGACAGCCGGCTGATGCCCACCGCCCCCGCCCATGCGAAGCCCGTCATCATGCCGGCCGTCAAGGCGAGCATCGCGAGCGGAAGGAACACCCATGGGGTGAGCGTCCCGATGGCGATGAGCAGACCGGCCACCAGCAGCAGGATCTCGTTGGGTGCCAGCGGCAGCGGCACGCCGGCCTCGTCAGCGAAGAGCAGCGCGCAGATGAGCACGGTTGCCGGGGTGCCGTTGAGACCGTTGAGGAAGCTGGTCACTCAGACCGAGCCGACCAGGCGGCCGACGAGGGCGGTGAGGCCCATGGCCAGGCGAAAATCCCGGCCCGCCCGGCGATGAGGACGGCACTGCGAGATGCCGGGGCGGCAGCCGCGAGGGCGCGCCCGGAGGGAGTGCGAGGATTGCCTGACGGCGCGTGCGCCCATGTCGCCATGCTACGGACGCGACTGCCGGCACGCACCGGCGGACTGTCGCCGCAGCCGGCGCCACGACTACCGGTCGGGGCGCGCCTTGAATCGCCTCAGCGCCCCGTCCAGCTCCTGCTTGATGACGGCGTAGCACTCGCACGCCACGCCCTCGAGGCCGGCCCGGTCGACGATGGTGACGTGGCCGCGCTGGTAGCGGATCAACCCGGCGGCCTGCAGGATGCCCGCAGAGAGGGTCACCGTGGCCCGGCGCGAGCCCAGCATCTGCCCGAGGAACTCGTGGGTGATGGCGAACTCGTCGACGCCGACGCGGTCGTGGCTCATCAGCAGCCAGCGGCTGAGGCGCTCCTCGTTGGAGTGGAGCCGGTTGCACGCGGCCGCCTGGGAGATCTGGCCGAAGAGCGCGGACGTGTAGTTCTGGACCACCTCGAAGAGCGCGCTGCGCCGCTCCATCTCGGCGAGGAAGGCGGTCGCCTCCATGCGCAGCGCCCGCCCCGGCACCTGCGAGATGGCGCGCACCGCCAGTGAGCCGCCGGGGAAGAGTGGGACGCCGACGACCCCCTCGTTGCCCACCGTGGCCACCTCGACGATGGCGCCGTCCTCAAGGGGGGTGACCAGCGAGATCACGCCGTCGAGCGGGAAGTGCACGGCCGTGATGACCTCGCCAGGCTCGAAGAGGATGGTCTTGATCGGCAGGGAGATCTCGGTCAGCTGCTCCGACAGGCGTCGCGCCTCGGCCGCGGGCAGCGCCGCCAGAACGTGGTTCGCCTCGAGGGAGTCGTATACGTCGACAGGATCCATGCGCGCGCCTCGGTGGCCCCGGCCAAGAGGGCCGGAACATGCACGGCCAGCCTCATCGTCGCAAACCTCCGTACGCTCCCGCTACGCCACCGCCGCAGGCGTCCCGGTCGAAGACCGTCGGTACGGTGGCGTGCCGACGTCGCCTCGGCGGGAGCGCACGCTCGTCAGGGGGAGAGTGCTCCGGGCCGCGAAGCGGCGGCGGCCGGTGGCGCTGTGTTGTCGACCCGCCGCGCGGCAGAGACGTCCTTGCCCGTACTGTCACCGCTCCCCCTCCCCGTCGACGGCGACGCAGAGGCGCATCCGGCTGCCACCGCCGCATGAACCCCGCCGGCGTGACGGACATGGTGGAGCGCATGCGGCTGCTCTTCGAGGCGTCCGACCTGGCCCAGGTCATGCTCGACCCGCGCGGGCAGGTCATGAGCTGGAACCGCGGCGCGCAGCGTCTCATGGGGCACCGCCCGGAGGACATCGTGGGCTGCCACGTGTCCACCCTGCGCGGAACCGGCGAGCCCGAGACCGCGGATCGGTGGCTGGACGCGGTTGCCCGCGATGGCGGGCGCGAGGACGAGGGCTGGTGGGTGCGGCGCGACGGAAGCCGGGTGTGGACGAGCGTCATCACCACGCCCCTGCGCGACGAGGGCCATGAGCTGCGCGGGTTTCTCAGCATCGTCCGCGACGCCAGCGTCCGCCGTCACGCCGACATGGCCCTGCAGAAGACCGCGGAGAGCCTGGAACAGCTCGCCGCCACTGACCCGCTGACCGGGCTCAAGAACCGCCGCGAATTCGACCGCGTGCTGCGCACCATCCCGCGCGGGCCGTTCGCCCTGCTGGCCATCGACATCGATCATTTCAAGGCGGTCAACGACGGCAGCGGCCACGACGCCGGCGACGTTCTCCTGCGGACCATCGCCACCACGCTCTCGCTGCTGGTCCGCGGCTGGGACGTCCTCGCGCGCATCGGCGGCGACGAGTTCGCCGCCCTGCTCCCGGGGGCCGGCAGCGAGGAGGCCGCCACCGTCGCCGAGCGCATGCGCGTCGCCATGTACAGCGTGCCGTGGCCCTCCGCACGGATCAGCGTGGGATGGGCATCAGCGCCCGCCGGCGCCGACCCGCAGACGGTGTGGACGGCGGCCGACACGTTTCTCTACCGGGCCAAACGAGCCGGCCGTGACCAGGTGGTGGGCGGCGAGTTCGCCGTCGAGGACCGGCGGCCGACCCCGGGGCCATGCAACGCCGCGACGCTCAGCGATCTGCTCGCCGGGGGCCGGCTCGATGCCGTCTACCAGCCGATCGTCGGGCTCGGCGACGGACACGTCGTGGGGTACGAGGCACTCGGGCGTCCTGCCCATTTCGGGTCGAGCGACAGCGTCGAGCCGCTGTTCCAGATGGCGCGGCAGAACGGCCGCATCGGCGACCTGGACTGGATCTGCCGCAAGGCGGCCTTGCGTGACGCGCGCCGGTTGCCGGACGGCGCAACCCTCTTCGTCAACGTCAGCGCGAGCGCCTTGCTCGATCCCGTTCACGACGTCGACCAGCTGCTCCTGCTCCTGCACTGGGCGGACTGGACGCCGGCGCGGACGGTGCTCGAGCTCGGCGAGCACGAGCCGATCAGCGACCTCGGGCGTCTCGTCGCGGTGCTCGCCCGCTATCGCGCGGAGGGGCTGCGCTTCGCGCTCGACGACGTGGGCGAGGGGCATTGGACGCGCGGGCTGCTTGCCGCCGCGGAACCCGAGTTCATCAAGATCGCTCGCAGCCTGACCATGACCGCCGGGCGTGAGGCCTCCCGCGCGGCCATCGAAGCCACCCTTGCCTGCGGACGTTCCAGTGGCGCCGTCATCGTCGCCACCGGCGTCGAGAACCAGTTCGCCGCCGACCGGATGCAGACCATGGGCATCGAACTCGGCCAGGGATTCGGCCTGGCCGCACCGACGGCTCCGGACGCGACCGTCGACACCGTCGCCGGATGGCTGGCGCGCGCCGCCCTGCGACCAGTGCGCCCGCCCAGGCTCAGGGTTGCCGACGATGCCCGAGCGGGCTGACGGTCCGCACGGCTGACCCAATTCGGGCTGATGCCGGCTCCGGTCGCAGCGGCCTGACAGCCGGGTGCCGGCGTCGGGAATCCGCCCGACGCCGGCGCTGCGGGGCATCGCACCCCGCACCCGGTCGATCGACGATGGCCCCGCCTAGGTGTGCGACTGATGGTGGCCGGTGACAGCTGGGCTCTGGGTCCGTTGGCGTAGCCGCTCGTATGGCGTCTGGCCGCCGAGGCCTCCGTGCGGGCGCTCGAAATTGTAGTAGTGCTCCCACTCCTGGAGCTTGGCGTCGAATAGCTGGGTGTCGTCCTGAACGACCCCGTCGAGGAGCTTGTAGAACTCCTCAGCGTCGATCCGGTGGGACCGCTCCACCTTGCCATTGAGTCGGGGCGTCGCGGGCTTGATGTAGACGTGCTGGATGCCTCTGTCGAGGACGTGCCAGTGGAAGGCGGCTTGGAACTCTGAGCCGTTGTCGGTCTGGATGAGGTCGACCCGGAAGGGCAGCTTCTCGAGGACATGGTCGAGAAATTGGATGGCGGTCTTCTGGTTGAGGCGGTCGTAGAGCTTCAAGACCCGAAGCCGCGTGCAGTCGTCCACGGCGGTGAACTGGTAGTGCTTCTTCCGGGCGCCCGGAAGGGGCGCGATGAACTTGACGTCGATCTGAACCCGATGACCGGGCTGCGGCTTCTCGTAGCGCTTCCAGCGATCCTTGTGGCGCTTGTAGCGCTGCGACGTGGGCAGACGGTTCATGCCGAGCCGCCTCAGGATCCGCCAGACACCGGACGGGCTGACGTCGATCTCGTGGTACCGCTTCAGGTACATCGCGATCTTGTGCGGCCCGAAGTGGTAGTTCTGCCGGAGGTACAGGATCTTCCCCACGACCTCGCTCTGCGTGGCCCTCGGGCTGTTGTGCGGACGAGAGGAACGCTCCCGGAGGCCCTCCAGCCCGAACTCCTCGTACCTCCGGAGCCACTTTAGCAGCATTGCCGGCTGATTCCGTAATACCGGCAGGTCAGCGCAACGTTCCCGCTGACCTCCTGTGCGTGGCGAATCACCGCCAGACGGCGGGCCGCTCCTCTGGCCAGCTCCCGTTCGGTCACTCTGCTCCGCTCCTTCCTGGTTGGGAGCCCAAGTGTCACCGACGTCCAGCAGTCTTAGACCTAGAACTTGTTGATGGTCGTGGCGGGGCCCTCCGGTCCATCGGCGACGGCATGGCGCCGATGGAGAGCGCCGGGGCCCGGCCACGACGACCAGAAGACCGTCGAGAGCACGGTGCTGAACGCACCCACCCCGAGCAGGATCAGGCCGACGGTGTGGAGATCAACGCCGCCGGCGCTGGTGGTGTGGACCGCGAACGCGAGGACCGCGCCTGCGGCGACGAGCAGAAGTCCGAATCCGAAACCCATGGTCGAAAACCTCCGTCAGTGAGCCGAGCTGTGCCGGATGCCGGAGAAGGCCATCACCGCCGCGATCCCCAGCAGCAGAAAGAACAGCGGGTGCATGGCGAGTCCGCCACCGACCGCAAGCACCACGATGAGCAGAGCGAGGATGAGAAACATCGATGGTCAACCTTTTCTTTGAGTTGTCGGCGCCGTCGGGCCGGGCGACGTCAGGGTCGCAAGCCGACCACAACGACGAGCACCACCCACGCGCCGACGGCGCACGCCATGAGTGGGACCGCCCAGGACCGCACGCGCTGAAGCACCCGTCGCCGTCGCAGCGCAGCAACGCGCGCCGACATGTGGGACGGGATGAGGTCCTGGGTGGTCGCCGCCACGGGGAGCGACTTCATGCTTTCGACACAACCTCCGGCGGCCTGCTCGTGCCACGGAGCGGTGTCGTCAACGACTGGGGCTGCTCGTCTGTGCGGAGCCCCTCGTCAACTGAGGGTGCGCCGACCGGCGGGAGATGTCTGTCCGCCCGCGTACTGCCCCGCCGGTCCGCCACACGGCGGCCCCACCACAGACCGACGTGTTGCCCGTCGCCGAGGAGTCACGACCGCGCGGGCGTCGACGAGGAACCGACGAGGCTGGAGACATGAGGAAGTCTACCCGCCGGGTCATCTCTGCAGACGCGCCGTCCGCGACCCCGGGCCTCAACCGCGCCGTCGTCTACCTGCGCGTCTCCGACAAGTCGCAGGCCGAGCGCGACGACACCGAAGAAGGGTACTCGCTGCCCGCCCAGCGGGAAGCCTGCCTCCAGATGGTCTGAAGCGCCCTGGGTTTGATGGAGGCTCAGGGGTGCCCCCACTTCGGTGGAGCCGAATTGTTGGCTGCGGTGGGTGCTGTCCAACAAGTTCTAACCGCAAGGCGCCCGAGGGCGCACGCAAGCTGTACAACCGGGCGCTGTTCGACCGCCTGCTGGTCATCGGTGGCCGCATCGCCGAGCCCGTCTACGTCGAGCCCTTCCGCCTCGTCTTCGGCGTCGGCGAGTTCGAAAACGGAAGTCTGGAGCGGGAGACGGGACTCGAACCCGCGACAACCTGCTTGGGAAGCAGGGACTCTACCAACTGAGTTACTCCCGCCCGGCCACTGGGCGCTCCACAGCATAGCAGCCCCCCGCCCGGCCTTCGGGTGGTACCGTCGGCGCCGATGATCACCGCCTTCCTGATGCTCGTCTGCGAGCCGGCGCGGATCCACGAGGTGGGCCAGGCGCTGGCCGACATGGAGGGGGTCGCCGAGGTCTACACGACCACGGGGGACGTCGACTTCATCGCCGTGGTGCGGGTGCGCGACCTCGACGGCCTGGCCACGCTGGTCACCGAGCGGATCTCCACGCTCGGCGGCATCGTGCGGACCGCCACCCACCTGGCGATGCGCTCCTACGGCCGCAGCGAGATCGCCGCGGCGTACGACATCGGACTTGACTGACCCGACCACCCCCGCCCTGGAGGCCCGCCAGGTGCGCCGCAGCCTGCCGCTGGGCGATCAGCTGATCGAGATCCTCCGCGGCGTCGACCTGGCCATCCTGCCCGGCGAGTTCGTGGCGCTGATGGGCCCGAGCGGCAGCGGCAAGTCCACGCTGCTGGGGGTGCTGGCGGGGCTCGACCGCCCCACCGAGGGCCGCATCCTGGTCGACGGGATCGACATCACCGACATGCCGGAGTCGAAGCTGGCCGAGGTGCGCAACGCCAAGATCGGCATGGTGTTCCAGGCGTTCAACCTCATCCCGACGCTGACCGCGCAGGAGAACGTCGAGGTGCCGCTCTACGTCGGCGACCACCCCGGCTCCGCCGCGGACCGTGCCCGGGCGATGCTGCAGCTGGTGGGCCTCCAGCACCGCACCGAGCACCGGCCCAACCAGCTGAGCGGCGGCGAGCAGCAGCGCGTCGCCATCGCCCGCGCCCTGGCCACCGACCCCGCCATCGTCATCGCCGACGAGCCCACCGGCAACCTCGACGCGCACACCGGCGAGGTCATCCTGCAGCTCCTCGCCGACCTGCGCGAGCGGCTCGGCACCACCTTCCTCATCGCGACCCACGACCCGCGCGTGGCCAGTCGCGCCGAGCGCACGCTGACCATCGTCGACGGCCTGCTCCAGGAGGGTCCCGGCTAGGGCGCCATGGGTGGACGCAATCGCCTCTACCTCAGCTACGCGGTCCGCTCGCTGCGGCGCGGCGGCCAGCGCAGCATCCTGGCGATCTTCTGCGTCGCCGTCGGCGTCATGGCGGTGGTCGCGCTGCGCCTCGCCGGCGACATGGTGACGCTCAGCCTCACCAGCAACGTGCGCGACGTCAACGGCGGCGACATCTCGGTGCAGTCCACCGCGCTGCCCCTCGGCGCCAACGACCTCGGCCCGCTCACCCAGCTGAAGCAGCGGGGAGCCATCAGCGACTACATCGCGTTGGGGACAACCACGGCAGCAACCGTCCGCCGGACGGGCGGCGGCCACACCGTCACCCTCCCCCTCTACGTGGTCGACGACCCGAGCCGCTTCCCCCTGGTCGGCAGCGGCACCCTTAACGAGCCACAGAACGCCACCTACGCGCAGCGGCTGCGAGCCAACACCATCGTCGTCTCGCAGTTCGTCTCCGACGAGGGCGCGCTGCACGCCGGCGACCGCGCCCACGTCACCATCTCGGGTGGCGAGGGCACCGACGTCACCGTCGCCGGCGTGGCCGCCAACCGACGCTTCGCCGGGCAGATCGCCGTCGGCTACATCACCCGCAGCACCTACGACGTGCTCCGCCCCGGCACGCCGCCGAGCTACGGCCTGGTCGAGATCACCACCCCGACCGCCGACGCCGCGCCGGTCGCCGACCAGCTGCGCCGCGACTACCCTGCGGCCACGGTGGTGACCGTGCAGGACGCCATCGACACCAGCCTGCAGGCCTCCACCGACACCTCCCGCTTCCTCCAGATCGTCGGCCTGCTCGCGCTGCTCATCGGCGGCGTCGGCATCGTCAACACCATGCAGGTGATGCTCTCCCGCCGCCGCGTCGAGATCGCCATGCTCAAGACCGCCGGCTACAAGCGGCGCGACCTCTACTCGCTCTTCGCCGTCGAGGCGGGCATGATCGGCCTCAGCGGCGGTCTGCTGGGCACCGCGGTGGGCACCGGGCTCAGCGCAGTTGTGCGCATCCTCGTCCAGAACCTGTTCCAGATCCCGATCACCTTCCACGTCTCCGCGGGCACGCTGCTCACCGGCGTCGCCGTCGGCGTCGCCACGTCGCTGATCTTCGGCCTGCTGCCCATCGTGCGCGCCGCGGGCGTGCGGCCGGTCACGGTGCTGCGCGACATGGGAGAGGCCACCACCACCGGAACCCGGGCGCAGACAGCCGGCCTCTACCTGCTGCTGGTCGCCCTCTTCACCGCGCTGAGCGCCGGCCTGCTGGGCAGCGTCCAGCTGGCCGTCGCCGTGGTGGCGGGCACCATCGTCGTCATCCTACTGCTCGCCGGCATCTTCGCCGCGATCATCACCGCGGTGGGCCGCATCCCCGTGCCCGAACGGCCCGGTCCGCTGCAGTGGGGTGTGGCGATCCCGGTGCTGCTGCTGGCGATCGCGGTCACCGCCAAGCAGCGCGCGGTGGGCACCTGCCTGCTCATCGTCGCCATCGCGCTGTGCATCGCCGTCGCCCTGCCGCGCTCGCGGCGCACCGCCGTCAAGCTGGCGTTGCGCTCACTGTCACGCGCCCGCGGCCGCACCACGGCGACGCTGGTCGCCCTCTTCGCCGGCGTCTTCACCATCGGGCTCATCCTGGTGCTGGGCCAGAACATCACCACCAAGATCGAGAACGGCATCTCCCGCGCCACCACCTTCAACGTCTTCGCCATCGCCAGCGCGCGCGATGCGCAGCGCGCCGGCACTGTCACGCAGCGCCTCCAGGGTGTGCAGGAGCGCCGCGTCACCCAGGACATCGCGACCACGCCGACGCAGGTCAACGGCCGGCCGCTCAGCGACGTCCTGCCCTCACCGGCGCCGACCTCGGGCAATGCCCGCGAGGGCAACCAGTTCCGCCTCGCCGCACTCGCCGGCATCGAGGGCTACGACCTCGCCCACAACCAGCTTCCGGACACCGACGCACGCGTCGGTCGCGTGCTCACACCGCAGGACGCGGGCACCACCAACGTGATGCTGCGCAACGACCTGCGCACCGGCGACCTGCATCTCCACGTCGGCGACACCGTCACCGTGAAGCAGGCGGTCACCGGCACGACGACGACGCTCACCGTGGTCGGCTTCTACACCCCCGTGTCGCGCACCAGCAGCGGCCTGGTCTTCCGCACCTTTTTCAATCCCATCGTCGGCGACGTGTCGCTGATCAGGGCGCTCGGCGCGCAGCAGGCGCAGACGGTGATCGGCATGAAGCTCGACCCGCAGACCAGCCGCCCGGCGCTGACCACGCTGGAGAACAGCCTCCCCGACGCGACGATCATCAACCTCGCCGACTTCGGCACCATCGTGGACGAGATCGTCAGCAACCTGGTCAACCTGCTGGTGGCGCTGGCGTCGCTGGCGCTGTTCGCCGGGATCATCATCATCGCCAATGCGGTCGCGCTGGCCATGCTGGAACGCCGCCGCGAGATCGGCATCCTCAAGGCGGTGGGCCACACCAGCAGCTCGGTGCTGGCCCAGGTGCTGGTCGAGAACGGCGCCACCGGTGCCATCGCCGGCATCGCCGGGATGCTGCTGGTCACCGTGGCCACCGCGCTGCTCGGCGCCTACGTGCTCGACACCGACCTCACCGTCGGCGGCCCGATCGTCGCCGCGGTCGCCGTCGGGGTCACCGCGCTCACCGTGCTCACCGCCGCGCTGGTGGCGTGGAGCCCCACGCGCGCGCGCCCCCTCGAGGTGCTGCGGTATGAATAGCCGGCTGAAGCGCGAGCCCCCGGGCCGCTAGGGTCGGTCGACCACCGACGACGTCGCTGCGCGCACCCCGCCCACCTCCTGGGCGGCGCGCACCTTCTCGGCGTACTCGGCGAGCAGGGCGCGGCCGCGCTCGGCGTCCTCGACGCTGACCACGATGTGGTAGTAGGGCGTGTCGGGATCGGGCTGCACCAGCACCCAGCCGCC
>CAZCJX010000013.1:41036-48985 GCA_964499205.1 uncultured Actinomycetes bacterium | reverse complement strand
CCCGAGGGCGAGGGCTGGGTGGTGCGCTCCTGGCTGGAGCTGACCGACAACCCCGACTCCTTCATGATCCTGCGCGAGGACAAGGACGACCCGTCGACGGAGTCGCGCATCTCGCTGCCGAAGGGGCGGCAGGTGGTGATCGACACCGAGCGGCTGTGGCACGTGGTCTGGCATCCCGGGCCGCACCCGCGCTACGCGCTGATCACCTCGTGGGAGAGCGGTCCGGCGCTGCAGCGCTGGATCGAGGAGAGGTTGCCGGCATCCTCGCCGGCGGGGCGCTGAGCCGCCGCCTGCAAGATTCGGGGTGCTCCTCCCGTCCTGAATCGGCGTGGGAGGACTTCGCCGCCGTCTGACCGTGCTCACCGCCGTCGGGTGCGCCCCGCTGGCGCTCGCCCTGCCCGCCGGAGCGGCCCAGGGGCTGCCCCAGCCCGCGTCGCTGACCACCCCGGCACGGCAGTACGAGCCGGTGGTGCTGACCGGCGCCCAGTTCCCCGACTGGTCGGCCGGTCCCGAGCTGACCGCCCGGGCCCCGCAGGCGCCCGCCGACTACGGCGTCGGCGACACCCAGGGCCCGCTGCCCCAGCAGCTGCGCAGCGACTGCTACCAGGCCAGCCCCACCCCCGACGTCAACGGCTACACCGACACCAACCACGACGACCACAACTGCTACCAGTCGTCGCAGCTGCCGGTGCGCACCGCGCCCGGCCGCAGCGGCGTCGACCCCAGGACGCTGCTCGGCTACCGCTGGAACCCGCACAGCCAGAAGTTCGTGCAGATCCCCTTCCAGGTCGACACCAAGTGGCAGCACTACATCTCCAACAACGCGTCGGGCTTCGCCTTCTACAGCGGCGTCGACCAGGTGACCACCTACACCTTCGACCGCGAGGGCTTCCGCTTCACCACCAACCGGCCCTTCGATCCCGCCAGCCCCGCGATCGTCTGCCAGTCGCTCCCCGAGAACGGAGTTGCCACCACTCCTGACCCGAACCCGGGGCTCATCGACAGCGACGAGATGGCCTTCATGGCCCGCGACGCCGGTCCCGCGGCGCCGTCCGGTGCCACCCTGCCGAAGGGCATCGCCGAGGCGCGCCAGGTGTCCGTGGTCGATCCCATCACCGGGCAGGCCAGCTACGTCTACGTGATGCGCTCGGCACTGAGCAGCAGCGGCGCGCCCCAGGTGGCGCCCGCCTACACCGCGGCCAACTCGCCGTACGTGCGCTACCAGCGCGACGCCAACGCCGACCTCTTCGTCTACTCGCAGAGCAGCTACAGCGACTACGGCAACGCGCGGCTCGGGCCGGTGTGCAACCCCGACGGCACGCCGTCGATCGGCCAGGGCTTCATCCGCAACGCCGACGGCAGCATCGCGCTCGACCCGTCGACCTACGTGCGCCGCCGGCCGCTCGACAACGCCACGGTGACCACGCCGCGCTACCGCTTCCGCTACGACGGTCGCTGGGTGATGGACGACCTCCAGGTCTCGCCCGACGACGCCGGCCTGAGCAGGGGTGACTACGGACCCAACATCGTCGACCGCTGGAAGGCGCGCGCGTTCCAGCAGTCGCCGGGCGGCAACACGCCGTGCTGCGGCTACGAGGAGGAGACCACCAACTGGGGCGGCTCGTCGACGCTGATGGGCGAGCGCGTCGGCCCGGTGCGGGCCATCCGCGTCACCTGGGGCGCCGACTCCTCGACCAACAACGTGCGCACCGAGATCTTCTACCCGGAGATGGTGTCGTACCAGGACGAGCTGCGCGTGCATCCCATCCCGCCGCTCGACGGCATCTACGTGCAGCGCGACATGGCCGCCGGCCGGATCACCCGCTACTACAACAACTACCAGCCCCAGGGCGTGCCCGTCGAGGGCATCAACGAGGAGGCCTTCGGCAACTTCCACGCCCACGTCGGTCCTGACGGCATCTCCGTCGACAGCGCCGACACTTTGGGTAGCACCCTGCGCTCGCTCAACGGGGGCAATCCCCTCACCGTCGGCTCGCCGGACGACAACGGCAGCACCTGCGACGCCGCCGGCAACGCCTGCGTCCATGGCGACTTCGACGTCACCGACGTGGCCTTCTCCGGCCCGCCCGGCACCCTGCAGTGGGAGGAGTTCGACGGCCCCGCCGGAGCCACCGTGGAGCGCTGGAACATCCACCAGGTCACCCCGGTGGGCACACCGCTGGCCGCCGTCGCCGCCTTCCCCTATTACCGCGACGACGCCTGCTTCGACGACGGCACCGGCACGGATCCGGGACCCAAGCTGCATCTGCGCAGCAAGGACGAACCGACCACCTGGGGCTACGACCCGGTGACCGGCGTGCCCACGTCGCCGGCGCCGGCCGGCGCCAATCCCGTGTACCAGCGGCGCTGCTGGAACCACCACCCCGACGGCTCGCCGTACAACATCCCGGGCACGCTCACCTACGACGCCGGCAAGCCCGCCGAGCAGCCCGACCCCGTGCCCAATCCGGCGTTCTCGCCGCAGGGCGACATCCGCTACTTCGAGGGCGACGTCGCCACCCACGGCCTGCACCTGCAGTTCGTCGTCGACAGCGACAACGCCGACGCCACGGTGCCGTTGGACGAGATCGACACCGAGCAGCGCCAGGTCGTGCTGCACGGCAACCAGGGCAACGTCGGCGAGCAGTACGGGCACAGCTTCGACAAGCCGCTGGTGGCGCTGGTGCAGCCCGGCGGGTTCGGCACCCCGGCGGCGGCGAGCGGCAACGGCAAGCCGAGCAATGGCGGCGCGCCGGCAGCGCACGGCAACCCGGCGAGCGGCAGCAACTCACAGGGCGCATCGCATGCCGGCGCGTCAGCGCGCACACCAGGTGCAGTCGCACCCGCGACCACGGGCATCACGGAAGCACTGGCCGCGGCGCGCGTCGCCGGCGTGGGCGGCGCCACGCTGCTCGGTGCCTGGATGCTGGTCGCGCTGCTGCGCCGCCCCCGGCGGCGCAGGTCGAGCTGACACACCCGAACGGCGTCTGACCCACCGCGCACGCCCCGCGCGCGCAAGGCCGTCAGACGGCGATCGCGTACCCCAATGCCGCGGCGATCTGCTGCGCCGCATCGCGCAGGGCGCGCAGCACCTCGTCGCGCCGCTCGGTGGTGAGCCGCTGCACCGAGACCGCCATCTCCAGCGCCGCGACCACCACGCCGTCGCGATCGCGTACCGGCACCGCCAGCCAGCCGCCCGGCGTGGCGTCGTCGCCGTCGTCCGATGCCCAGCCGCGGGAACGCGCCTCGTCCAGCCGCGCGTGCAGCGCATCGGGGTCGAGGCGTGGCAGCTGGGGCGATCCTGACAACATTGACAAAGACTTGGCGGCGAGCGCCTGCTCCACCTGCCGCTCACGTTCGTCGCGGTCGAGGTCGGCGAGCATGAGCTCGCCCGCTGCCGACGCGGTCGCCGGCGTGCGCCCCGCCGAATGTTCGGCGGTGCCCGCCGCGGCAACCGGAACGCTCTCCCCGGCGTCGAGCACCGCGACCCGCACGTCGGCGGCGAAGACGTCGTGCAGCCGGTCGAGCACAGGCACGGCATGGCGGCGCAACTCGACCGCGGGGAGGTAGGCGTTGCCCGCCTCCCAGGCGCGCAGCCCCAGGGCGAAACGGCGCGTGGCTGCGTCGTAGTGCAGCCAGCCCCGGCGCGCCAGGGTGCGCAACAGCCCATGCAGGCTGGAGCGCGGATATCCCAATCGCTGTGCCACCTCGGAGAACGTCAGTGCGGTGTCCCGCATGCTGAACAGTTCCAGGATGGTCAGTGCACGCTCCGCCGATTTGACACCCGAACCGTCGGATTCGTTCACGTGCTTGGACACCACCTCACGCGGCTTTACCCCAATCATCGAAACCGTCGCGCCCTTCCTGTGGCGGTGACAGTCGCGGGAGTGTAGCCGGAACACGGTCGACTTCGTCAGAAACTCCGGCCAGAGTCGTCTGTGGCGCTGGCCAGCGGGCTCTGCTATGTTCAGTCGGCGCACGACACGGAGGGGATTGGCAACCGGGAGGAGAAGCCATGGCCGGGTACGCCAACCCGGAGGTCCTGGTCTCCACCGACGACGTGGCTGGCCATCTCGGCGATCCGGCGATGCACGTCGTCGAGGTCGACGAGGACATCACCGCCTACGCCCGCGGCCACGTCCCCGGCGCCGTGTGCCTCGACTGGCGCCGCGACCTGCAGCAGGCCGGCTCCCGCGACGTCGTCGATGCCGCTGAGTTCTCGCGCCTGCTCGGCGAGCGCGGCATCAGCGACGACGACGAGGTGATCCTCTACGGCGGCAACAACAACTGGTTCGCCGCCTACGCGTACTGGTACTGCAAGTACTACGGGCACCGGCGCGTCCGTCTCATGGACGGCGGCCGCAAGAAGTGGGAGCTGGAGGGCCGCCCGCTCACCGCCGAGGTGCCCGACCCGGCGCCGGCCGGCTACACCGCGCAGCCGCGCGACGAGTCGATCCGCGCCTACCGCGACGAGGTGCTGCGCAGCCTGGGCACGGTGCAGCTGATCGACGTGCGCTCCCCCGAGGAGTTCACCGGCGTGCTGGCGGCGCCGCCGCACCTGCCCCAGGAGCAGGCGCAGCGCAACGGCCACATCCCCGGTGCGCGCAACGTCCCCTGGTCGCGGGCGACCAACGACGATGGAACCTTCCGCTCCGCCGACCAGCTGCGCGCCCTCTACTTCGACGGCGCCGGCCTGAAACCCGACGCCAGCACCATCGCCTACTGCCGCATCGGCGAGCGCTCGGCGCACACCTGGGTGGTGCTGCACGAGCTGCTCGGGCTGCCCGCGGTGAAGAACTACGACGGCTCCTGGACGGAGTACGGCTCGCTGGTCGGCGTCCCCATCGAGGCGGGGGCGCTGCAATGAGGCTGCACGGCCGCGTCGTCCGCTCCGGCACTCCCGTCGAGGGCGCCTACGTCCAGCTGATCGGACCCTCCGGCGAGTTCACCGCCGAGGTGCGCACCGACGAGTCGGGACGCTTCCTGTTCTACCCCGTGCCCGGCAGCTGGACGCTGCGCGGCTTCCTTCCCGGCGGCACCCGGGTGGAACGCGAGGTGGAGCTGGGTGCGGGGCAGACCCTCGACGTCGACCTGGGCGCTCCGCCCGCCGCATAAGCGAGCCGGCGGCGGCTACACCGAGACCGGCGACTGCCCGACCACCCAGTCGCGGGTCGTCGCCAGCCAGGCCGACAACGCGCCGGCGGGAAGCGGCCGGCAGACGTGGAAACCCTGGGCGCTGTCGCAGCCGAGCGCGGCCAGCCGCTGCATCGCCGCCGCGCTCTCCACGCCCTCGGCGACCAGGGTCAGTCCCAGCGCATGGCCCATGGCCACCATCGAGGCGACGATGGCCACCGCGTCGTCGTCGCTGTCGAGGTCGCCGACGAAGGAGCGGTCGATCTTGAGACGGTCGATGGGCAGTTCGCGCAGCCGGCTGAACATCGAGTAGCCGGTGCCGAAGTCGTCGATGCCGATGCGGATGCCCAATGCGCGCAGGGCGCCGAGCCGCTGCACCGCCTCCTCCGGCTGCAGCACGGCGACGCCCTCGGTCAACTCCAGCTCGACCTGCCAGGGGTCGAGCATGTTCTCCACCAGGGCGCGGCGCACGTCGTCGACCAGCGACGGCGAGTCGAGGTCACGACCGGAGATGTTGACGGCGACGCGCAGCGAGTGGATGCCGGCGTCGCGCCAGCGGCAGACGTCGGCACAGGCGGTGCGCAGCACCCAGAGGTCGATGTCGGTGACCATGCCCAGCTGTTCGGCCATGGGGATGAAGACCTCGGGAGCCACGCTGCCGTGCACCGGGCTGTCCCAGCGCACCAGCGCCTCGACGCCGGTGACGCGGCGGGTGGCCAGGTCGACCTGGGGCTGGTAGACGACGCGCAGCTCGCGGTTGCGCAGCGCCGAGGCCAGCTGTTCCTGCATGCGCAGCCGCTCGCGCAGGGCGGTGCGCAATTCGGGCGTGAACACCTGGTGCTCGCCGGGGCCGCGCGACTTGGCGACGTACATCGCCATGTCGGCGTCGCTGAGCATTTCGCTCGCCGTGGTGTCGGGGTCGCGGCATTCGGCGATGCCGATGCAGGCGTTGAGCGACAGGGTGCGGCCGGCCAGGCGGTAGGGCGCCTGGATGCGCTCGACGAGTCGCTGCGCCACCGCCACCGCCTCGTCGACCGAGGCCACGTCGTCGAGCAGCACGGCGAACTCGTCGCCGCCCATGCGGGCGGCGGTGTCGCCGGGGCGCAGGCAGGCGCTGATGCGCTCGGCCACGGCGCGCAGGACGTCGTCGCCCGGGGCGTGGCCGATGGTGTCGTTGACGGCCTTGAAGCCGTCGAGGTCGAGCAGCAGCATCACCGGGCGGTGCGCGGCGCGGCGGCGGGCGCGCTGCAGGGCGTGGGCGGTGCGCTCGTCGAGCAGGGCGCGGTTGGGCAGGCCGGTGAGACCGTCGTGGAAGGCCTGGCGGCGCAGCTGCTCGTGCACCGCGCCCAACTCGCTCGCCTGCGCCACCAGGCGGCGTTCGCGCTGCGCTGCGGTGGCCAGGCCGTGGCGCAGCGCCTGCACCTCGCGCATGCTGAGGGCGAACAGCAGCGCGGCGGCGACGGCCAGTGGCACGGCGAGGTCGAGGCGGGCGGGGGAGGGGAGGAGCAGGCTGGCCAGCAGGGCGGCGCAGCAGGCGGCGAAGGCGGCGACGGCGATCCTGGCGGCGTCGCCGCGGCCGCCGTGGCGTCGGGGGCGGAGCACTCGCCTCCAGGTGCTGGTGGCGAGCGGCTCGGGTGTCTGGCTCAGGGTGGTCACTCCGGGGAACACAATCGTGGGCCGGAGGTCGCCCCCGCGGGCGTGCGCGCGATCCCCTCGTCACCGGGTCGTGCTCTGACCACCGGGACAGTTGCGCGCTGGGCACGCGCTGGCGCATCGTCGCGGGCACCTGTTCGCAAGGAGGCGCCAATGGCCGAGACGACGGTGATCTGCCCGCTCTGCGAGGCGACCTGCGGGCTGACCATGTCCCGCGACGCCGGCGGACGCCTGCGCTTCCGCGGTGACCAGGACGACGTCTTCAGCCACGGCTTCATCTGTCCCAAAGGGGTGGGCCTGGCCGACCTCCACGACGACGCCGACCGGCTGCGCCGGCCGCTGCTGCGGCGCGACGGCCGCCACGTCGAGGTGTCCTGGGACGAGGCCTTCGCCGCGGTGGAGGAGGGGCTGGCTCGGGTCATCGCCGAGCACGGGCGCGGCGCGGTGGCGGTGTACGCCGGCAACGCGGCGGCGCACAGCCTCTCGCTGATGCTCTACCTGCGCACCTTCCTCACCGCGCTGGGCTCGCCGAGCTTCTACACCGCGACCTCGGTGGACCAGATGCCCAAGCAGGTGAGCGGCGCGCTGCTCTTCGGCACCGGCGGGCACCTGCCCGTGCCGGACGTCGACCGCACCGCCTGGCTGCTGGTGCTCGGCGCCAACCCCTACGTCAGCAACGGCTCGCTGCTCACCGCGCCCGACATGCCCGGCCGGCTGCGCGCCCTGCGCCGCCGCGGCGGCCGGCTGATCGTGGTCGACCCGCGGCGCTCGCAGACGGCGGAGCACGCCGACGAGCACCACTTCATCCGGCCCGGCACCGACGCCGCGTTCCTCCTCGCCATGGTGCACACCCTGTTCGACGAGGAGCTGGTCTCGCTGGGACGGCTGGGCGACTTCACCAGCGGCGTGGACGAGGTGCGTGCCGCCGCGGCGCCGTTCGCGCCGGAGTCGGTGGCCGGGTACTGCGGCATCGACGCGGCCACCATCCGCCGCCTGGCGCGCGAGCTGGCCGCCGCGCCGGCCGCCGCCGTGTACGGCCGCATCGGCACCTGCACCCAGGAGTTCGGCACCCTGGCGAGCTGGCTGGTCGACGTCCTCAACGTGCTGAGCGGCAACCTCGACCGACCCGGCGGGGCGATGCTCACCCTGCCGGCGATCGGCGG
>CAZCJX010000013.1:24894-40936 GCA_964499205.1 uncultured Actinomycetes bacterium | reverse complement strand
GCGGCAACCTCGACCGACCCGGCGGGGCGATGCTCACCCTGCCGGCGATCGGCGGGCCGACCACCCGCGGCGAACCCGGGCGCGGCAAGGGCGCCCGCTTCGGGCGCTGGCGCAGCCGGGTGCGCGGGCTGGGCGAGGCCTTCGGGGAGCTGCCGGTGGCCACCCTGGCGGAGGACATCGACACCCCCGGCGAGGGCGAGCTGCGCGCTCTGGTCACCTTTGGCGGAAACCCGTGCGCCTCGACGCCCAACGCGGCCCGGCTCACCGCGGCGCTGGAGTCGCTCGACTTCCGGGTCAGCGTCGATCTCTACCTCAACGAGACCTCGCGGCTGGCCGACGTGGTGCTGCCCGCGCCCTCACCGCTCGAGCAGTCGCACTACGACGTGCTGCTCAACAACCTGGCGGTGCGCAACGTGGCCCGCTACGCGCCGGCGGCGCTGCCGCTGCCGGAGGGACAGATCCCCGAGTGGCACATCCTGCTGCGCCTCGCCGCCGCCGTGGCCGGCGAGCCGGGCGCGCGCCCCGACCCGATGCTGCTCGACGACATGATGCTGGCCCGCACCGTCGACCTCTCGGTGCAGGACCCGTCGTCGCGGGTGCACGGGCGCGACCGCGAGGAGCTGCTCGCCGCCGCCGGCAGCGAACGCGGTCCCGAGCGCCTGCTCGACGTCATGCTGCGCGCCGGTCCCTACGGCGACGGCTTCGGCGCCCACCCCGGCGGCCTCACCCTGCAGGCGCTGCGCCAGGCGCCGCACGGCATCGACCTCGGCCCGCTGCAGCCGCGCCTGCCCGCGGCGCTGCGCACCGTGTCGGGCACCATCGAGCTGGCTCCGCCGCCGCTGATCGCCGACTGCCAGCGGTTGCGGCAGTCCATGGCAGAAACGTCGGCGCCCGGCGGCCTGGTCCTGATCGGCCGCCGCAACCTGCGCTCCAACAACTCCTGGATGCACAACGTCGAGATGCTGGTGCGGGGCAAGCCGCAGTGCACCCTCTTCGTTCACCCCGACGATGCGGCGGGGCTGGGGCTGGCCGACGGCGCCGCGGCGCGCGTCACCTCACGCACCGGCGAGGTGCTGGCGCCGGTGGAGATCACCGACGAGATCATGCCCGGCGTGGTCAGCCTGCCGCACGGCTGGGGCCACGGCATGCCGGGCTCGCGCCATGCCGTCGCCGCCGAGTACGCCGGGGTCAACAGCAACCTGCTCAGCGACGAGAACGCCGTCGACCCGCTGAGCGGCAACGCCGTGCTCAACGGCATCCCGGTGCGCGTCGCGGTCGCGGTCGCCGAGGACAGCTAGGCGGCGAAGCTGCCCGACCCGCTCCGCTGCGCCGCGCGGGGCTCGTCGACGACGACCGCGCCGGGGGTGCAGTTGACCACGCCGTCCTCGGTCCACCATGCCGACCAGCAGCAGGGGCAGACCTGCACGCCGCTGCGGCTGGTGTGGGCCAGGGGGGTGTCGGGGCAGGCGGGGCAGTGGCCCAGGGCCAGGATCGCCGCGGTGGCGTCCTCGCCGTCGCCCAGGGCCAGGCGCACGCTCGCCGGCGTGCTGTGCTCACCGTCGAGGCAGACCAGGTGGCTCATCAGCCGACCGTACGTCCGTCCCCGCCGCCCGCCGCAAGCCCGTGGCAGAGGCGTTGCCCGGCTGTCACGGAACGGTGTTCTCGCGGCCGCCGCCCCGGCGGGCCAGGGTGGCGAGCAACTACCCTGAGCGGCCCATGGCAGAGCAGGTCACCGCGCCGGTGGCGGCGCCCGCCGCCTTCCAGGACGACGCCGCCCGGGTGCCCACCCGCCCCGGCCAGCGGGGCGCCCGCCCGCGGACCCGCGTGCTCTCGCACCACGCCCGCATCGCCGGCAGCGACGCCCACTGGCTGGCCGCCGGCACGCGCGGCGAGCCGGTGGTGCTGGTGCACGGCCTGGGCAACAGCTCGCTGGTGTGGCGCCGGGTCATCGCCGGCCTGGCCCGCGACCACCGCGTCGTCGCCCCCGACCTCCCCGGTTTCGGCCATTCCTCGCCGGTACCCGACGCCGACCTGCTCGACGCCTACGTGCGCTTCGTCGCCGAGCTGATCGAGCACAACGGGGGAGTTCCTGCCGCCGTCGTCGGCAACTCGGTGGGCGGGGCGGTGGCCCTGCGCCTGGCGCTGATCCGGCCCGAGCTGGTGTCGCGCCTGGTGCTGGTCGACCCTGCGGGGGTGGGCCAGGGCGTGCCCTCGTGGTGGCGGCTGGTGCGCTTCGAGCCGCTGGTGCGCGTGGTCAGCGCCGTGCCGCTGACGGTGACGCCGAAGCCGGTCATCGAATGGGTGATCGGCGAGGCCTACCGGCGGATGGCCTTCGCCGACCCGGGCAACGTCTCGGACCGGAGCGTCCGCCTCTTCGCCGAGCGGCTCAACAGCCGGGAGCGGATCCACCGCTTCCTGCGCAGCGCCCACCGCATCGTCGACGCCTTCGACCGCGACGTGGAGAGCATCGAGCGGCCCCTGCCGGTACCGGTGCTGGCCGTCTGGGGCCGCGAGGACCGGCTGGTGCCCCTGCACGACGCCCTGGCCCTGCTCGACCGCATCGGCGGCCTGGAGGTGCGGGTCATCGAGGGCACCGGGCACTCGCCGCAGCTGGAGAGGCCGCAGGCCTTCCTCGACGCGGTCTCGAGGTTCCTCTCCCGGCGCTGAGCCACCCGCCCGCGGCGACCATCCCCGGCCCGGCGGCGTAGCGTGTGCAGCCGCCATGTCCCACATCCTGCGGCCCCCCTGCGACGAGGCGGTGATCCGCGCCGGCCGCTGCGCCGAGGCGCCCGCCCGGAACACCGGGCGGTGGGTGCTGGTCACCTCGATCCTGGCCTCGAGCATGGCCTTCATCGACGGCACCGTGGTCAACGTGGCGCTGCCCTCGATCCAGCGCGACCTCGGCGCCACCGCCGGCGACGCCCAGTGGGTGGTCGAGGCCTACACCCTGCTGCTGTCCTCGCTGCTGCTGATCGGGGGGGCCCTGGGCGACCGGCTGGGGCGGCGCCGGGTCTTCGTCACCGGCGTGGCGCTGTTCGCGGTGACCTCGGCGGCCTGCGGCCTGGCCCCGTCGCCGGCGGTGCTGATCGGGGCGCGCGCGCTCCAGGGCGCGGCGGCGGCGATGCTCATGCCCGGGTCGCTGGCGCTGATCAGCGCCTCCTTCGAGGGCGCGGCGCGCGGCCGGGCCATCGGCACCTGGTCGGCGGCCAGCTCGATCACCTCGGCGATCGGCCCGGTGCTGGGCGGCTTCCTGGTCGGCCACCTCTCCTGGCGGTGGGCCTTCTTCATCAACCTGCCCCTGGCCGCGGTGTCCCTGGTGCTGGCCATCACCCGGGTGCCGGAGAGCTACGACCGCGAGGTGCGGGGCCGGCTCGACTGGCCGGGCGCGGTGCTGGCCAGCGCCGGCCTCGGCGCGGTCGTCTACAGCGTCATCCGCGCCCAGGGCGAGTCGGGCATCGACGCCGTCTCGGTGGCCGGGCTGCTCGCCGGCGGCGCCATGCTGGTGGCGTTCGTCCTCCGCGAGCGCTCGCTGACCCGGGCGGCGCGCGGCGGCGTGCCGGCGGGCGGCTGGGCGCCGATGCTCTCGCTCGACCTCTTCCGCTCGCGCGCCTTCACCGCCACCAACCTGGTGACCCTGCTGGTCTACGCGCCGCTCGGCGGCGCGCTCTTCTTCGTGCCCTTCGTCCTCATCGAGGTGCACGGCTACTCGCCGGCGGCGGCGGGCGCGGCGCTGCTGCCGATGATCCTGTTGCTGTCGCTGCTGTCGCGCTGGGCGGGGGGCCTGGTGGAGAAGGTGGGAGCCCGGCTGCTCCTGACCGTGGGGCCGGTGCTCACCGCCGTCGGCCTCGCCCTCTACGCCGTCCCCAGCACCGGCGGCTCCTACTGGACCACCTTCTTCCCCGCCGCCGTGGTGCTCGGCCTGGGCATGGCGATCACCGTCGCGCCGCTGACCACCACGGTGATGGGCTCGGTGCCGAGCAGCCACGCCGGCGCCGCCTCGGGTGTTAACAACGCGGTGGCGCGCGTCGCCGGGCTGCTGGCCGTCGCCCTGCTCGGCATCGTCCTGGTGCGCGGCTTCGACAGCGGGCTCGAGCAGCGCCTGGGCAGCCTCGACATCCCCGCCTCGGCGCGCCAGGCGGTGCTCGCCCAGAGCTCCAAGCTGGCCCTTGCCCAACCGCCGGCGACGCTCCCCCCGTCGCAGCGGGCGGCGGTGCGTGCGGCCGTCGACGATTCGTTCGTGTCGGCCTTCCGCATGACCGTGCTCATCGGCGCCGCGCTGGCCCTCGCCGGCGGGGTGGCGGGCGCCCTCGGCGTGCCGGGGAGAGTGGGGGAGCCGCAGCAACGGCGTGAGCCGGCGGTGGCGGCGTGAGGCGTCCGCGGGGGGACAGCTGGGAGGAGAAAGAGGGCTGCCGGCTGGCGGGCGCCGAGCAGCCCCGGTTTGTAAGGACTGTGAACTGATGCGGATGTTGCAAGCGGTCGGAACCTCCCGCGTCGCCGCGCTGGCCCTGCTGGCCCTGGCGCCCCTGGTGGCGGGCTGCGACGGCGGCTCGCCGGCAAGCGGCTCGACGCCCCGCGCGACGGCCAGCGCCAGCCCGGCGCCGAGCGCCGTCGGCAGCACCGCCGCGGCGTCGAGCGGGGCGTCGGGCGGCAATGCCTGCACCGTCGGCCCGCAGTCGCCGCCGCCCGCCAGCTTCAGCGCCGCGTATCCCACCGCCCTGGCCTTCGCGCCCGACGGCCGCCTCTTCTACACCGAGCGCGCCGGCACGGTGCGCGTCTGGCAGGACGGCGCGTCACACGTCTTCGCCACGGTGCCGACGGTGACCACCGAGCGCGGCGGCGGCTACAGCGAGCGCGGCCTGCTCGGCGTCGCGCTCAGCCCGTCGTTCGCCAGCGACCACTATGTCTTCGCCTTCTACTCGGACGCCGACTACACGCACCAGCACGTCATCCGCTGGACCGACTGCGCGGGCAGGGCCGGCGACGCCAGGGTGATCGTCACCCTGCCCTCGGGCAGCGACTGCTGCCACAAGGGCGGCCGCCTGGTCGGTGGCATCGACGGCAAGCTCTACGTCACCCTCGGCGAGGAGCACACCGCGGCGGCGGCGCAGGACACGTCGGACGTGCGCGGCAAGGTGCTGCGCTACAACCTCGACGGCAGCGTTCCCGGCGACAATCCCTTCGGGCCGGGAAACCCCGTGTGGGCCTACGGTTTTCGCAACCCGTTCGGCATCGCCATCTCGGCGTCGGGACAGATGGCGGTCACCAACAACGGTCCCTCCGGCGACGCCGGCAGCCCGGGGACCGGCTACGACACGCTGCTCCTCTCGGTGGCGCGCGGCGCCGGCTACCAGTGGCCGCTCTGCTACGGCTACAGCCATCCGCTCACCGCGCCGTCTTCGGCCTGCGGCGGCCGCATCCCGCCGGACTGGAGCAGCGAGGCGAGCACGGTGGTGCCCACCGGCGCGGCGTTCGTCGACGCGTCGGGACCGCCGCAGCTCGCCGGCCACCTGGTGTTCTGCACCTTCGATCGCGGCATGCTGATCGCCACGCCGGGCACGCCGCACGCCACGGTGGCCAGCGGGCCGGCGCAGTGCCGGCTCGCCGTCGCCCAGGCGCCCGACCACTCCGTCTACTACAGCGACACCGGGCACATCTACCGCGCTTCCTGAGCGGGATCGTACGTGGGCCTCGGTGGGTTGCGTACCATCCGCCGATGGCCGCCGACTTCACCCTCATCGACGAGGGCAGGGTGACTCGCGTCGACGCGCAGGTGGTCGACGGGCGGGTGCTGGTCGCCGACGCCGACGTGGCCCGCGCCACGGGATGGGAGCGCAAGCCGCAGGGCATGTGCCGCGACGACATGTGCGTGCCGCTGCGCGACGATGGCGGCCACACCGCCGACCGGGTCGACCTCGCCGCCTTCGCCGCGCTGCTGCGCCGTCCGCTCGCCGTCGACGTCGAGGAGCGCGCCGCCTGTCTCGGCACCGCCGCGGAGGATCGCGGTGCGCAGCTGGGATCGCTGCGCGCGCCCGACTTCGCCCTGCCCGACCTCGACGGCCGGGTGCACTCGTTGCGCCAGCACCGCGGCCGCAAGGTGCTGCTCGTCGTCTACGCGTCGTGGTGAGGGTGCCGTGAGGACCTGCCGGTCTGGCAGGAGGTGCACGCCGAGCTGGAGAGCGATGGCTTCACGGTGATCTCGGT
This sequence comes from uncultured Actinomycetes bacterium, assembly GCA_964499205.1. GTDB lineage: Bacteria > Chloroflexota > Dormibacteria > Aeolococcales > Aeolococcaceae > DASRDZ01. The sequence goes on along the minus strand of CAZCJX010000013.1, from coordinate 34,735 downwards.
GGCGCTGGACAGCGACCCCGAGTCGGCGCGTCCCTGGATCGAGCGCGCCCAGCCGACGCATCCCAGCCTCGTCGACACGACGTACGCCATCGCCGACGCCTACAACATCGTCAACGTGCCGACGGTGATGCGCATCGACGAGGAGGGGATGATCGTGCGCCCCAACGACGTCGGCTACGCCACCGACACCTACCGGTCGATGACCAACATCGACTCGGCGCGGGTCATCGACGGCGTCCGCGCCTGGGTGCGTGGCGCGGCGCCGGCAGCGCCGGATCCCGACGCGGTGCGCGCCCTGCAGGCACTGCCCACCGCTGAGCACCAGCTGGCCCGCGCCGAGTTCGGGCTGGCCCGCTGGCTGCACGGCGAGGGGCGGGACGAGGCGGCCGACCGCCACTTCCGTCGCGCCGGGGAGCTGGCCCCGCACGACTTCACCATCCGCCGCGGCTCGATGCCGATGCGGGGCATCGACCCGCGCGGGCCCGAGTTCGTCACCATGGTGGTGGAGTGGGCCCAGGCGGGCAACCGCTACTACACGCCGCTGCCGCCCGAGGGCGACGCCGAAGCCTCCCCGAGCGGGGATCCGACGCAGCCGGTCCCACCTCGGTAGGCTTGTCCGGTCGCACCGGTGGACCGGAGGCCGAGGTCGTTCTCGTCCGATCTCTTCATGCATCGGAACTGCGCGAACGCGTCGCCCCGCTGTTCGCCGGCAGGTCCGTGGGCCCGGCGCAGGTGCGCACCGGTGTCGAGGTGGAGCTCATCCCGGTCCGCGGCCGCCCGCCGCGTCCGGTGCCCGCCTCGGAGACGCGCGCGGCGATCGCGCGGCACGACCCGGCGCTGCTCGAGGACGCGCGGATCAGCTTCGAGCCGGGCGGGCAGGTGGAGCTCAGCCCACCGCCGTGCGGCTCGCCGGCGTCGCTGGTCGACCAGCTCGACGGGCTGGTGGCGCGGCTCGACGGCGCGCTCGCCCGGGAACGCATTGTTGCGGTCAGCTCTGGCCTCAACCCGTGGCATCGCGAGTCCGACGTGGGCCTGCAGCTCGACGCCGAGCGCTACCGCGTGATGCAACGCCACTTCGACGCCATCGGCACCGCCGGGCGCGACATGATGCGGCTGACCGCGGGACTGCAGGTGTGCGTCGACCTGCTCGGCGGCGACGCCGGCGTCGAGCAGTGGCTGCTGGCCAATCGCATGGGACCGGCGCTGGCCGCGGCCTTCGCCAACTCCGGCGTCGGCGGCGGCGTGGTGACCGGGTGGTCGGGAACGCGCTGCCTGCTCTGGCAGCGGCTCGACGCCTCGCGCACCGGGTTCGACGGCGCCCAGGTGTCGCGCGACGATCCCGTTGCCGCCTATGCCGATTTCGCAGCGCACGCGCTGGCCATGCCGCTTTCGGAGTCGAGCGGCGTCGACCCGCTGGCGCATCACCTCAGCACCCTGTTCCCGCCGGTGCGGCCGCGCGGCTACCTCGAGGTGCGCTACCTCGACATGCCGCCGCGCCGCTGGCTGGCGGTGCCGCTGCTCGTCGTCGACACCCTGCTGCGCGACCCGCTGGCGCGCCGCGCCGCGCTCCTCGCGCTGGGCGACGTGGACCGGGAGACGCTGCTGGCGCTGTGGGAGGCGGCGGCGCACCAGGGGGTGGTCAACCCCTGGCTGCGCGACGAGGCGCTGGCGCTGCTGGCCATCGCCCTCGACGCGGTGCGGCGCGCACCGGCGGGCACCGTGCCGCGCGCCGCCGCCGCCGCGCTGCACAACTTCCGTGACACCTACCTGTTCAGGCGCCGCTGCTGGTCCGACGACCAGGCCGAGCGCATCGACGGCCCCCACGCGGAGGATCCCAACGCATGGACCTGACCGAGACGGTGTCCCTCGACATCGCGGACGGCAGCACCGTCGCGCTGCTCGGCGAGCGGATGTCGCTCACCGTCGCCGCTCCCGCCACCGCGTCGTCGACTCGTGAGGCGCTGGTCGCCGACGTCCGCCGCGGCCTCGGCGCGCCGCGCAAGTGGCTGCCGCCGCGCTGGTTCTACGACGACCGCGGCTGCGAGCTGTTCGAGCAGATCACCGAGCTGCCCGAGTACTACCAGACGCGCACCGAGGCGGCCATCCTCGACGTCGCCGCGGCGCGCGTCGCCGCGCTGGCGCGTCCGGAGTCGCTGGTCGAGCTCGGCGCCGGCTCGTGCACCAAGACGCGCATCCTGCTGCAGGCGATGGTGGCGGAGGGCTGCACCCGTTTCGTGCCGGTCGACGTCAGCGAGGCGGCGCTGGCCGCCGCGGCGCGGCGACTGGTGGGCGAGTTCCCCAGCCTGCACGTGCATGGCGTCGTCGCCGACTTCGTCGCCGCGCTGGACAACCTGCCGGACGGCGAGCGGCGCTGCGTCGTGTTCCTCGGCAGCACCATCGGCAACCTGCTGGCCCACGACCGCGTCGACCTGGTCCGCCACGTGCGTGCGCGCCTGGGTGACGGCGGCTCGTTCCTGCTCGGTGTCGACATGGTCAAGCCCGCCGCCGAGCTGCACGCCGCCTACAACGACTCCGCCGGCGTCACCGCGGCGTTCAACCTCAACGTGCTGCGCGTTCTCAACCGCGAGCTGGGTGCCGACTTCGACCTCGACGCCTTCGCGCACGACGCGCCCTACGACAGCGCGCTGGCGCGTGTGGAGATGCACCTGCGCAGCCGCTGCGACCAGTGGGTCGACATCCCCGCCGCCGGCATGCGGGTGCACTTCGCTCCCGGCGAGACGGTGCTCACCGAGATCAGCTGCAAGTTCACCCGCGAGCGCGTCGAGTCCGAGCTGCTGCAGGCGGGGATGCGCTGCGTCGAGTGGTTCAGCGACGCCGCGCAGCGCTTCGGGCTGGTGCTGGCCGTGCCCGGGTGAGCGACGAGGAGCGCAAGCGCCGCATCGCCGCCGACCTCGAGGACGCGCGGCGGCGCACCGTCGAGCTGGTCGCCGGCGTCGACGACGAGCGGCTCCAGGCGCAGCCCGATCCCATCCTCAGCCCGCTGCTGTGGGACTACGGGCACGTCGGTGTGTACGAGGAGCTCTGGCTGGTCGACGCGCTGAGCGGTGCGCGTCCGCAGGACGAGCGGCGGATGGCGATGTACGACGCCTTCACCAATCCGCGGCGCACCCGCGGTGGGCTGGCGCTGATGGGCCGCGCCGAGGTCGACGGCTACCGCTCCGCGGTGCGCGAGCGGGCGCTGGCACTGCTCGGCGAGGCGGAGCTCGACGGCGAGGACCCTTTGCTGCGCGACGGCTACGTCTACGCGCTGGTCACCCAGCACGAGCACCAGCACTCCGAGACCATGCTGCAGTCGTTGCAGATCCTGCCCGGCGGACACCGTCCCGCCATGCCGCCGCCGCCCGAGCCGCCAACCTCGCGCGGCACGGTGCAGCGCGACACCGTGCTGGTTCCCGCCGGCGTGTACACGGTGGGCAACCCGCGGCACGAGCCGTACGACAACGAGTCGCCGCAGCACACGGTGACCCTGCCGGCGTTCCGCATCGACCGCTTCCCGGTGACCTGCGGCGAATATGCCCGCTTCGTCGACGGCGGCGGCTACGACCGCGAGGAGCTGTGGGACGCCGAGGGCTGGCGGTGGCGCTGCGAGTCGGGCGAGCGCGCCCCCAAGCACTGGTCGCGCGACGATGGCGGCGCCTGGCAGGTCGAGCGTTTCGGCCATGTCCTGCCGTTACGCGAGGACCTGCCGGTGATGCACGTCTGCTTCCACGAGGCCAGCGCCTACGCGCGCTGGGCGGGTGGACGCCTGCCCAGCGAGCAGGAGTGGGAGGTCGCCGCCGCGTGGGACCCGCAGCGCGCCGCGGCGCGCCGCCACCCCTGGGGTGACGAGGAACCGACGCCGCGCCACGCCAACCTGGACCAGCGCATGTTCTCCCCGGCGCCGATCGGCAGCTATCCGCAGGGCGCCAGCGCCTTCGGCTGCGAGCAGATGGTCGGCGACGTCTGGGAGTGGACCGGCAGCCACTTCCTGCCGTATCCCGGCTTTCGCGCCTTTCCCTACCGCGAATATTCCGAGGTGTTCTTCGGCACCGAGTACCGCGTCCTGCGCGGCGCGTCGTGGGCGGCGCGGTCGAGCGTCGCCCGGTGCAGCTTCCGCAACTGGGACTACCCCATCCGCCGCCAGATCTTCGCGGGGTTCCGCTGCGCGTACGACGCCGCCTAGCGTGGTGCAATAGGCGCTATGAGCAGCGTCATCACCGAGATCGTCATCGACTGCGCCGACGTCGACCGCGTCGCCGCCTTCTGGAGCGCCGTGCTGGGCTGGGAGGTGAAGAGCGAGGACGACTACCGCTGGATGTCGGCCAGCGGTGAGCCCGGCGGCGGGCTGGCCCTGGTCTTCGAGCCCGTGCCCGAACCCAAGACGGTGAAGAACCGGGTGCACATCGACGTCAACCCGCGCGGCTGCGAGCAGGCCGAGGAGGTCGAGCGGCTCCTCGCGCTGGGCGCCCGCCGCGTCGACGTTGGCCAGGGCGACGTCTCCTGGGTGGTCCTCGCCGACCCGGAGGGCAACGAGTTCTGCGTGCTGCGCCGCCGCGTCGACTAGATGCAGCCGGCCGACTTCGTGCGCCTCGCCGCCGACCGCGAGCGCCTCGCCGTGCTCGGCCGGCTGGCCGAGGCGCCGGCGCGGCCCGCCGACCTCGCCACCGCGCTGCAGCGCAGCGAGCGCGACGTGCGCCGCGTGCTCGGGCGGCTCAGCGCGGGCGGCCTGGTGCGCGAGGAGGCGGGCGTCTTCCACCTCGACGACACGGCGCTGCGCGCGGTGACCGACGCGGTGCGCATCTCCCGTGCCGCGCATCCCTCGGTGCTCGCCGGCCTCGACCCCGACGAGGCCGAGGTGGCCCGGCGCTACTTCGTCGGTGAGCGCCTCGCCGAGATCCCCGCGACGCCGTCGAAGCGCGCCGCCGTGCTGCGCATCCTCGCCGACGCCTTCGATCCCGGCCGCTACTACGCCGAGGTTGATGTCCGCCGCGTGCTGCGCCGCTTCCATCCCGACGACGCCGCGCTGCGCCGCTTCCTGGTCGACGAGGGGCTGCTGCAGCGCGACAACCGCACCCGCACCTACTGGCGCGGCGGCGGGCCCGCCCCCGACGGCCGCCCGCCCGCCCCACCCGGCGCCGGGCCGGCCTAGGCCCGTTGGGGCGCGCAGGGATCGCCCTCCCCGCCGCGTTGACTGTCACTGGGCGCCGCCCCGGGTTCGACGGTGCGTGGAGGAGAAGGCAGGTGGCAGCAACGGGGCGTGGGGGGCGCGGCCGGCTCGCCGTCGTGGTGACGGCTGCCGCAGTGTGGCTGTCGGTGGGCCCCGGCCAGGCGGCCCTCGGCACGACCGCGACCCACACGGCCGGCGCGGGCGACACCGCGGCACAGCTCGCGGCGCGTGCGGGCGCAGGCGCAGACGGCGCCACCAGCCCCGCGCAGTCCACCGCGCCGCCGTCGAGCCGCGCATCGTCCGCCGCCCCGGCGCACGCCGGCGGCACCAGCGCGTCCGCCCCCGGCGCACCGGCGCGCTTCCGCGTCGGCGCCGCCGTCGTCAGCTTCACCCCGCCCTGCGGTCCCGACGGCACGCCCGCCGCCAACAACTGCACCCCGCCGCCACCCGGCTTCACCGACCCCGCCAACTGCCTCGCCCCACCCGGGTTCACCGGCCGCCGCCTCTTCGCCTTCGAGGAGCCCTACGTCGACCGCCAGGGCACCGGGCACTACGACGAGGGCGATCCCTTCGTCGACTGCAACGGCGACGGCCACTGGGACGGCAACTTCATCGGCGGCGGCAGCGACGCGCCCCGCTTCTACGACCGCGTCGCCGATCCCGTCGGCGCGCGCGCCATCGTCGTCTCCAACGGGCACCGCAGCATCGCCGTCGAGGTGCTCGACCACGAGGGCGCCTTCAACATCTACCTCGCCGCCATCCGCCGGCAGGCCGCCGCCCTGGTGCACACCCATCCCGCGCTGCAGAGTGGCGACATCTTCATCTCCTCGACGCACGACGAGTCCGCGCCCGACAGCATCGGCCTGTACGGCGTCGACGCGGTGACGTCGAGCGCCAATCCCTACTGGGCGGCGTACATGGTGCAGCAGTCGGCCAAGGCGATCGCCGCTGCCGCCGCGGCGCAGCGCCCCGCCTCGATCCGCTACGCCGAGGCCGTCGAGCCGGCGACCTTCCGGCAGTGCTGGTCCTCGTATCCCTTCGTCGACGACCAGCTGGTGCCGGTGCTGCAGGCGATCGACAGCGCGACCGGCCGCACCATCGCGACTCTCGCCGACGTGTCGCAGCACGCCGAAACGCTCGGCTTCAACGGCGGTTCCGCACTCGACCCCGGCGCGCCGGTGCCGACCACGCTGCAGCAGGAGAAGACCTGGCTCAGCGCCGACTGGCCGTACTGGTTCCGCCGCCGGCTGGAGAACGACCTCGGCGGTGTCGGCATCGAGATGGCGGGATCGGTGGGCAGCAACGAGACGCCGCAGGTGTTCCCCACCGCGGTGAGTCGCACGCCGCAGCAGTTCGTCGACGCCCGACATCCCGCCGGCTGCCGCACCGAGTTCACCACCGACCAGAGCACCATGGTGCCGCTCGGCTACTACAGCGAGGACGTGGCGCTCGGCGCGCAGCTGGCCGGCGCGGTGGAGGCCGCCCTGCCCGCGGGCAGCATGTCAACGAGCGACGAGCTCGACGGGTCGCGCGCCGACGTGTGCATCCAGGACACCAACGTTCTCTTCGCCGTCGGCGGCGTCGCCGGGCTGTTCGGCGGGCGGCCGTCCTACGCCGACCCGAAATGCACCGTGCCGCAACCGGTTCCGCCCAGCGGCAACACCGCGGCGATGTTCCTGCAGACCCAGGTTGCCGCCTTCCGCATCGGCGACGGCACCTTCGTGTCCATGCCCGGCGAGGTGTTCCCCTTCACCTACCTGCGCAGCTTCCTGGGACCGCAGGACATGCCCTGCCCCGACCCCAATAGCAGCGGCGACTGCGGCGGACCGCCGTCGCCCACGCTGGCCTGCGCCTCGGGCAATCCCTACCCGCTGCCGCCCTGGCTGATGCCGCACATGCACACGCCCTACCGCTTCATCGACGGGCTGGCCGAGGACATGGTCGGCTACATCTTCCCCTGCGGCAACGGCGTCGGCGTGCCCGGCGAGTACCCGGTCAGCAACCCCAGCGGCGACGCCACCGATCGCTTCGGATGCGGACATTCCGACGACTCCGAGTCGGCCAGCTCCGGCGCCGCCGACGACCTCGGCAACGCCGCGGTGGCGCTGCTCGACCTCCTCGGCACCGGCCGGCTCGGCGCCACCGAGGACGTCCGGGCCGGGCGTTATCTCCTGCCCGACGGTTCGCTGTCGCGCGATCCCCTCGGGACGCCGGAGTCGATCGGCTGCAGGGTGAACACGGTGTTCACCGCCGGAGGTCCCGCGGTTGCGGTGCGGCTCGCCGACGGGACCACCGTCGTGCCGGCGCACTGGATGTCACTGTCGGGACGCGCCCAGGCGGCCCCCGATCGCAACACGCGCGGGTGGATCGACGCCGCCGGCAACCGCCACTGGCTCGACGTCTTCAACTGACCCGGGTCATTGGCGGCGTAGCATTGGCCGCCATGGCGTACGACGAGGAGCTCGCCCAGCGCATCCGCGAGATGCTGGCCGCCGAAGGCGGCGTCACCGAGAAGAAGATGTTCGGCGGGCTGGCGTTCCTGGTCGGCGGCAACATGGCCGTCGCGGCCAGCGGCCAGGGCGGCCTGCTGGTGCGCGTCGACCCCGCCGAGTCGGAGCGGCTCTGCGCATCGGGCACGGCCGAGCCGATGGTGATGCGGGGTCGCGAGATGGCGGGCTGGCTGCGCGTCGACGGCGGCGCGGTGCGCACCAGGCCGCAGCTGGCCAGGTGGGTGGAGCGGGGGACCGCCTACGCGCGGTCGCTCCCGGCCAAGGGCTAGAGAAGCCGCAGCGACCGGGGGCTACTCGGTCGCGCTCGCGCTCGCCGGCTCCGGCAGGCTCGCCGCCGCCGCGGCGCGCAGCACGCTCTCCAGCAGCCCCGGGTAGGCCGCGTCGAGGTCGGCGCGGCGCAGCGAGATGAGCTTGCGGGTGCCCTCGTAGCGGCCCTGGATCAGGCCGGCCTCGCGCAGCACCTTGAAGTGGTGGCTCAGGGTCGACTTGGTGACCGGGAGGTCGAAGCTGCCGCAGGCGCGCGCCTCCTCGCACTCGCCGAGGCGGCGGACGATGGCGATGCGGACGGGGTCGGCGAGGGCCTGGAGAACGGTGGTGATGTCGCCCACGGGCACCGCGGTGGCGGTGTCGGTGGCGGTGGACTCACCGGAGGCGAGGAGCTCGAACTCCCCCGCGGCTCCGGGGTTGGTGGGACTCATTGTTTGACATCCGTCGAACTTTGCTGGTACGATCCACGTCGAACATTACCACGCCGATCGAGGAGACGCACCTGATGGACATCGCCCTGCTGCGAAACCCCGCGACCCGGCTGCCCCTCGTCGGCAGCCTGCTCCAGCCCGCCGGCGCCCCCGCGCCCGAGGCCCACCTCCACTTCGACCGCGCCGCCCGCGTGTGGCGCGCCCACGACGAGCGCGAGCCGCGGCCCGCGCCGGCCCCCCTCCGGGAGTGCGCATGACCCTGACCTCCGATGCCCGCCGCTGGTTGGCGGTGATCGTCCTCTGCCTCGGCCAGCTGATGATCGTGCTCGACGCCACGGTGGTGAACGTGGCTCTGCCCGACATCCAGCGCGACCTCCACTTCGGCCCGGCGTCGATCGCCTGGGTGGTCAACGGCTACCTCATCGCCTTCGGCGGCCTGCTCCTGCTCGCCGGACGGCTCGGCGACCTGCTGGGGCGGCGGCGGGTCTTCACCGCCGGCCTGTCCCTGTTCACCCTCTCCTCGGTGCTCTGCGGGCTCGCCCCCAGCGCCGAGCTCTTGATCGCCGCGCGCTTCCTCCAGGGCGTGGGCGGCGCCGCGGCGTCGGCGATGGTGCTCGGCATCGTGGTGGGGGTGTTCCGCGAGCAGCGGCAGACGGCGCGGGCGATGAGCGTGTACTCGGCGGTGGCCTCGTCGGGCGGCTCGATCGGGCTGCTCGTCGGCGGGGCGCTCACCCAGGCGGTGAGCTGGCACTGGATCTTCTTCGTCAACCTGCCCATCGGCCTTGCCACCCTGGCCCTGGGCGCTGCATTCATCCCGCAGCACCGCGGCGCCGGCCTGCGCCACGGCGTCGACGTCGCCGGCACGGTGCTGGTCACCGCCGCGCCGTCGCTCGGCATCTACACCATCCTCCAGGCCAGCGACCAGGGCTGGCTGACCGCGCGCACCGGGCTGCTCGCCGCCGCGACGGTGGTGCTTGCTGCGCTGTTCGTCGCCGTCGAGTCGCGGGTGCGCAACCCGCTGGTGCCGCTGCGCATCTTCCGTTCGCGCACCGTCGCCGGCGCCAACCTGGTGCGCATGCTCTTCCCGGTGGGCCTGTTCGGCTCCTTCTTCCTCGGCGCGCTCTACCTGCAGAACGTCCTCGGCTACGCGCCGCTGCGCACGGGGCTGGCCTTCCTGCCCCAGAGCCTGGCCATCGGCACCGTCTCGCTGTTCGTGGTGGCGCGGATCGTGGGCCGCCTCGGCGCCCGCAACACCGTGGTCGCCGGGCTGAGCCTGGTGGCGGTCGGCCTGCTGTTGATGTCGCACGCGCCGGTGGGCGGGAGCTACCTGGTCAACGTGCTGCCGGTGACGCTGCTCATCGGCGTCGGCGCGGGGCTGGTGTTCATGCCAAGCGTGGCACTTTCCATGGCGGAGGCGGGCCCCGGCGACGCCGGCGTGGTGTCGGGCCTGGCCAATGTCGCCCTGC
>CAZCJX010000013.1:0-24794 GCA_964499205.1 uncultured Actinomycetes bacterium | reverse complement strand
GAGGCGGGCCCCGGCGACGCCGGCGTGGTGTCGGGCCTGGCCAATGTCGCCCTGCAGTTCGGCGCCGCGTTGGGTGTGGCGGTGCTCTTCGGCGCTGCGGCCGACCGCAGCGCGGGGCTGCGCGCCGCGGGGTCGGGAGCGCGCGCGGCGCTCGACGGCGGGTACCAGCTCAGCTTCACCATCGCCGCCCTGTGCCTGGTGGTGGCCGTCGGCGTCGCCCTGGCGGTGCTGCGCCGTCCCGGGCGGCCGGCCCCCGCAGCGGTAGTCGAGGAGGCGCAGGCCGAAGCGGTGGGGCAGGCGCTGGCGGCCTGACCCGCATGGCTCGCTGAGCCACTGGGCGACGCGACACGCCCAGTGGCGCCGCGCTGCATCACCCCAGGGTGGGTGATGCAGCGCACCTCCCCGAGGCGGCATCCTTCGAGACCTGACCACTCGGAGGAGACCGCCTCACCGTGGGACCGATGCTCGCCGCCACGCTCTCGCCGGTGGACAACCAGGCCTACCTGGTGCAGGCCCGCGAGATGCAGGCGCTGTCCTTCGCAGTGCACATCCCGCTGGTGTGCTTCGGCATCGCCTTCCCCGCCATGGTGCTCTACATGGAGTGGCTGAGCCAGCGCAGCGGCGAGGAGGTGTTCGGGCGGATCGCGCGACGCTGGAGCAAGGTGATGGTGGCGCTGTTCGCGGTGGGTGTGATCACCGGCACCGTGCTGAGCTTCGACATGGGCCTGCTCTGGCCCAACTTCACCGCCACCTTCGGCTCGGTGTTCGGCCTCGGCTTCGCCATCGAGGGGTTCTCGTTCTTCATGGAGGCGATCTTCCTCGGCATCTACATCTACGGCTGGGATCGCCTCTCGCCGCGGGCCCACCTGCTGAGTGGCATCCCGGTGATGCTGGCGGGCATCACCGGCTCGCTGATGGTGCTCGCGGTCAACGCCTGGATGAACCATCCCAGCGGCTTCCGCCTGGTCGGCGGCCGGGTGACCGACGTCGATCCCCTCGGCGCGCTCTTCGCCAATCCCTACCTGTGGCACGAGATGGTGCACATGTACGTGGCCGGCTACATCGTGGTCGGCTTCGTGGTGGCATCCTGCTATGCATACGGGCGGCTGCGGGGGCGCTGGGGGCGCTACGAGAGAACCGCGCTCGCCGTCCCGCTCACCGTGGCCGCGCTGGCCGCACCGGTGCAGATCCTCGTCGGCGACTGGGTCGCGCGCGAGGTGGCCACCACCCAGCCGATCAAGTTGGCCGCCATCGAGGGACTGGGGCAGACCACCAGCGGCGCATCCGAGCACATCCTCGGCTGGTATGCCAACGGGCAGGTGGAGGCGGGCATTCCCATCCCGCGCCTGCTCTCGTTCCTCGCGTACCACAACATCAACGCCACGGTTCAGGGGCTCGACACCGTGCCCGTCAGCCAGCAGCCACCCGTCAACGTGGTGCGCTACTCGTTCCAGGCGATGGTGGGGATCGGCACGCTGATGGCCCTGCTCGGGGTGGTGTTCCTCGCGGTTCGGGTGCGCTGGAAACGGCTGCCCGAATCAGTCTGGTTCTACCGGGCGCTCGTCCTCGCCGGACCGGCGTCGGTGGCGGCGCTGATCGCGGGGTGGATCACCACCGAGGTGGGACGGCAGCCCTGGGTCGTCTACCGCGTCATGCCCACGGCGCAGGCGGTCACCGGCGCGCGCGGCATCCCGGTGGGATTCGGCGTGATCGCGTTGGTGTACGCCGGTGTCGCCGCCGGCGTGGTGTGGATGCTGCGGCGACTCGCGCGCGCACCGATGCGCGGGACTGCGCCGGTGGCGCCGGCGTCGCCCGAGGTGGTCGCCTGATGCACCTCTACGACGTTCCGCTGATTTTCGTGATGATCGGTTTGGCGCTGTACACCGTGCTCGGCGGCGCCGACTTCGGCGCCGGCATGCAGGAGCTGACCGCGGGAACCGGACCCGGCGCGGAGCACCTGCGCGAGCTGGCCCACGAGGCCATGTCGCCGGTGTGGGAGGCCAACCACGTCTGGCTGATCTTCGTGCTCACCGTGACCTGGACCGCCTACCCCGTCGCCTTCGGCTCGATCGCCTCGACGCTGGCCATCCCGCTGTTCATCGCGGCCATCGGCATCATCCTGCGCGGCGCGGCGTACGCGTTGCGCTCGGGGGCGGTGCGCCGTGTCGAGCTGCACCGCATCGACATGCTGTTCTCCGCGTCGTCGCTGCTGACGCCGTTCGCGCTGGGGACCATGGTCGGCGGCATCGCGTCGGGCAGGGTGCCCGTCGGCAATGCGCGCGGCGACCTCGTCACCAGCTGGGTGAACCCGCTCTCACTGCTGACCGGGACTCTGGCGGTCGCCACGTCGGCGTACCTCGCCGCGGTGTTTCTCGCCGCCGATTCGCAGCGCCGTGGTGACGCCGTGATGATGCGGCGATTTCGCGCCCGGGCGCTGCTCGCCGCCGTCGTCGCCGGCGCGGTCTCCATCGCCGGCCTGGTGGTGTTGCACACCGACACGCCGCGGCTCTACCAGCGACTCGTCGCCGGCCCGGGCGTGGTGCCGCTCGCCGTGTCGATGGCCGCCGGTCTCGGCACCCTGCTGCTGGTGCTGACCCGGCGCTTCGAGCTGGCCCGCGCCAGCGCGGCGCTGGCCGTCGTCGCCATCATCGCCGGGTGGGCGGCGGCGCAGCAGCCGATCTTCCTGCCCGGGCTGACCATCGCCCAGGCGGCCGCTCCCAACGACACCCTGGTGGTGGTCATCGCCGCGGTGCTCATCGGCGCGCTGCTGCTCTTTCCTTCGCTCGGCCTGCTGTTCTCCCTGTACCTCAGGGGCCGGTTCGACGTGCGGCCGGCGCCGTCCACCGGGGAGATCGGTGCGCGCGCGGTGCTCAGCGCCTCGTCCTCGGGCCTGGCCGTGCGCGCCGCCGGCGCATGTGCCATCGCCGGATTCGGTCTGCTCACCGTCGCCAATGCGGAGTGGATGCACGCCATCGGGGTGCTGAGCTTCTTCGCCTTCGTGGTGTTCGGGTTTCTCGCCGTCGCGCCCGCACAGCTGGCGGCGCAGGAGGATCGACGATGGCCAGCTTGACGGTCGCCCAGCAGTTCGTCGACGTACTGCGCCAGGCGGGCGTGGGTCGCATCTACGGGGTGGTGGGGGACAGCCTCAACCCCGTGGTCGACGCGGTGCGCCGCACCGCGGGGATCGACTGGGTGCACGTCCGCAACGAGGAGGCGGGCGCCTTCGCGGCGGGTTCGCAGGCTGCCCTGACGGGACGGTTGGCAGTGTGCGCCGGCAGCTGCGGGCCGGGCAACACCCATCTGGTCCAGGGCCTCTACGACGCGCATCGCAACGGCGCACCGGTGCTGGCCATCGCCTCGCACATCCCCAGTGAGCAGATCGGCACCGGCTACTTCCAGGAGACCCATCCCCAGCATTTTTTTGCCGAGTGCAGCCATTACTGCGAGCTGGTCAGCACGCCGGAGCAGATGCCGCGGATGCTGCGCATCGCCATCGGCACCGCGCTGGGCAGGGGCGGCGTGTCGGTGCTGGTGCTTCCCGGTGACGTCGCCCATCAGGAGGCGGTGCATCCCACGGGGAGCACCGCGTTCCCCATCGGCCGCTCCCGGCTGGTGCCCCCGGTCGAGCAGGTGCAGGCACTCGCCGATGCGCTGAACCGGGCGCGCACGGTGACGCTGTTCTGCGGCGCGGGGGTCGCCGGCGCCCACGACGAGGTGATGGCCCTGGCCGCGCGGCTGCACAGCCCCGTGGGCCACTCGCTGCGCGGGAAGGAGTGCATCCAGTACGACAACCCGTACGACGTCGGCATGAGCGGACTGCTCGGCTACGGCGCCTGCTACGACGCCTGCCACCAGGCCGACGTGCTGCTGCTGCTGGGCACCGACTTCCCCTACGACACCTTTCTGCCCCAGGCGCACACCATCCAGGTCGACCACGACGCCACCCATCTCGGCCGCCGCACCGAGCTCGACCTCGCCGTGCACGGCGACGTCGCGGCCACGCTGCAGGCGCTGCTGCCCCACGTCGAGCAGAAGCAGGATCGCTCCTTCCTCGACCACATGCTGCACGAGCACGTCGGCAAGCTGGAGCACGTCGTCGACGCCTACGTGCGCGACAGCGACCATGCCGTCCCCATCCATCCCGAGCACGCGGCGCGGATCCTCGACGAGGTCGCCGCCGACGACGCGATCTTCACCGTCGACACCGGCATGTGCAACGTGTGGGCGGCGCGCTACATCACGCCCAACGGCCGGCGACGCATCGTCGGCTCGTTCCTGCACGGCAGCATGGCCAATGCGCTGCCGCACGCCATCGGCGCGCAGCTCGCCTTTCCGGGCCGCCAGGTGATCTCGATGTCGGGCGACGGTGGGCTGGGCATGCTGCTCGGCGAGCTGCTCACCGTCGCGCTGCACCGCCTGCCGGTGAAGATCGTGGTCTTCAACAACTCCGCCCTGGGCATGGTCAAGCTGGAGATGCTGGTGGACGGCCTGCCCGACTTCGGCACCGACTATGCGCCCGTCGACTACGCGGCGATCGCGCGGGCCGCCGGCATTCAGTCAGTTCGCATCGAGCAACCAGGGGACATCCGCGCCGGACTCGCCGACGCGCTGCGGCACCCCGGCCCCGCTTTGGTCGACCTGGTCACCGATCCCACGGTGCTGGCCATGCCGCCGCACATCACCGCCGGGGAGGTGCGGGGATTCGCCCTCGCCTCCAGCCGGGTGGTGCTCGCCGGTGGGGTGGGACGCATGCTACAGATGGCGCGGGCCAACCTGCGCTACAGCAGCGCGCCGCTGCGCTGAGCGTCGCCGGCGCTGAGGACTGCCTCAGCCGCACGCCCCGCTGAAGCGCGGATCGCTGCACAGGCCGGCCGCTTCCGGATAGGCGATGGTGCCCAGGAGCGGATCGCTGCGCAGCTGCGCGGCGACGAGGATGCGCGCCGCGGGCAGGGTGGTGATGGTCACGGTATGCCCGTCACGCGTCGTGCCGGTGATGGCGCACGGACCGTCGAAGCTCATCTCGACGAGCACCGCTGAGGCGTCGACCGATGCGTTGCTCGCTGCGCCGAGCAGCGACTGCACCGCCGCGTCGGGTGCGTGCACGCCGATCTCGGTCGGCAGCACACCGCAGGGCGGTGTGTGCACGTGCGTGCCCTCGGCGAGCGCGACGCCCACTGGGCCCAGGATGAACGGCTCCGCGGCGACGCGGGGGAGCAGCGAGACCTGGTCGTTCTCGTCGGTCCAGGCGGCGAGCACCTGGTCGCGCCTCACGGCGGCGCCGATGGCGGCGACCTGCGCGTCATCGAGCAGGCCGTGGGTGTCGTTGGCGGCCGCGGGCGACGCCGGGACGTCGAGCGAGTCGTGTCCGGGGATGACGCTGACGCCGTACGGCTTCCACACCGCGGCGAGCGCGGCCGGCGCCTGCGCGATCGGCGTGTCGTGCGCCGGCAGCGGGTCCTGGCCGGGCGCGAGCGTCGCCGGTGTCGTGGTCGGCTGTGGCCGGGGCGCGGGTGGCGTGGTGCCACAGGCGGCGAGCGCGACGGATGCCAGGCAGAGCGCGGCGACGGAGACGAGGCGCGACCGCATCCTCATGCTGCGTGCTCCAGCGGCGTCTGCGCCGCGCCGCGATCGTGCCACCAGCGCGACACCTTGACCGCGAACAGCGTCACCAGCAGCGGCACGCCGAGGATGATCAGTCCCGCCTGCGGCCACACGTCGCTCTCGAACTGCGACTCCACCGCGCCGCCTCCAGCGGGGAGCTGCAACGACGAGAAGTAGAGGATGGCGGCGAGGACCAGGATGACGTAGCCGAAGTACAGCGAGACGCGCGCGTGGCGCGGGAACCAGCGGTTGCCGCCATTGGTGACCGCTTCGCCGGACATGGCGATGTCCCAGAGCAGGGCCAGCACCAGGATGACCGCCTGCGCGATGCTGAACCGGCCCGCGCTCATGGTGCCGTTGTAGACGTCGTAGATCCAGGAGATCACCTGCAGGCCGATCACCAGTGTCAGCGCCGCGGGCAGCAGTGCACGGGTTGCGCCACCGAGGCGGCGCCGCCAGGCGGCGATACCGAGGCAGGCAAGGCAAATCAGTCCGGTGAACACCTGGATGCCGTCGATGTGCAGCCCCACCAGCCCACGGTCGTTGCCGGTGGCGATGTGCGCCCAGACGCCGAGGCTGGCCAGCACGCCGAAGAGCGCCACCGTGCCGGCGAAAAGCGCGGCCGTTGCCATGGCGCCCCCGACCCGCGGTGACCAGCGGCGCCGTGAGAGCACAAGCAGCACGAGTCCCACCAGCACGGTGACCCCGACCTCGATGGCCAGGGCGCGATCGCTGTCACTGATGCCCTGCGGCGCGCCGCTCGTACGGCTCGCTGTTGTGGCGGCCGCCTCGCTGCGCAGCGCCGGCTGCCACGACAACGCGGTGTCGTCGAACGCCGCCGCGTTGGCGCCCCACACGGAGCGGTAGGTGAAGCCGATCATCGCCCACGCGCGGCCACCGTCCATGCGCGTCCACATGCGCGCCTGCATGGGCTTGAGCGACGGATCGTGCTCGTAGGTGGCGACGTCGATCACCTCCCAGCCGTTCCGCATCTGCGCCGAGGAGAGATAGGCGACGTGTCCGCTCATCGGCCCGCGCGGCGCGGTCAGTCCGCCGAGCAGCGCCGTCACCGCGTCGGCGGTGTTGGAGATCTGCGACGCGGGCATGCTGAAGACCTCGAACACCGCGGGATCGCCCGCGCTGAACCCGTCGAAGTGGATCAGCAGCAGGCCGTCCGGCTTGTCGGAGTCGACGGTGGCGTTCCAGAAGACGGGATGCTCGACGCTGAACTCCGGTGTGCCCTCGTGGTTGTACGGACCCATGTCGGCCTCGATGCGACCACCCGTGCTCTGCGCCGCAGCCTGTGCGCGTGCCTCGCCGGGCAGATAGAGCGAGAGGTAGGTGATGCCGTAGGCGACCACCGCGAGTCCCGCGATGGCGACGTAGGGCACGTGCCGGGCCACGGAGTCGCGGCGCGCGAGTCGCAGCAGGCGCGCGATGCCGAACAGGAGCGCCGCCGCGATCACCGCCGCGACCAGCTCCTGCGCCAGGAAGCCCATGTGGCCGCGGAAGCCGTAGGCGGCCCAGCCCGCGGTCGCGCCCGCCGCCAGGGCGGTGACGATGGCGAGGACCATGGGCGCGCGGACGCGTGAGGCGACATGCGCCATGCGCTCGCCCGTCACCTCGGCCCACTCGGCGAAGTCGACGCCGGCGACGTAGAGCACCGGCACCAGCAGCACCGACACAGCCGAGAGGTGCGCGGTCAGCGTCTCGGTGAAGATCAGCGGAGCGCTGCCCTGCCAGGCCGCGTACGAGAGCGCGTACAGGCCGCCGCAGAGCAGGAAAACCGTGCCGAAGGTGAGCAGCACCAGCCGGCGCAGGTGACTGCGGTCGTCGAGTCCGCGCCGGTGCAGGCGGATGTCGTAGAGCCAGGCGAGTGCGGCGACCACCCACACCGCGGCCAGCAGCGCGACGCCTCCGACGGTATAGATCCCGCGGTCGTTGGGCACCACACCCTCGTGCCACATCGCCCAGCTGAAGAGCGCCAGCGCGCCCACCCGGACGGCCGGGTGGGTGTGCAGCACGCCGCTGACCAGGTAGCTCCAGGCCAGGGTGAGCAGCACAACGGTGGCCACCAGCACCGGCACCGACACGGAGACGAGCTGGTTGTCGACGACGTAGACAGGAACCCGTGGCAGCTGCGGCCCGTGGTCGCGCAGCACCAGCAGCACGGCGGCGGCAAGCAGCTGGGCCAGCGCCAGCCCGGTGATCAGCCGCAGCGGCAGCGGCATGGTGCGCAGCGAGATGGCGCGCTCGCGGAATGTGGCCCGGAAGCCCTCGGCGTGATGCTCGCCGTGCGCGGCCTGCTCGGTGCCGTGCTCCTCGCTCACGCGTCGCTCCGCAGGCGTGCTGATAGGGACCTTTCGAACACGAATCAGCAGTCTAAGGGCTGCGCATGTCAAGCGCGGCTGAGAATCGGTAAAACCCTGTGAAGGGTATCGCGAGAGCGCCGGCGCGCCGCCGTCCTCACCATGGCGGCGTCACCACTCGCTCGTCGCCGCCGGGCTTCCGCCGGCTGCTCGTCCGCGACGGCCGGATCGCGGAGGTCCAAATACCAGGAGCCGTTCGCGCTCGTCTTCGGCGCGCCGGAGTCCGAACAGCGACGTGTGGAGCGGGAGACGGGGATTCGCGCGGAGCTACCACGGTCCGCTACAGCGTCGAGTTCGGCTATCGCCCCCTTCCTAGGGAGCGTGCGTTACATGCCAGCCGAAGCTGCTCGTAATCTCGTGTCCTACCCTTGAAGTTGACCATCTATCTCAAGCATCAGCGACATTGTTGGCCGCTGAACCGGCGACTGCGTCCGACTGGTTCATGGTGGAGTTCGACCACCTTGCGCATTTGGCAAGCGAACTGAAGAGTATGTGCTTCTAACCTGTAGATCGTCGCCGCCGGAAGGCCTCGAGTTGTCGATCTACGCCAGTTACCGACCGCCGGAAACGAACCATGTCGGAACTGGCGACATAGTGGGCTGCGATGGCGTCATCGGAATGCCCCATCCGTAGGGCGGAGAGGAGGGCTGGCCGGGGCAGATGCAGACAGCCGCCAAGCCAGGCAGCCTCGTGCTCGGCATCTTGGTCATAGGCACGGAAAGTTAACCCTTCCACCCGGATGAGCCGGCACGGCTCATGTCGCCGCAGTAGGTGCGATGCCTCATGGTGCAGGTCGCTCTCCTGCCGCGCCGGACTGTGGGTGTCGTTGAGGATGACCACCGCCGTTCCGTCACACGAAGCGGTGACGGCCGACCACGCTCCGGCATCGACCTCGAGCAACTGATCGACGTCCGCCGCGGTCATGCCGGGGATCAGCGCCGGCCTCGTGACGACGGCACCAAGGTGCCAAAGCAAGGCGCGGGCAGGGAGCCGTTCCTGCGGCGCCAGCCCAAGCCGGTGGCGTACGGTGATTGCCTCCTTCTCAGCCCAGCTCTTGAACCCCCGTTCCATAGGTCACTCGCTGTCCTCGGGCACGAGGCGGCCGGCGGCGGCCGCCTCGTAGGCCAGGCGCACCATCCTTTCCAGGGCCCGAGCCGTCTCCCGGTCGAGAGTCCGGTCTGCTCGTAGATGGGCCGCTATGACCTCCAGGCGCGGCGTCTCGTCGCCCACGACACCGGACCGGGACTTCCCGGTGAACTCCTCGGGGGATGCCTCGAGCCAATCACAAAGTCGCAGGAACGTGTCGAGGTCTGGAACCTTGCCGGCCTCCACCCGAGAAAGGGTGGAGGGGCTAATCCCCCCGATCTCCTTGGCCGTCGCCCGCAGGCCCCGAGTCCCTCGCTTTGCGATCACGCGGGCTGCTAGGCGGTGGCTGTCGACTCCTTCGGGCACACTGCTCCCCATCTTGCGGGATGACCGTTTCATGCATGCTAGCCGTTCGAGGCTTGAAACGCCATCGTCGCTTGGTGTATAGTTTCTGAAACGCGTCCGACCGCCGAAACAGGAAGAGGAACCGTGCCAGCGTTCACCGACTCCCAGCTGCAGGACATCCAAGGCTTCGGCATCGCAGGTTTCCGCAAGGACCATCAAGAGTTGCTTTGCGTACAGTTCGGCGACCCAGCCGCAGCACGGCGCCTGCTCGCCTGGCTTCTGCCGCTCACGGCCTCCGCGTGGGAGGTCGGCATGTTCAACAGGGTTTTCTCCCAAGTCCGCGCCCGGACTGGAGCCGAGGCCCTGTCTGCTATCTGGACCGCCGTGCTGATCTCGTCGGCCGGTTTCAAGGCGCTCGGCGTCGCAACGAGCGGACTGCCCGCTGGCGAGGGCACCAATGCCTTCATCGCGGGTATGGCCAACAGGTCGGCGCAGATTGGTGATACCGGTCCGGATGCTCCCGCCACTTGGCTGCCGCCCTTCCGGTCTGGCGTCCATATGTGCGTCGTCGTCGCTGCTGACGAGCCAGACGACCTCGATGAGCGGGTCACTGCCATTGCGGAGCAGATCGCCGCCTGCGGGTGCGAGGTGGTGTTCCAGGAGCGGGGGGAGACTTTGCCCGCTCCTCTCACGGGCCACGAGCACTTTGGCTTCAAGGACGGCATCTCACAGCCCGCTATCGACGGCTACGACGATCCGCCAGCCAGCAACGAGCCTCCCCCCGTGCCCCCCGGCGAGTTCGTTCTCGGGTATCCGAACTCGCGAGGCGACATTGTCCAGGCGACCGGCAACCTGTGGACGAACGGCTCCTTTTCGGTCTTTCGCCGGCTGTACCAGGACGTCGCCGGCTTCCGGCGGCAGACCGCGGCTGGTGTTCCAGGGTCGAACCCCACGCTGACGGCCGATCAGACCGCAGCCGCCCTGGTCGGCCGGTGGCCAAGTGGCGCCCCGCTGGAGTTGAATCCCACCACCGACCCCGGTGCGGGCGGGGTCAGCAATGCCTTTCAGTTCAAGGCTCCGCTGTTCAACGACGATGACGGCCGCAACTGCCCGCGCTTTGCCCACATCAGGAAGGCCAACCCTCGCGACGAGACCACCCCGGACCCAGCCGGCGACGACCCAAAGTTCCACCGGATGATCCGTCGCGGCATTCCATTCGGTCCCGTGCTGGCGCCGACCGCCACGCAAGACGATGGGCAGCAACGTGGTCTGCACTTTTTTTCGATTGTGGCCGACCTCGATCGGCAATTCGAGTTTGTGCAGCGGCAATGGCTAAACGAGCCCAACTTCCCGAACGGTCAACCCAAACCAGGCGGCTACAACCCGCCGCCGCAGGGGCCGCCCGATGGGCCGGATCCGATCGTCGGCGAGCACGACGCCGGGGACCAGTGCCTCCTCGTCCAAGCCTCGAGCCAGCACCAGTTCCCGATCGCCAGTGAGCTGGCCAGAGTTACTGGGGGTGAATACTTCTTCGTGCCGTCCCTGACCTCGCTCGCCGCGCTTGCAGGCGGAGCAACCGAGTAGGGACCTTGAGTAGCCGACGTTGAACGAGCGCGGCGTTGGCGTGGCGCGCGGCCTGATCTTTCCGTGCCGACTTCCCACTCGGCTCGAGTTGCTCAGCGATCAGCAGGCTTCCGTCGGCGGAGGCGCAGTTCCGAGTCGCCCTCGGGAGCGACACCTGGAATCGCGACCTCCTGGCGGAAATCCGGGGAGCACGGTTGTGCCCGCACTCGTCGTCGGCATCCTTACGAGAAGCCGCGTGCGAAGGGCTACGACCCTATCGCGGCAGAACATCGCCAACGTCGACTGGGCCCTCGGCACGTGGCAGGCCTGCTCGCAACCTGAGACGCGGCGGGGGTCGACCAGCGGACGACAACGCCTGGTCGGCTTACCGCGTGAGGGCTGGCGCTCATGCTTTCGAGTACGTGGTAGCTCAGCGGGAGACGGGCGATTCTCGCGCAGCTACACGTGCTCTGCGCCGGTGCAATTCGGCTACCGCTTCGTCGGCTGAGTCGGCGCTGGTGCCGACTAGCGCCGGCTGGCGCGGCCGGGCATGGACCCGCCTGACCTCTTCGAAGGCAGCAGAGATGCGTCCTTGAGGAAACCGTATCTGCCCGAGTCCCTCGATGTCAGTGAACTCGTCGCATCCTTCACCCCGCCGTCGTGACAGATGCCGGGATCAGCAGTGGGGACTTGTCCAGGTGACGCCGTCATCGCTGCTGCAGAATGGACCGCGGGCATTCTGAGCGTTTCCGGCGTTCCAGAGGTGGCCGTCCGGCGACCATGCCATGGACTGCATCAAATACGTGGGAGCGGCGTTGGACGTGGTCGTGTACGAGGCGCCCGAGAACACCACCTGCGTGACGGTGTCGGCCACGAAGGGCATGCCTCCGGAGGTGGTGTCGAGGACCAGCTCCGGTCCGGTCGGGGCGTCTGCGACGAATGCCTCGCTCTGGAAGAGGCCGCTGACGCCCGTGATGCGGGTGAACGTGTCACCGCTGTCCCGCGAGACAAACAGGCCGGCGGCGATCGTGTGATCGGTGGCGTAGTCGGGTGATACGGAGACCTGGATCACACCGAAGTCGACGGTGGCGACGTCGGTGCAAGCGGTCAATGTGCACCGCAGGATCTCCTCGTTCACACAGCCCTGCAGCAGGCAGGACGGCCAGTTGGTGGGGCCGCTGTTGAGACCCGCCTCCTCTTGTGCGGTCAGTGCGGGGACGAACATGGTATTGGCATCCGCGAACGTGGGCTGTATGACGCTGACGATACCGGCCGGAATTGAGGGCCCCGGCGCGACCAAGCCGGTGGCCTCGTCGTACACGGCGAAGGCGGTGTCATCCGCGACAACGGTCATGATCTTGGCCTTCCCTGCGGCACCACCCGGCACAGCGGCCGGGAAGTCGGCCCTCGGCACCACTACATGGAAGCTGTTTCCTCCGTCGTCGCTGCGCCAGAGCTCGTGCAGCGCGTCCTCGTAGATGCTCGGATCAGTCGGGTATGCCGGAGGCAGCACGATGGGCCGGTCGCCCAGCCCCTCGGCATTGTTGTCAGTCTTGGGAATCGCCGTCCAGGTCACGCCACTGTCCGTGCTGAAGAATATGTCGGTGCAGAAAAAGACGAAGTTGGGACTGGGGCAGTTGACGTCGGGGTTGTCAGCGGTGGCCCAGAGCGTGTGGTCGGTCGCGTAGTTCGGCGACACGGTGTAGTGCGTGACGATGTCGCTGGTGATGGTGTCGGCGGCGAGCCCTCGCAATGGGAGCGCAAGTGCTGCCGCTGCAGCCACGCCGACGGCGAGCAGGCGCGAGCCACGCCGCAGCCGCCGGCTGCGCATCCCTCGGGAGTCCAGGCCACCCCAGGCTGAGATGAACGATCCATGCGGGTCCATGGTGATCTCCTTCCTTGTTGCTCCGAGAAGGCGGCCGCATCAGCGACGGCGCACAGGCCCGCGGACCATGACGATGCGCAGCACGCCGTAGACCGCGAACTGGTATGACGTCTGACCAGCAGCTTTGCTACATCACTCGGTGGCCCGCAGCAGCCCGCGGCGGCGCCACAAGAGGCAGGCAGGGCCGAGGAACAGCAACCACGTGGCCAGCAGCGGCGGGATCAGCTGCGGGTGCTGCAGCACGAATCGCAAGCCGTCGACGATCGCCTGCGGCACCGATGACCATCCGGCGCGCGTCGACGAGGCAAATGGCGTGGGGGCCGTCGCCGGTGGCAGCGGCGGTGCGCCCGGCTCGGTGGCGGCAACGTCGAGTGGGGATGACCCGCTGAGCGGTGCTGACCCGCCGCCGCCCACCGCGTCGCTGCCGCCACTGCCACCGTCGTCCAGCGCGAAGATGCCGTATCGAGCGCTGGCCGCCACCCCTGCGTAGGACGCCACCAGCCGATCGCGCGCGTTGGGGTTGTCGAGGAAGTACGTGACCACCAGCGCCGGCTTCTCGATGGCGGTGTCGTTGACGAGGATGCTGTTCTGGGTCTGGTCGAGCTCGCTGAGGGCCACCTGGCTGAGATAGCCCCGCGACGACTCCCGCTGCACCAGTGCGCTGTCGCCGCCGGCTGGATGATCGTCGGCCGTGTACGCGGGCGGAAACTCGATGTGAACCACTCCCGAGAGCAGCCGGTTGAGCGCGGTGACCACGGCTTGGACACTGCTGTCCGAGCAGGACGCGTGAGTGATTGCATCCGGGACTCCGGGAGGCAGCGCAACTCCGTTCGGCAAGGACACAGACAGCCCCTGAATGTCGCAGGAATACGCGGCACGGTTCGAATGGGGACGCCCGTGGGCGCGAACCGCGGCGGTGGCGGTGATCGAGGCGATGTGGAGAATGCCGCCGACGGACACGTCCCTGACGGTGGAAACGGCGGTCGCCATCGACCCGTCGCTGGGGGAGCGGCTCGCCACCGCGTCGCTGGACGCGACCATCGCGTACGTCGGCGCCGCCAGCGGACCGCCCACCGACGCGCTCGACTGATCAGCGTGTCCGGTGGCCTTGTGCAGGGCAATCGAGCAGTACGTCGATGCCGAGCCCGGATACGTCAGTGGCGGCGTTGCCGGCAGGCCGTTCGGCTGCAGAGTTGCGCGTGAGGACTGACTGTCCTCACCGGCCCCACTGTCCTGGCATGCCGCCGGCACATACGGCAAGGCGACGCCACTGACATACGGCTGCAGCGGCGCGATCTGCTGGTCGCAGGTCGCCGGCTCGTACGGGGGCGGCGACGCCGGATTCGGCGGCGGCGCTGCGGCACACGGGTCCTTGACCGCGGGCGCCTGCGCGACCACCGAGCTGGCTGTCGTGTTCGCATACCCGGTGACGGCGTCGAGGTATGAGCCCGGTCGCGACACGTTCGTGCCTGACTCGAGGTCGCGTGCGGTCTCGCGGTCGGTGTCTGCGGTGACGGCGTCCCCACGTGCCTCCAAGCCGTCCAGCGACACCTTGTCAACGTGCGCGAACGTGGCGGTGCGCTGGCTCGTGTTGCAGAACGAGTGGTACTGCGAGGGAAGCGGCGGCGCCTGCACCGTCAGCGGCAGGGTGGACGTCGCCTGGTCTTGGGACACCTTCGATGCGATGTCGCATGTCCCACCCGGTGCGGCCGAAACCATGCCCGCCGTCCCACTCGGGCCGAGGACGTAGCGCACACCGTACGCAGACGCGTCCGACGCTGCGTTGGCATCGGTGACGCCCGCCTGCTCGGGGATGTCCGCCGTCGCGACATCCGGGTCGGGAACCGGCGGTGACGTCGCCGCGGGCAGCGAGTCGCGGACCAGCACCAGGTAGGAGGCGTCCTGCTGGCCGTAGGGGCTGCAGGGCTGGGACGTGGCATGTTGACTGACGAACCACCAGCCATGGGTGGTTGCGTCATAGCGCGCCGACTGGCTGATGGTGGTGATGCCATCGTCGGGCAGCGGGAAGTGCAACACCGACACGCCGCTGAGGCCGGCTTCGTCGACGGCCAGGCCGTCGCTGCCAGGTACGACCTTGACGCAGGGAGTGCCGTCCGATTGCCGCCCGAAGGTCGACAGCGCGCGACTCTGGGCGACGACGCGACCGGTGACGGGGTCGACACCGAAGCCGGGCGGATCGTAGGCGACGTTGCCACCGCTGGCAACAGCGAAGAGGGCGGGCGCGGCGACGAAGTGGAGGGAGTCGGCGTCGAACACGTAGGCGGCCCAGCCGTCGCCGCCGGTCGACTCCGCGGTGATCACCATG
This sequence comes from uncultured Actinomycetes bacterium, assembly GCA_964499205.1. Lineage (GTDB taxonomy): Bacteria > Chloroflexota > Dormibacteria > Aeolococcales > Aeolococcaceae > DASRDZ01. The sequence continues at coordinate 9,619 of CAZCJX010000013.1, read as the reverse complement.
CGGTCCTCGCTGGGGATCCATTGCCCCAGCGCGCCGCTTCCCACCACCAGACCGGGGTAGAGGTCGACGCTCCCATTCCATGTGCCGAGACTCGCGAACGGCTGTGGCGGTGTCGCCGGCTGCGGCGGCAGGGCAATCCGCGCCACGGCCGCGATGCCGAGATTCACCGCGCAGGCGGTCACCAGGTAGCGTCCGTCAGCGGTCTCACCCAGCGGGGCCGCAGCATTGCTCTCCAGAGGCTGGCCGCACCCGGTCACCAGCTCGGTCCACAGCACAGCGCCGGTCTTCGGCGGGGTGTACGGGTCGATGGCGGCCACCCAGGCGCGCTCCCATCCCGGATAGGTGGCGTTGATCGCATTGTCCTCGTACACCGCGTAGAGCAGGTGATCGCGCGCCGACCACATAAAACCCCCGTACCTGCCGTACATCTGCGGCTGCAGCGGCTGCGTCACAACCGTGGCCAGGGTTCGTGTGTCGACCCCGACGATGGTTGCTGGCTGCGCCGACAGGAGGAAGAAGACGACGTGGCGAGAGTCGTCGAGCGCCCAGCCCAAGCCGCCCACCGATATCTCCGCGGTGGCCGCCAGTGCACCGGTGTCGGCGTCGTACGACCAGACGTGGTTGGCGTCGAAGGCCAGCACGCGCCGAGCTGCGCGGTCGACGATGGGACCGTATGCCGTGCTTCCCGGGAGGCGAATCTCGGCAGCCAGCCGCATCCCCGGTTGGTCGTTGCCGGCGCCGTGAGCGATGACGGGCGAGATCTGTGCCGCCAGCATGAGCAGGGCGACACCGGCGGCCAATGTGCGTGCGCGCTGCCGGACACACCTGTTGCATGCTTCGCGGTTCATGGACGCGTCCTCGATGAAGTCCTCCGACTCAACCCGCTACCCCGCCTGACAGGTGGCGGCGGGGTTTGCTACATCGTCGCGGCGCCTTGCTAGCAAACGCGGCTCTCCCGGTTCAGACATGGCAGTTCGGCAGCGCGCCGCCATCAGCCAAGGGGAGGTACCCGGATGCACCTGACACGACTCGTGATGACCGCCGGTGCGGCGGGATCGCTTCTGTTCGCCACCGGAGCGTCTGCTGATGCCTCGGTCGACGACGACGCCACCGTGGTCGTGAGCACCAGCCTGGCGACCCAGGGCGCCGGAAACCTCTACGGTGGCACCGGCAACTGGTACTTCACCTCGACCGTGTGCGCGGTGGCAGGCCCGGCGGCAGCCGGGATCTGTACGACCCACATGGACGGTACGTTTGTATTCAGCGCCTGCGATACCGGAACCATGTTGATCCAAGGCGGCGTCGTCTGGGGGCCCAACTCGCAGAGTGTGGTCTCCAACGCACACGGGACCGTCAGCCTTGCGGGTGGCAGCGGTGCGCTCAGCGCCAGCGGCACCGGTGCGGACGGCGCGCCCGTCCGGGTCACCGGGACCGTTACCCTCGACGGCGCGAACTCATGCGGCGGAGGGCAGGACATGAGCGTGTCGCTCAACGTGACCGGCTGACCGGCTGCGCCGTGGCGCAGCGTTGATTCACGTGTCGCTGTGATGCCAGGTGGAGCCGGCGTCGTCGCTGTACCAGACCAGCGGCGACGTCGCTCCCTGCGTCTGCAGCGCGAGGATCCGCCCCCCGGGCAGGGTGAGGATGGGTCCGACGCCGAAGGCCGGAACACCGGCCGGCGATGCCACGAAGTGGGCGCTTCGCGACGTGGCTGATGCAAGTCCGTTGCGCAGGCCGCCGGATGCACTATCGAGCGGCGTCTCGTACGACATGGTCACCCGCGCGACACCTGCGACAGACCCCACAGCGACGGCGCACGCGTGTTGTCCACCGGTGTCCATGCGGACGAACGAGGCGCCACCGTCAGCGCTGGTGTACACGTCACCCTGGTCGGTGATCAGCGCCACCTCACCGGGAGCAGCCGCTGACGAGACCAGCGTCGCGCCGCCGCCTCCTGGGATGGTCGCAACTGTCTGGCAGGCGCCGGCGAGAGTGCAACGCAGCAGCACCGCATCGATCTGCAGCGCGGCGTAGCGAAACCCGCCGACAAGCACCTGCCCGTTGCCTCCGCCTACAAGCACCGAAGATGGCAGAAACTCCGGCGGCAACACGGCGAGCTGGGCGAGGCTGCGGCTTGCGGTATCGTAGCTCCAGAGCAGGGAATGCGAGGCGATCACCACGCGCTCGCCGCCACCCATGGCATTGGGCTGGACCGCGATCGGACCTGGGATCGGTGCGACCAGAGTGAACGTCGCGCCGTCGTCGTCGCTCTCCTCCAGTCCTACCGGGGTGCCGCTGGACAGCCGGCGGTCGGACGGCCACCACGGTGAGAAGGAGAGCGCGTCGCCTTGGTAGCCGACGGCTTTTCGCTGCGTCCAGTGCGCGCCGCCGTCGACGGACTCGAAGAGCACCCCACAGGTGGAGCAGACAGGCAGCCGGCCGCCGGCGAAGAGCGTGTGGTCCTGTGCATAGTCTGGCGAGGCGGCGACTGTGGACATGTGTGGCCCCGCCACCGAGGCGGCGAGGTCCGCGGGCCGGGGGATGCCGGGCGGCAACGGCGCGGCGGAGGCTCGCTGCGGCCGCGTCCCGCTGGCGACGCCAGGCGGTGTGGTGGGCAATTGCGCGAGGCTGCGCTCCGAGGCACCGTCGCCGCTGGCGCGGTCTACTGCCTGGATTGCGTTGACCACAGCCGGGTGCGGACGCGCGCCGGCGCCGGCTCCTGTTGCCTGCGGCACCGCGGGCGCAGCCCCGAGCAGGACGACCGAGACAGCGAGTGCACCGAACTCGGCGGCGCCGTTGCCCGGCAACACCAGGTGAGCCAGCCGTCGCGTGACCATTGCGCGGTGGAGACGTCGAGGCAGGTTGCGGAGCCAGAGCATCGCGCCCGCGCTGTTCTCGACCGCGCGCCGAGCCCGCCCGCGCGCCCGGCACAGCCCGACGGAGACGCTCTTTGCGGTCATGCCGGTGCGATGCGCCATCTCCTGGTAGGCGTATCCCGCAAAGCTCTGCGCGAGCAGCTGGCGCTCGCGGGCAGAGAGCGCGGACCAGGCACTGTGCAGAAGCTGCCGTTGCACGGCGATCTGCTCCGGACCGGCATCGGCGCCGGGCAGCTGTGGCTGCAGCTCGACGTCAAGCCGCCGCCGCGCCTGCAGCGCGTTCAGGCACACGTGGCGCGCCGTGACGTACAGGTAGGGCGCCGGGTCGCACTCGCCGCGGAGGATGGGCCCGGCCGCGCGTGCGAACGCCTCCTGCACGGCGTCCTCGGCATCCTCCGGGCGGCGCAGCATCCTGCGGCAGAGCTGGTAGAGCGATGCCCGGTTGGCCGCGTACGCGTCGGACAGGCGCTGGCGGTCGATGCGGGATGGCATGGTGGGACTCCGGTCGCGTGTCGTATCGCTTCCGGAAGGAGCAGACGTCCCGGTGCTTGCGTTTCTTGCAGCCGTGAGGTCGACAGCGTGATCTCGCGGGTGCGATGTAGCAATTGCGCGCGCTGTCTGTCAGAGCACCCTCGGCGCTCGAGGATGCCGTGCCAGCGACGCGGCGCTCAGGTGGTCGCGACCAGGGCGCCCTCGACCTGCTGCTCCGCCCAGCACACCGGCACCGGGTTGCCGCTCGTGGTGGTGAGATGCAGCACGCCGGCGATCGTGACGGTCCTGCCGGCGGTGTCCACCGCGGATGCGCTCAGCACGCCGGCACCGCCAACCAGTTGGATGCTGCCGGCCAGGTTCGACAGCAATACCGTCGCAGAAAAGGGACCGGTCTCGACGATGTTGCCAGACGAGAACGACATCGTGCCCGTGTCGCAGGCGTTGTAGAACGCCAGTGTGCCCGCCAGACTGAGCGAGCATAGACCTTGGGCTGACGCGCCGGCCACGGTGCAGAGTCCGTTGTCGTAATGCCAGGTTGCATAGCAGTAGCCGACCAGGTCGCAGCCACCGACCGACTGGATGTTGAATCCGCCGCCGACGATGCTGAAGACCGTGGCGTCTCCGGCGGCCGCAGCCGTGGTCGTCGCACCCGGTGCGCTGAGGAGCGCCGCCGCCGCCGCTGCGGTGGCCAGGATGCGTTTGACGTGCATGTCGAAATCCTCCCTGTCAGTTGACGAGTTGCGGGGGGTCTGCTCAGGTCGCGCCCAGCAGTGCGCGCCGCCGTGACAGCAGGTACGCGGGGCCGAGGAACAGCAACCAGGTGGCCAGCAGCGGCGCGATCATTTGCGGGTGCTGCAACAGCATGCGGAGTCCGTCGATCACCGCGGCGGGGATCGCCGACCACCCCGGCGTCGCAGCGGGCGGCGCCGGCCGCGGTGCGACAGGGGGCACCAGCGGCGGCACACCCATCTCCGGCGCGCCCGACGGCAGCGGGAACGCACCGGTTGCCACGCCGGCGGCACCGGTGTCTCCATCGCCGCCGGTATCGCCGCTCCCGTTGTCGAGATGGAAGATGCCGTACCGCGCCGTGGCCGCAACCGCCGCGAAGGAGGCCACGACCCGGTTGCGATGCTGCGAGCTGTCGAGGTACACGGTTACCACCAGCCCCGGCTGCTCGATGCTGCCGTCGTTCATCAGGATCGCGTTCTGCGCCTGGTCGTCGTCGCTGATGGCGACCTCGCTGAGATAGCCGCCCGGACTGTGGCGTTGCACCACGGCGGCGTCCCCGCCGGCCGGTCTGTCCTCCGGCGTTGGCGCCGCGGGAAACTCGATGCGGAGCGTGCCGGCGAACAACGTGTTGAGTGCGTCGGTGAGCGCGGTGACGCGCGTGTCGTTGCACGACGCCGAGGGAATCGACGACGGGACCCCCGGGGGCAGCGCGACGCTCGGCGGAACCTCGATGCCGGTGACGGTGCAGGTGTAGGTGGCGGGGTTGGTGTGCGGCCTGCCGTGTGCCGCGACCGTCGCGGTCGCGGTCAGCGAAGCGATGTGCAGCACGCCGGCGATGCTGATGTCGTGCACCGTCGCCGTCGCCGTCGCGGTCGAGCCTGCGCTGCCGGTCTGGGCCACGGAGACGTCGGAGCTGGCGCCCCTGGCTGCGACCGGCATGTCCAGCGGTCCTGCGACCGTCGCGCTCACCTGCTCGGCGTGGCCGCTCGCCCGCTGCAAGGCAAAGGCGCAGTACACCGAGGCCGAGCCGGGATAGCTGGCCGGACTACCCGCGGGCAGGCCGTGGACCTGGAGCGGCGCCGCCGCACCGCCCTGGGCAACGCCTCCGCCATCGTCGCCGCACTGGGCCGGAACATAGGGAAGGGCCAGACCAGAGAGGTACGGCTGCGCGGGCGCGATGGCCTGGTCACACTGGGTGGGGCCGGGCGGCGGGCAGGGGTCGATGATCGACGGCGCCGAGGCGACGAGCGACCCCGGCACGGCATTCACGTAGCCGTGCACCGCTTCGATGTACGGCACGGGATGCGACATGTCCGTGCCCAGCTCCAGGTCGCGCGCGGTCTCGCGGTCAGTGTCGCCGGTGATGGCGTCAGCCCGCGCCTCCGAGCGGTCGAGCAGCACCTTGTCGACGTGGGCGAAGGTGGCCACGCGGTTGTCCGCGTTGCAGAAGGCATGGAACTGTGGCGGCAGCGGCGGAGCGCCGGCCGGAGGAGGCAGCGGAGACGTCGCCGTTTCCTGGGAGTACATCGCGGCGACGTCGCACATGTCACTCCCCGTCGATGAGAGCCCACTGACGCCCGACGGCCCGACGACGTAGCGCTCGCCGTACGCCGAACCGTCGGAGCTGGCCTGGCTTCCAGTCATCCCGCTCGCTTCGGGGATGTTCGCGGTCGCCGCATCGACGTTCGGCTGCGGTGGCGTGACGGCTGCAGGGACGGAGTCGTGATACGCCGCCAGGTAAGCCTCGGCGTACTGTGGCCCCTGCCCCGAGCACGGCGGCGGCCAGGTCACGTGTGTCTGGAACATCAACCAGTTGCGGCCCACCGGGTCGTAGGCGACGAGGTGTTCCGGACCGACCATGTCGTCAGCGCCACCGGGGAAGTGCAGCGTGGCGACTCCGGACAGGCTGGTCTCGACCAACGCGACGGAGTTGCTGCCGGGAACGACCGCCTGGCACGGCGAGCCGCTTTGGCTCCGCCCGTACGTGGACATCGCGAAGCTCTGGGCGAAGAGTCGCCCGGTCGCCGGGTCGGTGCCGAAGTTGATCTCGTTGTACAGCAGGTTGCTTCCGTGCGGCGGGATGAAGAGTGCCGGCGCGGCCACGTAACGCAGCGAGACGGCATCCCAGACGTATGCAGCCCAGCCGCTCGAGGTGGTCACCATGGCGGCCATGCGATCAGTTCCCGGGATCCATTGCGCCAGCGCCACGCCTCCGGGGCTCAGCCCCGGATAGAGGTCGGTGGTCCCGGTCCAGAGCGATCCGGGGACAGGAGCCCCGCCCGGCAGGGCAAGGCGCACCACCGCCGCTCCCGTGGTCTGGCCCGTCTGGCAGACGGTGACCAGGTAGCGACCGTCGCTCGTCTCCCCCACCGGTGCGGTCTCGTTGTTGGTGAAGGTGAACGTGCACCCCCGGACGGGTGGCGTGTGCCACAGCACCGTGCCGCCGCCCGGTGCGTAGGGGTCCATGGCCAGGAACGACACACCCTGCCGGTTTTGCAGCGGAGACATGGCCCAAACGGAATAGAGCAGCCGGTCGCGTGCCGACCAGTACAGTCCTGCGTAGCTGTCCTGCACGTAGGCGGGAAGCGAGAACTTCAACACCGTCGCCAGCGTCCGCGTGTCGATGCCGTAGACGTCGTAGGTCAACGTGTTGGGGTTGTGTTCCTCGTGGAAGAGGATGTGGCGCTGCGCGTCGAGACTCGCAGGGAAGCTGGGAGCGTGGCTGCCCATGTCGGTGAGGTCGTCTTTGACCTGGGCGACCTGGCGAAAGGTGTCGAGGTCGTAGGCGACCAACTCCTGGGGGGGCTGCGTGGTCCACATGATCACGCGACGCGCCCCGGCGTCGATGAGCACGTCGTTGCTGGCGGGGATGTACGAATCGGGGAGCGGCACCCTGGCGACCTCGGTGATCCCCGGCTGATCCGCGGCGACACGGTGGCTGAACCACGCGCCGGCGACGCCGAGCTCGGCGAGCAGGACAAGCGCGGCTGCGACTCCGCGCGCAACCATCTGGCGTCGCCCACGCTGTGTGCGTCGGGCCCGCTGGCGCGTCGTCATGGTCGGGCCTTTCCCCCTGTCGTCATCGGTCCTGTCCTGGCGCCGAGTGAGACGACGGGGGTCCCGGGTTTGCTACCGGATGGGTCGGGGCAGCCCGCATCGCGGCGGGCCACCCGGCGCGTGGGCAATCAGTGTGAGACGTTCGAGGCAGCCGTTTGCTACGGGAGTCGGACCAGTGCAATAACTCTTTGCCACACGACGTCTGACTACAAGGTTGATGCGGCGGGTCTGGAGGAGAAGATGCCCGCAGACTCCCGCCGCGAGTCTTCCGGGGCCGGCGAGCCCGGAGCGCCTGCCCTGCTCGCCGCCTACCAGGCACACCGGGACGGGCTGCTCACCTTCTGCGCTGCCGTGCTGCGCAATCGCGATGACGCCGAGGACGCCGTGCAGGAGGCGTTCGCCAGGTCAGCCGAGGCCATCGTCGCGGGCAGATGCGAACCTGGACCCTACCTCTACATGGTGGCGCGCAACATCTGCCGCGACCTGCTGCGCAGGCGCCGCCGCCGCGATCTCCGTCCGCTGGCTGACGACATCAGCGCCGGCGGGTCCGGTCCAGAGCAGGTCGCCCTGGCCCGGGCCTGCCTGGACCTTGCCTGGGCGAGCATCTCGCCGCGCGACCGCCTGCTGCTCGCGCACAGCCTCGCCGGCTTCGCCTATCAGGAGATCGCCGATCGCAGCGGGCTGAGCGCCAAGTCGGTGTCGGTCGGACTGGTGCGCGCCCGCGACCGGGTGCGCCGGGTGGTGGGCTCCGGCTCCGTTGCCGCCGTGATCGGCACCGGCATGCGCGCTCCGCTGCGCCGGCTGAGGGCGTGGTGGTGGCGCGGACAGCATCACGTCGCCAACGACGTGTGGCAGATCACCACCTGGCGCGGCAGCGCCGAGCTGGCCTCCGTGCTGGCAGCAGGATGCCTGCTCTGCGCGGGACAGGGAGTAGCGCCGGCGCCTGGGACGTCCCCGCGTGTCGCGGCGCCCGCGGCGCTGGTGGGCGCCGGCACCACCCTGTCCGGCGCCGACCACGTCGTTGCGGCGCGCACGCTGCCTCCGACACACGCGCGAGCGGCCTTCGCAGCGGCAACCCCGTCCACGAGCCAGGGCGCTGCGCCGCCACCCATCCACTACGACGACGGCAACCTCACCACCGGTCCAACGCAGAGCGACATCTACGCGGTGACCGCCTCGCCCGACTACGCCCACGATCACACGCTGTTCGCCGAGGGGCGGCAGAGCCTTGGGATGACCCGGCTCTTCCGCTCGACCGACGGCGGGCAGACCTGGGTGGCGCGTCCTGCGGTCGGCTTCGCCGGCGGTGTGATCGTGCTTCCCGCCGCCTGGCCCGCCGACCACCGCATGTTCGCCGGGACCACCGCAGGCCTGCAGGAGAGCGTCGACGAGGGCGCCACCTGGACGCTGGTTGCGGCCATTCCTGGCCCGATCGCGATCGCCCCGGACAACAGCGGCGGGTATCGCATCGCCATCGCCGCGAGCTCACTGTGGACCTACGACACCACGACCGGTGCGCTGCAACGCGGTCCGCTGCTTCCTCCGGACAGCCTGCTGCCGACCTCAGACGTCTTCGCCGGCGACCTCGACCACGTGGTCGTTGTTGCCGCGTCTCGCCTGGAGACAGGCACACCGGATGGGCTCGTCATCCGCTGTGACCTGGTCCTCAGCTGCGCGACGGTGGCGGTCCTCCCCCACCAGGACGGGGGCTCCGTCGTCGCCCCACAGGGCGCTGTTGCTCAGTCGTTCATGGTGCTGGGTGACCAGGGCGCCGTCTACGCCAGCCGCGACGGCGGTCGCTCCTTCAGCACAACCGACACCGGCAGTCGCTGGGCCAGCGCGCTCGCCATCGGCGGCGGCGGAAGCGCTTCAGCGGCGATCGCCTACTCCTCCATCGAGGGCTCGAGCGTGGCGCAGCGTGTGGCCGTCCTTTCGCCGGACGGCGCACACTTCGTCGACCTCGCCACCGCCGTTCCCACCCATTGGACGATCGGCTCCGTGCTGCTTCTGCCCGGCGGTCGTGTGCTCGCCGTTCAGGCGCTCGGCGCGGCGCTGCCGGTGGCGTGGCGAAGCGACGATGGCGGGAACACGTGGAGCAGCGGCCCGGGCTGACCTTCGCGGCGGAGCCGCGGAGATTGGAACCACGGCCCTCTGCCGTGCGACAGACCTTGGGCACATAGTTGACGCGCGCCAGGCCAGGCGTGTCCTTCACCGTCGCGTCTTAGCCGCTGCCTTACGCCACGGCCGAGCCCGCCGAGCCGGCCGCGCGGGCCAGCTCCCCCAGCCGCTCGCGCACGTCGGAGAGGTTCGAATAGGGTCCAGTCTCCCGCGGGAGACTGCCGTGCGCGAAGCCGCGATCACAGCGGCAACCGATAGCCGAACTCCACACCGCCGTCATTAGTTTCGGCAGTGGAGCGGGAGACGGGTATCGAACCCGCGACCTTCTCCTTGGCAAGGAGACGCTC
>CAZCJX010000012.1:25418-50154 GCA_964499205.1 uncultured Actinomycetes bacterium | reverse complement strand
CTTCGACGCCCACGCGCAGCAGGGCGCTGAGTCCCAGGACGTTGCCCGCGCGGACCACGTCGCCGTCGACGCGCGCGCCCGGCGAGGGTGAGGGCGCCAGGCGCACCGCGGTCGGCGAGGATGACGCAGCCGGGCTCGACGCGCGCGAGGGCGCCGCCGAGGCGGAGGGGGACGGCACCGCCGTGGGCGACGCACCCAGCGATGGCGAGGGCGACGGCGACGGCTGCGCCGCCGAGCAGGAGGTCCCCGACCCCGACTGCTCCGCGGTGAACACGTCGCCGATGGTGGTGGCGACGGCCACGTCACCCGGGTGGTCGCAGCGGGCGGCCAGCCCGGCGGTGGCCATCCAGGTCACCTGGTTGGGCACCGCGGCGTTGGGGTCGTTGCCGGCGATGGCGCCCTCGACGGCGAAGTCGATCTCGTTGTCGTAGCCGAGCTCGGCCCGCACCGTGTTGATGTCCTGCAACTCGGTGAGCCCCGGCGCCAGCAGCCGCTCCACGCTGGTCTCCACCGGCACCCGCGGCAGCAGCGACCAGCCCGCCAGGGCCAGCAGCGCCGCCGGGATGAGCACGGCGCGCCAGCGGTCCGCCAGCCGCGCGGTGCGCGGCGCCGCCACGGGCAGAGGCTCGGCGACCTCCGCCACCGCAGCCCGCCCCAGGCCCGCCTCGCGCCGCCGCTCGCTCCAGGCCGCGGCCGGCAGGGCGACGAAGACCGCCGCCAGCCACGAGAAGGCGACGCCGGCGCAGAGCACCAGGGCGAACTCCGCGACCAGCGGCACCGCCACCAGCGGCCCGAGGTCGATGCCGGTCAGCACGCCGAGCATGAGCAGACCGGCCACCGTGGACACGGCGGCCACCAGCGTGGCCGGACCGGTGTTGCCCAGGGTCAGCCGCAGCGCCGCCTCGATGCCCAGCCCGCGCCGCCGCTCCTCGGAGAAGCGGGCGACCAGCTGCACCGCGTAGTCGACGCCGAGGCCGGCGAGGACGGGGACGCCGGCGAGCACCGCCGGGGTGATCGGCACGCCGAGGAGCAGCCCGCCGGCGATGGTCAGCAGCACCGCGCCGCCGGCCGACACCAGCGGCCACAGCCGCCCCCGCGCCCGGAAGGTGCCGAGCAGGAGCAGCATCATCACCAGGAAGGCGACGGGGAACAGGGCGAGCAGCAGGTGGCTCATCGTCCCGACCACGCCCTGCACCAGCAGCGGCGCCCCGGCGACGGTGTACTCGACGGGGTCGTCGCGGTAGTGCTGGAAGCAGGCGCTCTGCTGGTCGGGCGTCGCCTCGCCGCCGCACTCGCGAGGCGCCAGGCCCTTGAGCTGCTGGACGATCTGCTGCGAGTCCTTGGGCCGCCCGACGTTGAGCTCGTCGCGGACCTTGGTGATCAGGGCGTTGACCTGGTCGGCGTGCCCGACCACCTCGGGCTTGAGCCGCAGGGTGACCACCGCGTAGCTGAGCCCGTTGCCGCGCGGCTTGGGGAAGACCGCCGACCACTGGCTCTTGGGCGGGCAGAACGCGCCCGGCGAGGCCTTGGCCGGGCAGCTCGGCAGGTCGAGCAGCAGGCGCTCGAGGAACACCTGGCAGCTGGGCTGGATGTGCAGGGCATTGGCGATGTCGCTGCTGCAGTCGCCGAAGCCGGCGGTGAGCCGGTCGAAGAGCGCCTGCGCCTGCGCGTCGTCGGCCTTGCCCTTGGGGCCGGCGAGGTACTGCGCGAACAGCGGCGGCGGCGGCGTGGCGGACGCCGCCTTCTCGGCGGCCTGCTCGCGCTGGCGGAGGAAGAGCGGCGCGTCGGTGCTGCGGGTGGCGCTGGCCTGCTTGGTGAAGGCGTCGCGCGCGGCGTCGGCGTCCTGGGTGGCCTTGACCACCGAGCCGACCAGGGCGAGCTGGGCGGCCCGGTAGGCGTCCTGCTCGATCTTGGTCAGGTTGTCGTTGTTGGTCTCACCGCGGCTGATGGCGGTGGCCAGCGCCGTCTCGCCGACGAAGAAGGGGTACTCGGTGAGCACCTTGCTGACCTCGCCCTCGGCGGCCAGCTCGGCGCTGCCGGCGACGGTGCCCGGCCCCAGCACGGTGGCGACGCGCGGGTCCCGGGCCAGGTCGCTCTCCAGGGCGCCGAGGCGCAGCAGGTTGCGCTCGATGTAGAAGGCGGTGGGGTTGCGGGCCGCCATCACGATGACCACGGGGTCGGCGCCGAACTGGGCGGCGAAGCGGTCGTAGACCTGCTCGGCGTCGGACCTCTGCCCCACCAGCAGGTCGGGACCCGCCGCCACGGTGTAGCGGACGAAGCCGGTGCCGGCCAGGGCGCACGCCACGGCGGCAACCAGGGCGAGCAGCCCGGGGCGCCGGGCCATCGGCCGGGCCAGGCGGACGGGGTGCAGTCGGGCCAGGCGGCTCAGCACGCGGGCTGAGCGGCCACCGCTCCTCGCTGGGTCGTCATCTGGATCTCCGTTGCGCCTCCCCCGGTTGTCCGTGGGGTCGAGGCGGCCGGTGCGGCGTCAGGGAGAGGCCGCGGGAGTGGGTATCAGGACCCTATCAGGTCACTGAAGGTGAGTAGGTCACTCGGCGCCGCCGAGCTCGACCAGGCCGACGGGTCGGAGGGCACCATGAAGGCGCCGGGGGAGCTGCCCGACTGGGGGGTGTTGGCGCTGGTGAAGGTCTGCACCCGCACGTAGTGCCGCAGGTGGTCGAGCGGGGAGCACTCGAACGGGGCCGGAGTGGCGGGACAGGAGTCCGCGCTCGCCGTTGCCGAGAGAGGGTTCTCGATGGCCGCGGCGATCGAGAACTCCTTGTTGTTGGGGTCGATGAGGCTGCCCGGGACGCCGGGGTACTGGCCGCTGAGCAGCTTGCCGAAGATGGTGAACTCGTCGCTGAAGGTCTCGTACTTGTCGATGACCCCGGGGAGCTGCTCCAGGGTGGTGCGCAGGTTGCCGCTCTCGCCGCTCAGCGCCTGGTCGAGGGCGTTCAGGGTGTTGTTGGCGTTGTCGAGCAGCGAGCCGAGCTGCTCCGAGCTGTGCGCGAAGGCGGCCAGCGTGGTGTTGGAGTTGGCCACCAGCTGGTCGAGCGGGGTCTGCGCGAAGCTGGCGTTGAAGGCCTCGTCCTGCACGATGGCGTCGCTCAGGTTGCTGCTCACCGAGCCGAGGCTCTTGACCGGCGAGTCGAGGGTCTGGAACAGGGTGTTGCCGGCGGCGACCAGCTGGTTGAAGTCGGTGCCGCGGCCCTGGGCCGCCTTGCCGAGCTCGACGATCGCGGTGGTCAGCTGGTGGCGCTCGGGCGCCTGCAGCTCCTGGAGGATCTGGTCGAGGTCGACGGCCAGCGCCGACTGGGTGCCGGGAATGGTGTCGCCGTCGTGCAGCAGCGGCGCCGCCTGGGTGCCCGGGACCAGCTCGATGTACTTGGGACCGAAGAGACCGTGCGGCCGGAGCAGCACGCGCGCGTCGCTGTGGATGTCGCTGTACTTGGGATCGAGGGCCATGGTGACGATGGCCTCGCTGCCCTGCAGGTCGACGGTGCGGATCTCGCCGACCTTGACGCCGGCGATCTGCACGCTGGCCTTGGGGGCCAGCGCGTCGGCGTCGCTGAGCTGCGCCTTGACGGTCATCACGTGGTTCCAGGGCAGGCCGATCGAGGGGCCGCCGGGAATGCCGCTGATCATGATGGCCGCGACGACGACCAGCATGACGACCACCGTGACGATGCCGACGTACATCGGGTTGAAGCGACGTGCGTGGGCCATCAGCTCATCCCCCAGCCGTAGTCGGCGAGGCCCGCGTCATTGCTGTACGAGTAGCCGATCAGCAGCGTCCCGCTCGGCGTGAGCACGGGAGAGATGGGCAGCGGGTTGCTCGGCAGCGGAACCGGCAGCGGGGGCAGCGTGGGGCTGGGCAGCGGGAACGGCAGCGGGTTGGTGCCGTGGGTGCCCTGCGTGCTCGACGAACCGGGGATCGGCAGACCGGGCTGCGAGGTGGGGCAGGCGCTGATGTTCGTGTTCGGCACGGTGGTGAGGCCCGAGCAGTCGACGCCGCGCGCGTTCTGGCGCAGGAACGGTCCGTTGACGTCGCTCTGCGAGCCGGTGTCGCCGATGCTCGCGATCATGTCGACGGCCATCTGCAGGGGCGTCTCCGAGACGCCGTTGGGCGCCGTGAACCTGTCGCTGGCGAAGGCAGTGGTGGCCGGCACCAGCTTGGTGAAGGTGGTGTCGACGATCGACGCCAGCGTGTTGAGCCGTTGCAGCCCTGCGTTGAGCTCCTGCGCACCGCCGTTGCCGAGCACCAGGTTGGTGGTCTGGTTCAGCTGGTCGGTGTTGCGGATGAAGCCGCGCAGCGCATCGCTGTGCGACGCCAGGGCGCCGGTGACGCGGTTGAGGTTGTCGATGACTCCGGCGAAATCCTCTCGGCTCCGGTTGAGCTGGTCTGCCGTCGTACCGAGATTGACGAGGATGCTGTTGAGCTCGGGATCGCGCTTCACCAGCTCACCGGTCGGCGTCACGCTGTGCTGGGACAGGTCGTGCAGGTCGGGGAGCAGCTGCTGGAGCGTCCCCTCCTGTCCCTGGACGGCGCCGCCGGCGGTCTTGATGATGTCGGTGAGCGAGGTGCGGGTCGGCTTGTCGAAGGTGTCGAGGATCTGGTCGAAGTCGACCACGGGGCGAGTCCGGTCGGTGCCGATGACTCCGTTGTCCGCGAGGTGCGAACCGGAAGCCTGCCCGGGCTGGAGCTCGATGTACTTCTGGCCGAGCAGCGTGGCCAGCCGGACCGAGGCGGTGGTGTCCGCCGGCAGCGGCCATTCGCTGTTGTCCACGTGGAAGACGACGTCGCTGTAGCCGCCGTGGGCGGTCACCCCGGTCACCTGGCCGACCAGGCGGCCGGCGATGCGCACGTCGCTGCTGACGCTGATGCCGTCGGCGTCGACCACCTGCATGGTCAGGGTGTGCGTGCTCGACCACGGCGCCGCGAAGTCGAGGTTGATCTTGGCCATCACGGCCACGATCAGCGCGATCGCGGCGCCGGCGATGAGGCCGGCGACCATCGGGCTGATGCGGCGTCCGCGCTCGCTCATTGGAAGAGCTCCCCGAACTGCGACGAGACCTGCGGCGCCGACTGAGCCGAGCTGCTGGGATTGGTCCCGCTGCTCGGCGCGGTGCTCGGGCCCTGCGTCTGCGGTGCGCTGGACGCGCTGTCCTTGCCGAAGTGCGGCGCCGGCGGGTTCTGCGTGCAGGTCGACTTGCCGTTGGCGTCCACCTGCAGGTCGGGCTGGCCGCCGCAGGGATACGCGCCCTTGGCGCTCGGGCCCTTGCCGGCGTAGACCGTCGCGTCGACGCGGAAGTCCTGGGTGTAGGCGCCGTTCAGGTCCTGCCAGCCGCTGACGCTGACCAGGTTGTTGAGCAGCTGGTTGAGGTCGTTGAGATACGGCGTGACGAACTGCAGCACGGGAACGATGGCCACGTCGGACGCCTGCTGCTTCTCCAGTGAGGAGGGGCCCTTGCGGAAGATCGCGGCGAGGTTGCCCTCTTCGCCTTTGAGGGTCTGGTCGAGGCTGCTCAACGTGCCCGCGGCGTGCACCAGTGTGCCCTGCAGCGACGCGCTGTGGGTGGCGATGGTGTGCAGCAGGGTGTCGCCGTTCTCGATCAGGCCGCGCAGGTTGGCATCCTCGCGCGACAGGTCACCGCTCAGCGTGTCCCACTCGGCGTTGAGCCGGTGCAGCTCGGGGGAACGCTGGGCCAGCACGGCCGTGACCGGGTCGAGGTCGGCGCTGAGCGGGTTGGCCTCGTGCAGCAGCGAGTTGGTGTTGTCGGCGCCGCTGCCCCCGAAGGCGATCACGCCCTCCTGGATCTGGGTGCGCAGCGACTCGCGCACGTCCGCGGTGAACAGGTTGGAGAACTCGTCGAGGTTGATCGGGCTCGACGTCTCGTGGAGGTCGAAGACGTGGGTGGCGTCGATCACCGGGTTGCGGGCGGGGCCGGGGGTGAAGGCGACGAACATGTTGCTCAGCACACCCTTGGGACGCACCGCGAACTGCGTCCCCTGGTGCAGCGGCCAGTGGGCGTCGTCGATGTTCAGCGTCACCGCGGCGTACTGCTTGCCCGTCGACGGATCGATCTGCACCTGCACGGCGTCGACCGATCCGGCCGGAATGCCGGCCACCCGGATCTCGTTGCCCGCAACGAGGCCGTCGGCGTCGGCGAAGCGTGCCACCACCTGGTGGCTGGGACCGCCCGAGAGGAACGCGGTGCCGGCGACGGCGGCGGCCGCGAGCGCACCCAGGGCGAGGGTGCGCGACGAGAGCAGAATCGAGGCCATGCGCGCGGTGATGCTGCTCATGTCGCACCTCCGGCCAGCCATGCGGCTTCCGTCGCCCCGGGATTCGTCGGGGCCGGTGCAGAGCCGGGGAGGATGTTCTGGACGTGACCGGCGCAGGCCTGCGCCACGCCGTTGGCGATGTCGTTGGCAACGGTGGGCGGGAACCCATTGCTGTAGAAGCTGCTCAGCACGCTGAGGATCTCGCCGCTGGTCTCGTCGCAGTGGAAGCTGAGCACGATGTTCTGCGCCGCGTGGGTGCAGGTGGTCGTGTGGTAGTTCGCCGGGTCGGCGCAGCTGCCGCCCTCCGCCCCGGAGTCGGGCGGGTTCTTGCTGTTGTTCGGGTACGAGAAGCGGTTCTGCGGGTTGGCGAACATCCAGCGCCACACGTAGGTGGTGTCCTCACCGTACTTGAGGTCGGTGCCGTTGCTCTTGGAGAGATCCGGGTTGTTGGTGACGGTGAGCTGGTCGTTGGGGTAGTTGAGCTGGCCGAGCAGCGAGCCGGTGATCAGCTCGGTCAGGTCGCACACCGCGCGGTGGGGGTCGCAGTTGGGGTCGGGCTTGTTGATCGCGTTGTAGAACGTCTGCGCCCAGTCCAGCGCCGGGGCCAGGTCCTGCAGCGCCTGGCGCTGCTCGGTGACCGTCGGCGCGGCGGCGGCATTGATCTCGGTGGCGACGTTGGAGAACTCCTGCAGCGTCGCCACCAGCGCGTCGTTGCGGTCGGCGATGGCCTTCAGCGCGACGGTGCCGTTGCTGAGCAGCCCGGCCAGCTGCTGGTGCTCGTCGGCGAGGGTCTGCAGCACGGTGTTGATCTGCACGAAGGTGTCGTCGACCTGCGGGTTGTCCTGCTCGTAGACCTTGGCGATGGGGCTCAGGTTGTCGACGATCTGGGTGAGCTGGGGCAGCAGCGCCTGGATGTCGCCGGCGCGGCCCTGGGTCGCCTTGTCGAGCTCCTGGAGCACCACCTTGTTCTGGGCGCGAGTCTTGGCGTCGAAGGCGTTGAAGATCTCGTCGTTCTCGACGTCCTTGGCGGTGCGCGCCTCGGGCAGGTAGCCGCCCGACGCGATCGCCTCGCCAGAGGCGCGATCGCCGACGGTGAGATCGACGTACTTCTCGCCGAGCAGCGTCTTGGGACGCACCTGGGCGAAGCCGTTGCTGTAGATGGGCACCGCGCTGGGGTTGCCGATCTGCAGCGTCACCACCGACATGCCCGGCTGCTTGGGGTCATGGCTGACCGACGTCACCTTGCCCACCTGCACGCCGGCGACGCGCACGTCGGCGGCGGTCGGGATGCCGTCGGCGTCGGCGAACACCGCGTGCACGGTGTAGTCGCTGCTCAGCGGGTTGGGCTGGCCGATGTTGACGGCGAGGAACTCCATGCCGAGGACGCAGACGGCCGCGAAGACGACCACCATGACGGCGTTGCGGATGAGACCCGGCTTGTTCATCCCGGGCTCCCCGTCAGCACCGCCGCCCAGGTCGCGTTGGGCGCCTGCGGCGTGTAGCCCGCGGTGTTGGTCGAGCAGGTGGTGTTGCAGCTCACCGAGTAGACCGACCAGAGGTGCTGCAAGCCGCCGAAGGCGTGGGGATCCTTCACCGTGGGGTCGGTGTCGGCGAACGACGTGCCCAGGCTCTGGAACACCTGGTGGATGCCCTTGAGCACCTTGTCGCTGGCGGTGAGGCTGGTCAGGATGGTGTCGCTCTGGGTCAGGAAGTCATTCAGGTTGCCGAGCGTCCCGGGCAGCTCGCCGAAGGTGGCGCGCAGGTTGGGCACCTCACCGTTGACCAGGGTTCCCAGGCTGGCCAGCAACGTGTTCGCCTGCTGGATGGTGCCGGAGATGGCCACGTTCTGCGCCGCCTCCTGGGCCATGACGTCGTTCCAGGTGACGAACTCCTGCCGGACCTCGTCCCGTTGCCGCGCCAGCACGTCGTAGAACCGTTGCAGCTCCAGCACGATGTCATCGAGCTGCTGCTGCCGGGCCTTGAGCTCCGCGGCCGGACCGTTGAGCGAGTTGAACAGGTGGTTGACCGTGCTCGCCTGGTCGTTGAGGTTCTGGCCGTTGCCGGTCAGGGCGTCACCGGCGCCGTTGATCAGCAACTGCAGGCGCTGCCGGCTCTGCGGGTCCAGGACTGCCAGCACCTCGTCGATCTGCACCGGGGTGATGGTGTGCTCGATGGGGATGACGCCGCCGTCGGGCAGCGTGCCGCTGCTCCGGTCGCCGCGGCTGAGCTCCACGTAGGTCTCACCGAGCAGGTTCTTGATGCGCACCTGCGCCGCCGCGTCGCGGTAGACGGGGAGGCCCGCCGAGCTGTCCACGATCATGCTCACCTGCGCCTGGCCGTTCACCGCTTCGACGCTGTCGATGCGGCCGATCTTGGTGCCGTTCATGAACACTTCGTTGTTGGCCAGGATGCCGGCGCCGTTCTGGAACACCGCGGTGAGCCGGTAGGGATGGCTCCAGGGCAGGGTGATGCCCATCTGCAGCACGATGAACCCGAGCGCCGTGACGCAGATGGCGACGTAGGCCAGGTAGATGGGCAGGTTCCAGCGGCTGCGCATCGCCTAGACCCCCAGGAACCCGGCGAGCGTCGCGATGTCGCTCGCCCCGCCCGAGTAGGCGGTGTCGCTGGTCAGGCTGTTGCCCGGTCCGGAATATCCGTCGCCGGTGCACGAGGCGCCCTGGTTCGTCGTCTGGCCCGGCTTGTCGTTGGGAGCCATCAGGCAGACGCGGAAGATCGGCATCACCTGTCCGTCGGGGAAGGTCTCCAGGGCGCCGCCAGTGATCATGGCGCCCTTGGCCAACCCCCGGGTGGTGATCTCCATGGCATGGCCGCCGATGCCCTGGGTGGTCGCCCTGCCCGCGTCCGCAAGCAGCGACGACTCCTGGCTCACCTCGTTGAGCAGGTGCGGCGCGACGTCGAGCGTCTGGCGCAGGTTGGCGATCACCGTGCCGAAGGAGGTGTTCAGCTCGGCGAGCGCGACCTGCGCGTCGTTGAACGACCGGGTGAAGGACGCCTGCTCCGCCTCGACGGCGTCGAGCGTGGCCTTCCCGTTGTCGATGAGCTGGCTCATCTGGGTGAGCTGGTCGTCGGTGGTGATCTTCTGGAAGAGTCCGTCGAGCCCGACCAGGATGCGGTCGAGATCCGGGTCACGGTTGTTGAGGGTCTGCCCCGTCACCGCGAGATGGGCGAGATCGTCGCGGCCGGTCTGGATTGCCTGGTTGAGGTCGACGCCCCGGCCGGCGACGCCGGCGCCGAGGTCGTTGAGCAGGATCTTCAGCGACGCCCGCGTCGGGCTGTCGAGCGAGTTGATGAACTGGTCGAGCTCCACCGGCGTGCTGTCGGCGGCGGCGTGGAGCACCTGGCTGACGTCGTAGACGCCGTTCTTGGCCGGGCCGTCGTGGAGGTCGACGTACTTCTCGCCGAGCAGCGACTTGGGTCGGATGTCCGCCTGCAGGCCCTTGTGCAGCGGCCAGTGGTCGCCGTCGACCTGCACCTGCACGATGGCGCTGTCGTTGGCACTGGGCTCGATCGAATAGATCGTGCCGACCTTGGCACCAGCCTCCAGCACGTCGCTGCCGGAGACCAGGCCGGAGGCGGTCGGGAAGGTGATGGTGAACTGGTGCACCGCCGGCCCCGACAGGTGTGGGGCAGCCACGGCAACGCCGGTCCCTGCGACGCAGAGAGTGGCGACGGTGGCACCGACGGCGAGCGAGCGGTTCATTCCCTTCAGCGTCTTCCTGGCGTGCTCAATCCATGCCCAGCGGGCCTTCGGAGGCCGCGTTGAAGAACTGCTTGACGAACTCGTCGGAGGACTTCTCGATCTCCTCCTTGGTGCCGAAGTGCCGCATCTTGCCCTTGTAGAGGATGCCGATGTTGTCGGCGAAGCGGCGCACCGCACCCACGTCGTGGGAGACCACGATCGAGGTCGCGTGGTATTTGTTGTTGATCTCGCGGATGAGGTCGCAGAGCAGCGTGGTGCGCACCGGGTCGAGGCCGGAGTCGGGCTCGTCGAAGAGCAGGATCTTGGGCTCCATGACCAGGGCGCGGGCGAAGCCGGCGCGCTTGCGCATGCCGCCGCTCAGCTCGTTGGGCATGCGCTTCTCGGCGCCGGCGAGGCCGACCTCCTGGAGGCGCTGCATGACGATCTCGCGCACCTTCGACTCGGGCAGCTTGGTGTGCTGGCGCAGCGGGAAGGCGACGTTGTCGTAGAGGTTCATCGAGCTGAACAGCGCGCCGTCCTGGAAGAGCATGCCGATGGAGCGGCGCAGCTCGAGCAGCTGCTTCTCGGTGAGCTGGGGGACGTGCTTGCCGTCGACGATGATGTCGCCCTTGTCGGGAGCGAGCAGGCCGACGACGTGGCGCAGGGTGACCGACTTGCCGGTGCCCGACGGGCCCATCAGCACGGTGATCTCACCCTTGGGGATGCGGCAGGTCACGCCGTCGAGGACCTTGAAGGAGCCGAAGGCCTTGCTCAGGTCGCGCAGCTCGATGACCGCGTCCTTGTTCCACGTCGACACCGACTGGTTGGTGCCAGCCTGGATGTCGTGCGCGGCAGCGCCGTTGCGCGACTGCTGCGACGCGGCGGGCGCGGCGTCGCGAACCGTGGTCGCGCTGCGCTCGCGCGGCGGCGCCGAGGGCGCGGAGACCCCGGGCAGCTCGGTCTCGTCGAGACCGAGGCCGTCGGTTCCGGTGGCGGGAAACTGCTCACTCATCGCGAAATCACACCTGGATGGGCAGATTGGGGTTGGTGCCCCAGAAGATCTGGGTGAGGAGGGCGTTGACGACGACGGTCAGCACCAGCGCAGTCGCCATGGTCTTGGCGACAGCCCGGCCGATCCCCACCGCCCCTCCGGTGACGTTGTATCCGTAGTACACGGCGACGCAGACGATGAGGAAGGCGAAGGCGACCGCCTTGATCATCGAGTAGGCCAGGTCCTGGATGTTGATGAAGCGGTAGAAGTAGTCGGCGTAGATGCCCGGCGAGATCTGGCCGATCTGGTAGCGCTGCACCATGTAGCTGCCCAGGTAGGAGATGGCCAGGGCGGTGATGTACATGAAAGGCAGCACCAGGAAGCAGGCGAACAGCCGCGTCGACACCAGGTAGATGCGCGTCGGCATGCCCATCACCTGTAGCGCGTCGATCTCCTCGTTGACGCGCATGGTCCCCAGCTCGGCCACCAGCCCGCAGCCCACCTTGGCGCCCACGGCGAAGCCGAAGAACAGCGGGGTGATCTCGCGGGTGTCGCAGATGGCGTTGAAGACGCCGGCCAGCGACTGCGCGCCGATCTGGGAGAGCGAGTAGTACGCCTCGACGCTGCACTCGCTGCCGGTGAAGTAGGTGAGCACCAGCACGATCGGCGTCGAGCCGATGGCCAGGAAGGCGGCGTACCACCACACCTCGCGCATGTAGCGCGCCGACTGGGGGATCTGGGCCACGCCCTTGCTGGCGAAGCCGACGATCTCGCCCAGGGTGCGGATGCGGTTGCGGGTGTTGGCGGCGACGGTTGCCATCTATCGAGTCACCGCAGCACGTTGTTGGAGTGGAACAGTGCCAGCACTGTCGGGGTGTAGAGGTATTCGAAGATCTGGATGGAGACGAAACAGGCCACAACGCCCTGGTGCACTGCCTTGGCCACTCCCTCGGCACCGCCACGCGCGGTGATCCCTTTGTAGCAGCTGATGGTGGCGACGATCATCCCGAAGATGATGCATTTGATCTCGCCGCCGTAGAGATCCTGCAGCGTGCCCTGGGTGTAGAAGGTGGAGATGAAGGCACCGCTGTTGACGCCGACCAGGGCGATGCTCGCCAGGTACCCGGACAGGCAGGTGAAGGCGATCATCGGGATGTTGTAGAGCGCGGTCATCACCGCCATGGCGGCGAAGCGGGGGACGACGATGAAGAGGATGTTGCTGAGGCCCATGACGCTCAGCGCCTCCAGCTCGTCGCGCACCTTGCGGGCGCCGAGGTCGGCGGTGATGGCGGTGCCGGCCACGGCGGCGACCATCAGGCCGGTGGCCACCGGGGCGAACTCGCGGACGTTGGCCAGGACCATGAAGCCGCCGATGCGCCACTCGGCGGAGGCCAGCTTGAAGAAGTTGCCGGCTTCGAGGGCGACGATGGTCCCCCAGCCCAGCCCGGTGAGCAGGAGGGGGACGAAGCAGGCGGTCATGATGAACCGGCACTGCTCGAGGAACTCGGCGAGGTAGAAGGGGCGGCTGAAGATGCCGCGCGCGGCCGCGACGAAGAGGATCGACTGGTCTCCCAGCGTCGTCAGGCTGCGTCGGGCACGGGTTGCCACGCTTCCGCTCTCTCCTCCAACCGCCCACCCGCCACCAGGAGATGGGCTACTGGCAGTGTGTTGCTTGTCTCCGCGGACCCAGGGACGTTCGCGGGAGGCGCCCCCGTCTCCTTCTCTAGACGCCCCGTCCGGGTCAAATCTTGCGACCGTTCGGGTGGCGCGTACCTACGACTGTCGGGAGGTGGTGGCCTCTCCTCGGGCGGAAAAGGTTATAGCGCCACTCAGGCGCGTTCGGCGCGTTCTGGCGCGGACCCGTGACAGGGCTGTGGCGAGGTGCGGACAGGACGCCCGTGCGCGGCGGAGAAGCGACCGTATGCTGTCGCCCATGCCGGACGCGGTGCTGCTCAGCGTGGTCGTGCCCACGCGGAACGAGGCGGGCAACGTGGCCCCGCTGGTGGAACGGCTGCTCCGCGCCCTGGAAGGGGTCGACGCCGAGATCTGCTTCGTCGACGACAGCGACGACGACACCCCGGTGCTGCTGGAGCGCCTCGAGCGCGAGCACCCCGGGCAGGTCCGCTGCCTCTTCCGCCACGGCGACGAGCGGGCCGGCGGGCTGAGCACCGCGGTGGTCACCGGCCTGCGCATGGCCGCCGGCCGCTACGTCTGCGTCATGGACGCCGACCTGCAGCATCCCCCCGAGACCATCCCCCCGATGCTGGCCCAGGCGGAGGCCGGCGCCGACCTGGTGGTGGCCAGCCGCTACGTCGCCGGCGGCTCCCACGGCGGCCTCGACGGCGCCGCCCGCCGCCTGGTCTCGCGCGGCGCCACCCGGGTGGCCCGCCTCCTCTTCTCCGAGGCGCGCCAGACCGCCGACCCGCTCTCCGGCTTCTTCCTCTGCCGCCGCGCCCTGCTCGACGGCATCGAGTTCCGGCCGGTGGGGTTCAAGATCCTGCTGGAGCTGCTGGTCTGCGTCCCGGGGATCACCGTGCGCGACGTGCCGCTGCGCTTCCAGCGCCGCGAGGCGGGGTCGAGCAAGGCCTCGATGCGCCAGGGACTCCTCTATCTGAAGCACGTCCGCTCGCTGTTCTTCGACGTGCAGGGGTCGGCGCGGCGCTGGAAGTTCGCCCTGGTGGGGCTGAGCGGGCTGCTCGTCTTCCTGCCGCTGCTGGCGGCGCTCACCCTGGCCGCCCACCTCGCGCCGCTGGCCGCCTTCGTGCCCGCCTTCGCCGTGTCGGTGGCCTGGAACACGCTGCTCAACCGGGTGTGGACCTTCGCCGACCAGCGCCGCCGCGCCATCGGCGAGGGGCCGTGGCGCTACCTGCGCTGGACGGCGCTGTCCGGGCTGGTGATGTTCGTGACCTTCACGGTGTTCTGGGCCACCGGCCGGGTGCACGTGGTGGTCGCCGGCGTGGCCGCCGCGGTGGCGGGCATGGCGGTCAACGGGGTGCTCAACGCCTCGACGGTGCGCACCCAGCCGGTGGCCTGGGCCCAGGTGGCGGTCGACTCCGGGGTGCAGGCGTCGCTGGCACGGCTGGCGGCGCAGGTCGGCGGCGACCGGGCCTACCTGCTGCCCGCCTCCCGCCGCGGTGGTGCGCCGGCCGGGGTGCCCGCGGAGCTGCTCGACCGCGCGCTGCAGCGGCACCGGCCGGCGATGTGGACCGAGGCGCCCTCCCACCGGCCGCAGCGGCGGACCAACATCGAGTCGGTGTCGCTACTGGTGCTGCCGGTGGTGCGCGACGGCAGCGTGCTGGCGGTGGTGGTCTGCGAGCGGCGAGCGCCGCGGGGGTTCCAGCCGGAGGCGCTGGAGACGGCGACGCGGGCGGTGGACTCGATCGCCGACCGGCTCGCCGACGTGCCCGAGGTGGGGCTGCCGGCCGCGGTGGTGCAGCCGCCGGCCGGGTGAGCGCGCGCTGGCGCGGTCAGCTGCGCAGGCGGGGGACCCGGCTCCAGCCTTCCAGCTCGACCAGCCAGCGAGGCCCGGGCGGACCCATGCCCGCTCCGGGCACGCCGACCCGCTGCAGCACGGTGCGCTTGGGCTGGAGGCGGACGGTGCGCCGGTGGGGCAGGTTGGCCAGCTGCTGGGCGGCTTCCAGGGCAGCCTCCTCCTCGG
This sequence comes from uncultured Actinomycetes bacterium, assembly GCA_964499205.1. Taxonomy (GTDB): domain Bacteria; phylum Chloroflexota; class Dormibacteria; order Aeolococcales; family Aeolococcaceae; genus DASRDZ01. The sequence continues at coordinate 35,519 of CAZCJX010000012.1, read as the reverse complement.
CGACGTCGTCGAGCAGGCCGAGCTCCAGGGCGCGGTCGGCCAGCCAGACCTCGCCGGTGGTGACCCGGGCCAGCGCCTCGTCGTCGAAGCCGCGGGCCTGGCGAACGGCCTCGGTGAAGTGGCGGAACATGCCGTCGACCAGCTCCCGCTCCTTGGCGATGTCCTCCGCGGTGGGCTCGCGCCAGGGGGCGCCGAGGTCCTTGAAGGGGCCGGTCTTGGTCACCCGGATGCTGGCGCCGATGCGGCGCAGGGTGTCGATGAGCACCGGGCGCACCGAGATCACCCCGATCGAGCCGACCAGGGCGGCGGGAAAGGCGAGGATGCGGGTCGCTCCGCAGGCGAGGAAGTAGCTGCCTGAGGCGCCCACGGAGCGGATCCAAGCGACCACCGGCTTCTTTCCGGCGAGGCGGCGGACAGCGAGGTAGAGCGTCTCCGAGGCGACCGCGTCGCCGCCCGGCGAGGCGATGTCGAGGAGCACCGCCCGGATGTGGTCGTTGTCGCGGGCGCGGTCGAGGGTCTTGACCAGGTCGGCCGTGCGCACCGCGCCGCCGATCACGCCGCGGATGGGGACGACGGCGATGCGCCGGCGGTCGGCCAGCGCGGCGAGGCGGGCGGGGAGGCCGGTGGTCTCGGGCATGGCTGGGATCGTAGTCGCCGGGCCGCCGCGCTGCGTGGCGGTTGGGTGGTTGCGCGGCTTTTGGGGAGCGGGGCCGGGTACGATCGCTGTCGTCCCATGGCCAATCGCTTCACACGCGTCCCCGCCGGGCCGGTGCCTCCGCTGCCACGGGCTTTCGGCTGGCTGGTCTGGCCGGCCGACGCCTTCATGCTGCTGATGCTGTCGCGGCCGGCGTCGGGGTCGCTGCGGGCCACCTGGGTGACGCCGGCGACCTTCTGGCTGTGCCTCTTCGTGATGGCGCTGGGCATGCCGGTCGGGCTGGTGGCGGTGGCGGGCGGGGTCGGCGACCGGCGCTGGCTGCGAGTTGCTGCCGGAGTTGTCATCATCATGGAGGCGGTGGGGAGCGCGGCGGTGGCGGCGGTGGGGGCGCTGCAGCGCCAGAGGCTGCCGGCGGCGGGCTGAGCGGTGTCACCGATTTGCGATGCGATCGGCAGCGATTCGTCGGGCGGCATGGTGGCGGGTGCATCGGGGGCGCGCCTAGGCTGGGTGGCATGAGCGGCGACTCGGCGTGGACGCGGGCGGCCCTGGTGGCCACGGCGGTGGTGACCGTGGCCATCGCGGCGGTGCTGCTGTTCATGACCGTGCGGGGATTCGTCGGGCAGGGCTGACCCGCTGCTGCTGCGTCAGCGGAAGTCGTGTGACGGCGGCAGGTTGGCCGGCGCGATGTGGCCGTGCTGCTGCGGCGGCGCGGCGGTGGCGGCGTTGCGGCCGTAGCGCGCCGACGCGTCGTCGAGGACGTTGCCTTCGCCGTCGAGCGCTCTGACCTGCTCGACCAGCAGGTTGAGGCGGCCGCCCTCGGACTCCAGGGTGCCGTCGACCATCAGCAGCGGGTGGAAGTTGGCGACGTTGCGCACCCGCTGGTAGACGCGCGGGCGCAGCACCAGGTCGAGGTGGCCGGTCTCGTCCGCCAGGGTGAAGAAGCGGAAGCCGCTCGCCGACGACGGCGCCTGGCGGACGATGACCAGGCCGGCGACGCGGACGCGTGCCTTGTCCGGCTGGTCGACCACGGCGCAGAGCTTCATGCAGCCGAGCCCGTCGAGCGGGTTGCGCAGGAAGCTGAGCAGGTGGGGGCCGGTGCTCAGCTCGCTGAGGCGATATTCCATGGCGACGCGCTCGCGTTCGTCGAGGTCGCGCAGCGGCGGTGACGCGGCGGGCTCGGTGACCAGGGTGGGCTGGCGGTCGTCGGGAAGCTGCACCCGGCGCGGTGCCACCAGGCCGCGGCCGCGCGGGGGCATGGTTTTGGCCGATTGCTGTGCGGTTGTCGGCGGCGGGCTGGTGCGGCCGGCGCTGCGCGGTGGCAGCGCGTCCTCGATGGCGCGCAGCTCCCACAGCAGCTCACGGCGGTTGCGGCCGCCGGCGATGCCGTCGAAAGCGCCGAGCATGACCAGGTTCTCCATGGCCGGCCTGGTGAGTCGCGTGGCCCGCCAGAACTCCTCGACGCTGTGCGTCGCGCCCTGCTGCACCGCCTCGGCGCAGGCGGCGCGTCCCGCCGGGCCGAGGCCGCGCACGTAGTTGAAGCCGAGGCGCACCGCCCACTCGACGTGGGGCGCATGCGGTTCGGGCAGCCGTTCGAGGATGCAGCGACCCTGGCTGCGGGTGACGTCGACGGGCAGGGTGCGCACGCCGTGGCGCTTGCCGTCCTCGACCAGCACCGAGGGATGGTAGAAGCCCATCGGCTGCGCGTTGAGCAAGCCGCAGAGCCAGTGTGCCGGGTACTCCAGCTTGAGCCACGCCGTCTCGTAGGCGGTGCGCGCGAAGGCGGCGGCGTGGCTCTTGCAGAAGCCGAACTGGGCGAAGCCGGCGGCGGACTGGAAGATCTGCTCGGCGGCGTCGTGGTCGAGGCCGCGCCCGATGCAGCGCTCGACGAACTCGTCGTGCAGCGCCTGCATCTCGATGCGCGAGCGATGCCGGTTCATGGCGCGGCGGAAGCGGTCCGCCTCGCCCCCGCTGTAGCCGGCCACCTCCATGACGATGCGCAGGATCTGCTCCTGGTAGAGGATCACCCCGCGTGTTTCCGCCAGGATCGGCTCCAACGACGGGTGCATGTAGGTGACCGGCTCCAGGCCGCGGCGGCGGCGCAGGTAGGGATGCACCGCGTTGCCCTGGATGGGGCCGGGGCGGATGATCGCCACCTGCACGATGAGGTCGTTGAACTCGCGCGGTTGCGACTGGTACAGCGCCTGCTGCTGCGCCCGCGACTCGATCTGGAAGACGCCGATGGTGTCGGGCTTGCAGATCATGTCGTAGACGCGCGCGTCGTCCAGCGGCAGTGCGTCGAGGTCGGGGCGGGTGCCGGTGGTCTGCTCGATCAGCTGCAGGCACTCCTCGACGACGCTGAGGGTGCGCAGGCCGAGCAGGTCCATCTTGATCAGGCCGAGGTCCTCGACGTCGTCCTTGTCGAACTGCACCACGACGCGGCCGGGCATGGTGGCGCGCTCCACCGGCGCCACCTCGACCAGCGGCCGGCCGGTGACCAGCATGCCGCCGACGTGGATGCCGAGGTGTCGCGGGGTTCGCTCGATGCGGTGCAGGATGTCGGTGAACTGCTCCCAGGGCAGCGCGTGCCGGTGGGTGCCGGCGTCGAGCCCGGCGGCAGTGAGCGCGTCGTCGACGGTGCCCTCGTACCAGCCGTTCACCGACTTGGCCAGCTTGTCGACGATGGTCTCGGGAAAGCCCAGCGCGGCGCCGACCTGGCGGATGGCCATGCGCGGCCGGTAGGTGACCACGTTGGCCACCATGCCGGTGCGGTCGTCGCCGTACTTGTCGTAGACGTACTGCAGCACCTGCTCGCGATGGTCGGTGGAGAAGTCGATGTCGATGTCGGGCGTGCCGGTGTGCTCCTCGTGGAGGAAGCGCTCGAAGAGCAGGTCGTGCTCCACGGGGTCGACGCGGGTGATGCCGAGCAGGTAGGCGACGATGCTGTCCGCGGCGCTGCCACGTCCCTGTCCGGGAATGTGGTTCTCGCGGGCGTAGCGCATGATGTCCCAGGTGATCAGGAAGAACTCGGCGAGGCCGGTCTTCTCGATCACGTCGAGCTCGCGCTGCAGCCGCGCCGCCACCTCGCGGGTGACCGGGTGATACCTCTGCGGCACCGCGTCGTTGCAGAGCTTCCAGAGCACCGAGAACGGCGTCTCGCCCGGGGGAACGGGAAAGCCGGGAAAGCGCACGTCGGTGAAGTCGAGGGCGACGTTGCAGCGGGCGGCCAGCTGCGCGGCGTTGTCGAAGGCTTCGGGGTGGTCGTGCAGCAGTGCGCGCAGCTCCTGCTCCGACTTCATGCGGTGCTCGTTGTTGGGCAGCAGCAGGCCGTGCGCCGACGCCCGGTCGAGCGTGGTGCGGTGGCGGATGGCGGTGAGCACGTCGAGCAGCGACTTGTCGCCAGAGGTGGCATGAACTGGCAGGTTGCTGGCCACCAGCGGGACCCTGCAGAGGGTGGCGAGGTGGGCGGTCTCGCCGGGCAGCCAGGCGTCGGCGGGATGCAGGTGGTGGGTGAGCAGCAGGCTGACGTTGTCGCGGCCGAAGGCGTCGCGGAGGCGGCCGAGCAGGCGCTCGGCGAGGCGGATGTCGCCGGCCAGCAGGGCGTCGGTGATGGCGCTCTCGCGGCCGCCGGCGAGGACGTGGCAGCCGCGCAGGTCGTCCGGGTCGACGCGCGCGGGCGGGCCGGCGGGCAGCTCCCGGGTCGAGGGTAGGCCGGGCCAGCCGCTGGGGAAGGGGCCGGCGGTCGGGCGCAGGGAGAGGGGGCGCTCGGGCGGCGGCTCGACGGGGCGGTGGCGGCGGTGCGCCGGTTGGAGCGCGTCATCGTGGTGGTCGGCGTCGCCGAAGAGGTCGAGCAGGGGGTGGCCCTTCTCGCCGGCGAGCTGGGCGGCGCTGATCGCCCGGGAGAGGTTGCGGTAGCCCTCGGGGCCGGTGGCCAGCAGGCGCAGGCGGTCGCCGCCGGCGAGGTCGAGCTCGGCGCCGATGACGGGGTGGATGCCGGCGCGGCGGGCGGCGGCGGTGAACTCGACGGCGCCGTAGAGGCCGTTGCGGTCGCAGAGGCCGAGGGCGGGCATCTCCAGCGCGGTGGCGGCCTCGACCAGGTCGGCGGGCGCGGCGGAGCCCTGCAGGAAGGAGTAGTGGGAGCGGGCGGCGAGCTCGGCCCAGCCGCTTGACAGCACAACTAGCTTGTGTATAATTCTGTTCTGCGTATCGTTCACGGCAGAACTCCTGCCGTGGCGCACATGACGAGGAACTTCCCCATCCTTCCCAGCGCCGTCCCCGACCCCGCCGCCGGATCCGCCGCGGCCCCTCCCCGTGGTGGAGTGCGCCGGTGGCTCAGGGCGGGGGCGGCGCGTCTGGGCCTGGCGGCCTGGCGGGCCTGGTGGAGCTCAGTCATAACGGCGAGCCAGGTACCAGGCGCCGCTGCGCATGTCGCGGAAGACCTCGACGCACTCGCCGGCGCGGAGCAGGCAGCGGCGGTAGTCGCGGCTGACCGGCTCGCGCCACCAGTCGGTCTCCACCAGCCACCGCGCGGTGGTCCGGTCGACCAGCCGCCACCCCTCGGGCAGGCGGACGGCCTCGATCCGCCCCTCCCCGCCGAGCCGGACCTCGACGGGGAGCTCGTAGAGCTCGGTCACGGCCGGGCGCGGGAGCGGCTGCGTGCCGCCGCGGAGACGTGCGCCTGCGCCGCGGCGATGGCCTCGGCCGCCTCCTCCCAGGCGAAGCGGCGCGTCGGCAGGTCGCCGGGGTCGAGGGCGAGACGCGGGCGCAGCACGGTAGTGGCGCCGAAGCGGTCGTGCAGGCGGCCGACGCTGCGGGCCACCCCGTCGCGGCCGGCGTCGCCGGTGCGCCAGAGGTCGACCTGGCGGCCCGGGCCGGGGCCGAGGCCGCCGGCTTCCAGACGCAGCCCGACCACCGGCGCCTCCGGGCGGACCTCGCCGAGCAGGCCGAGCACCGACGGCCAGAGCTCGCCGGCGTTGCCCGCGGGGGCGGGCAGGACGCGGGTGGCGGTGGCGACGGCGCCGCTCTCCTGCTCCAGCGCCAGGGTGAGCGTCGCGGCGGCCAGGGCCGCCTGGTGGAGGCGGCCGCCCAGCGTGTCGGCGAGGCGGCGGGCACAGAAGCGCAGCGCCTCCAGGTCGGCGATGGCGCCGTCGAGCGGCAGGCGCTCGGCGACGCTGCGCGGCGGCGCCCAGGCGTCGATTCCCCCACCGTCCTCGCCGCGGGCGAGGCGGTGCACGGCCAGGCCCTCGGGGCCGAACTGGCGCTGCAGGTCGGCGGGGGGCAGGCTGGCCACCGCACCGATGCAGTCCATGCCGAAGGCGGCCAGGCGGGACAGGACCGCCCGGTCGGCGGGGAGCAGGGCGAGCGGCAGCGGGGCGAGGAAGGCCGCCTCCTCGCCGGGGCGGACGCGGCGCACGTGGCGCGGCGCTGCCACCCGGGCGGCCATCCTGGCGACGAAGCGGGAGCCGGCGACGCCGACGGCGGGCGCCTCGCCGCCCAGGGCGCCGGCCAGCACCCGCGCCGTCGCCGCCGCCCAGGCGGGCTCGGTGGGGTGCATGGCATGGCCGCCGCTGAGGTCGGCGAAGGCCTCGGCGTCACCCACCTCGACGGCCGGGGCGACGCCGCAGAGGGCGGTGACCACCGCGGCGCGGATCTCCTCCACCACCGCCTCGTCGAGGGCGACGAACACCGCGGCGGGACAGGCCTGCTGCGCCTGGCGCAGCGCCTGGCCGGGGTGCACCCCGGCCGCTTCGGCGGCGGGCGAGGCGGCGACCACGGGCAGGCGCAGCTCCGGCGCGCCGCCGACCACCACCGGCTCGCCGCGCAGCTCGGGATGGCGCTGCCAGGCGGCGATCAGCCCCAGGTGGGGGAAGCGGGCGCAGAGGATGCGAGACATCGGCCTGGGAAACCTGTGGCTAGCCGGCGAGCGGTGTGGCGGCGGCCGGGAAGGCCGGCCGGCCCATGGGCACGGTCACGGCGGCCGGTGGGATCGCCGCGGCGGCGGCCGGTGGGATCGCGGCGGCGGTGTCCTCCGTTGCCGGCGAGCTCTCCCTCGGCGGCCGGCCGGCGAGCAGCGAGGGCAGCCCGACCACCTCGGCGGTCGCCTGCGGGCGGGGATAGCGGAGCAGCACGGCCGCGGTCGCCCCGGGGGCGCCGACGCGGCTCTTGGCCACCTCCAGCCGGACCCGCAGGCCGACGACGTCGCCGTGCGCCTCGTGCCAGCCGAGCGGCGAGCAGCCCAGGGTCAGCGAGGAGGCGTAGGCCAGCGGCTTGGCAAGCGGCGCCGGCGCCGAGACGCAGGCGACCGCTCGGGCACCCCACACCGCGTCGACCAGGGCGTTGAGGGGATGCTCCCAGGCGGTCGCGGCGGGGCGGCCGCTGCCGAAGGCGACGGCCACCCAGGGGACGCCGGCGCGCACCAAGGTCCGCACCATGGCCAGGCCGGCCCCGGCGCCGCCGCGCGGCGGGCGCACCACCAGGCAGGCGTCGAGGTCGGCGCCGAGGTCGGCGAGGAAGCCGGGGTCGAGGGTGCCGGGCAGGTCGACGTAGGCCACCTGCATCGAGCGGCTGGCCACCGCGAGCAGCGCCTGCAGCAGGGTGAGGCGGCCGGTCGCCCCCAGGCAGCCGGGACGGCGCTCGCCGGCGAGGACGGTGAGGCGGCCGACCGGCAGCCCGCCGGGGGCGAGCACCTCGTCGAGGGTGGGGATGCCGGTTGGCCACACGCCGGCGGGCAACGGGTCGCCGCCACGGCGCACCGCGCCGGCGCCATAGCGACGCTGCAGGGCGGAGATCGCCTCCGCCAGGGAACCGGAGGTGGTCGGCATTGCTTCTCTCCCGTCCAGGCGCCGCGGGGACGCCTGCTGCGGTCGGTCGTCGTCGGGTCCACGTCCGGCCTCGGAGTGGGGATCGACGGGAGAGCTCGAGGCTGGAGCCACAGTGTAGCGAACATGCGTTCGAACATCAATCGAATCTGGGAGGAATGACAATGGCCACAGATTTGCGTATGAGCTACAGTATGTGCATGCTCACACGCCGCCTCCAGCTGCTGCTCGACGAGGAGCGCTACGACCGCCTCGCAGCCGAGGCAGAGCGCCGCCACATCTCGGTCGCCGCCCTGATCCGCGACGCCATCGACCAGGCGCTCCCCGAGTCGCGCGCGGCCCGCCGTCGTGCCGCCATCGAGGCGATCCTCGCCGCCGAGCCGATGCCGGTCCCGGCCGATACCGCAGATCTCAAGCGCGAGATCGCGCAGACCCGGCACGACGTCGACGACTACGTGTGATCGTCCTCGACACCACCATCCTCTGCCTCGCCACCGGCGAGCCCGACCGGCTCAGAGAACCCTGCCGCCGCCTTCTCCACGCGCAGCAGGACGGTCGCGTCGAGCTGGCCACCACGGTGGAGGTGCTCCAGGAGTTCGCCCACGTCCGGGCTCGCCGGCGTCCACGCGGAGATGCCATCGCCCTGGCCCGCCTCTTCTCCGAAGCGCTGACCGTCCTGGAGACCTCGGTGGACGACCTCGATCACGGCCTCGACCTGTTCCGGGAGCATCCCGGCGTCGACGCCTTCGATGCCGTGCTGGCGGCGGTGGCGATCCGGCGCGGGGCCGAGGCACTGGTGTCCGCCGACCGCGGCTTCGCCGGCATCGCCGGCCTGCGCCACGTCGACCCCGGGGCGCCGGAGCTCGACCAGCTGCTGGGCGGTCGCGGGTGAGCAGCAGCCGGAGCTCGAACGGCTGGTGGGCGGTCGCGGGGAGCAACACTCCGAGCTCGACCGGCTGCTGGGCGGTCGCGGGTGAGCCGCGGGCGGGCCACCCGCTGCCCGACAGCGCGCTGATCACACCCGCCCCGCCGAGCGGCTGCGCCGCCCCTGTACCCTGTGCGCCGCGAATTCCCGAGCATCGAGGAGACATCTGTGGCCCGCATCGCCATCACGGGAGGCACCGGCTTCGTCGGGCTGCACACCTCGCGCGCGCTGGTCGCGGCCGGGCACGAGGTGCGCCTGGTGGCGCGCGGCGCGCGGCGCGGTCCGCGGGTCAACGGGACGCAGATGGCGCGGGCCGACGTGGTCTCTGGCGAGGGGTTGGTCGAGGCGCTGCGCGGCAGCGACGTGCTGCTCCACCTCGCTGCGGTGATCCGCGAGCGCGGCTCGCAGACCTTCGACAACGTCAACCGCAAGGGCGCCGAGAACGTCGTCGCCGCAGCCCAGCAGGCCGGCGTCGGCCACATCATCCATCTCGGCGCGCTGGGCGCCGAGCCCGATCCCGACTTCCCCTACCTGTTCAGCAAGTGGCAGGGCGAGCAGGCCATCCGCGGCAGCGGCATTCCCTTCGACGTGCTCCGCCCCAGCCTGATGTTCGGCATCGGCGACGGCTTCTTCACCCGCATGGTCAAGCTGATCCGCTGGAACCCCGTCGTGCCCGTGCCCGGCGACGGCCGCTCCATGTTCCAGCCCTTCGCGGTCAGCGACCTCGGCCGCGTCGTGGTGCAGTGCGTCGAGACCGGGCCGCGCCGCCTGCTCGCCGACATCGGCGGTCCTGAGTGGCTGAGCCTCGAGGAGATCATCGACATCATCAAGGGCGTGATGGGCACGCGCCGTCGCAACGTGCACGTCCCCATCCCCGCGATGCTTCCCGCCGCCATCGTCTTCGACGCGCTGCTGCCCAACCCGCCGGTGACGCCGCAGCAGCTCAAGCTGCTGGCCAAGAGCAACACCGCGCACCCCGAGTCGGTGCGCCGCCTCTTCGGCTTCGAGCCGCTCTCCTTCCGCGACGAGGCCTACTACCTGCAGGAGTACTGAGGCCGCGCCGTCACTCCGTCCACATGCGCGTGGCCAGTCCCGGGTAGTCGACCACCAGTCCCTCGGCGTCGATGCGCAGGTCGGCACGGAAGCCGCTGCTGACACTCTCGTAGCGATACACGTCGCCGGCCAGCCGCGTGTAGCGTTGCTCGGCGCGCACCACCTCCATCGAGGGCAGCCGCACGAACGCCACGGCCAGAAGGTGCGACTCCCCCACCGCCATCCCCAACCGCCGCACCGGCAGCGTGTTGGTGAAGGCGACGCCCATCAGGTCGACGTCGATGCAGCCGTCGAGATGCGCCAGGGCAACGCCGGCACCGTCGCGCCAGGAGCCGGCGCCGTCAGCGTGCAGCGCCAGCGCCGTGCCGTCCTCCGGCGCGTCGACGTCGACCGACTGCACCCGCCAGCCGGCGTCACAGTGCAACGTGTAGCGCACCCGCCGTTCCTCGCCGGGCGCTGCGCCCGGCCGCACCAGCACGCCGTCCACGACGACGCCGCTGCCGTCCACCACCACGTGGGCGTGCTCCACCCCGCCGCCGGCGTGGCGCCACATCGCCGCGCGGGTCCAGTTCATGGCGCACTTGGCAGCAACTGCTCGTCCAGGCCCTCGCCGCGGGCGATGTGCTCGACCAGCATGCGGTCGGTGATCCACT
>CAZCJX010000012.1:0-25318 GCA_964499205.1 uncultured Actinomycetes bacterium | reverse complement strand
TCCAGGCCCTCGCCGCGGGCGATGTGCTCGACCAGCATGCGGTCGGTGATCCACTCGATGGGTGCGCGGTCGTCGGTCATGGGGTCGGACGCCGCCGCCACCGGGCGCATCTGCTGCGCGAACAGCGAGCCGAGCGAGCTGATCTCCGCCGCCATGCCGCCGGTGCGCGAGCGAAGCGTCGCCGCGTCGCTCGGCGTGTCGAGCCCGACGACCAGCTGGTTGAAGCGCAGCGCCGGCCAGCGCCACACCTGCGGGAACACCGACGCCAGCGTGCCGCCCACAGCGTCGGGCAGGCGATGGTCCTCGGGAACCTGGGCCACGTTGAGGGCGATGGCGCCGCCGCTGCGCAGGTGCTGGCGCGCCAGCTGGAAGAACTCGCGCGTCGCCATGTAGAAGGGCACGTACTCCTCGCGATACGCGTCGACGATGATCACGTCGTAGCGCTTGCCGGTGGAGCGCAGGAAGGTGCGACCGTCCTCGGTGACGGTGTGCAGGTTGGGGATGTCGTCGAGCCCCATCCAGCGCCGCGCCGCCTCGACCACCGCGGGGTCGATCTCCACGCCGTCGACGTGTGCGCCGGGATAGAACACGCTGTAGGCGCGCGGGATCGTGCCCGCGGCGCTGCCGATGACCAGCACGTCGTGCACCGGGCGGTCGAGCAGCGGCGGCACCACCAGGAACATGTCCCACTCGCCGCCGGTGAGCACGGTGTGCGGGCGCCACACCGACTGCTCGCTGACGCCCTCGTTGAGCTCGAGATGTCGCGCGTCGCCGACCTGCACCACGCGCACGTACTGGTACGGCGACTCGGCTTCGAACAGCGGGGCGCGGTCGTTCTTGATCGCCCCCGGCGGCACCAGCAGCAATCCCATCGCGACAGCGGGAACCGCGATCCAGCGCACGCCGGCGAGCGAAGCTCCGGCGATGGCCAGCAGCGCGGCGGCGCCGATCATGGTGCGCTGCGTGCCGATCCAGGGAATCGTCAGCAGTGCGGGCAGGAAGGTGCCGGCGATGCTGCCGGTTGTCGACAACGCGTAGAGCCGTCCCGACACCGTGCCGGCCTGGTCCACGTCGCGCAGCGCCAGGCGAATCGCGAACGGCGACACCATGCCGAGCAGGGTCACCGGCACCGCGAACAGCGCGACGGTGGCGAAGAAGGAGCCGGCCACCGCGCCGGCGGAGAGCCTGTCGAAGCCGCGCACCGCGACGTCGAGCACGGGATGGGCGATGAACGGCAGCACCGCGATCACCGCAGCGGCGACGAGCAGCAGCCGGCCGAGCAGGCGCGGCGAGGCGTGCCGGTCGGCGACGCGGCCGCCCACCCAGTAGCCCACCGAGAGGTAGATGAGGATCAGGCCGATGACGTTGGCCCACACCACCGTCGAGCTGCCGAAGTACGGGGCGAGCAGCCGCGAGGCGCAGATCTCGATGGCCAGCGAGCCGCCGCCGGCGACGAACACCACCGCGCCGAGGCGACGCGGAGACAACGCCGCGCCGTCGGACACGACGCGCCTCGCGGCAGACGTCGCTCCGGAGGCGGCAGCCGGCACCGACTCAGACGCCGCTGCCGAATCGGCCGCTGCCGGGTCGGACGCCGCGCCAGGCGCCGGGTCGACGCGCGCCGGAGGAGCCATCAGCCGGCAAGCGTAGCGAGGCGGCGGGCGAATCGCATCGGCAACGGCATGCCAGCGGCGCCCCCCTACGGCAGGATGTACGGCCGCCGCACCACCTCGTCGAGCACGAACACCGTCTCGGTGGCGCGCACCGCCGGCATCGACTGCAGCCGCTCGAGGATCACGTCGCGCAGCGTCTCCACGTCAGGCACCCGCACCAGGATCAGCGCGTCGTACTCGCCGGTGGTGAAGGCGCAGTACTCGATCTCGGGCATGCGCAGCAGCTGCTCGCGCAGCGACCGCCAGGCCGGTTGGCGCCCGGCGATGAGGATCAGCGCGGCGATGCCCAGCCCCAGCCGCCGCGAGTCCACCGCCGCCGCGAAGCCGCGGATCACCCCCTCGCTGCGCAGCCGCTCCAGGCGGGTGTAGGCGTTGGCGCGCGAGATGCCGGCGCGCTCGGCCAGGGCGGCCACCGGCAGTCGCCCGTCGTCGCGCAGCAGCTCGAGGATGCGGCGGTCGATCCGGTCCAGCGCCACCGCCGGCCGCAGCTCCTCCTCCGCCTCGCGCCGCTCCCGGGCCGCGCCACGCACCGCCTCTCGCGCACCGCCGGCCTCGAGCTCGCCCTCCTCGGGGTCGTCACGCCGCGGCATCGATCGCACCTCCGTGGGCCCCAGCGGCCCAATGCACCCGAGCAGTCCGTCCAGCCGGCGCCGCGCCGGCGGCGGCCACCGCGACGCTTCGTCGCCAGGCGCGGCCAATTGAACCACAGATCGTCCAGAAAAGACCGCATCCGCTGGACACACCACGGCTAAGCCCGGACAATTGTCGGCGGATCATCTTCCCGGAATCGAGCCGTCGGAGGCCAAGAGTCCACATGGCCACAGCGACCACGCGCGCGCAGCAGACCGCCGCCCCCAGCAGCCCCGAGTGGGAGCGGTTCTTCGAGCGGGTCCGCCGGGTGGTGTTCGACCATCCCGTCGTCACCAGCAACAGTTACTGCACCTGGTTCGAGCAGGGGACGGCGAGCCGGGCCCAGGTGCGCGACCTCTGCCAGCAGTTCAGCGTCTTCAGCAACCTGTTCATCGTCGCCCAGCTGCTCAAGACCATCAACGCGCCGACACTAGAGCAGGCGCGTGAGTCCAAGGAGATCCTCGCTAACGAGCTGGGCGTGGTCTTCCGCAGCGGGCGCACCTCGCCGATCCAGGAGAAGCCCGTCGAGTCCGACCAGATCGAGCGCATGGGCGACCCCGAGCTGGTCAGCACCGAGGGAACCGTCGACGGCGGCACTTTCAAGTTCAGCGCGGCACATTTCGAATGGCTGCTGCAGTTCGCCAAGCCGCTGGGCCTGAGCTTCGACGAGCTGGGCAAGCGCAAGCACGGCACGCCGACCACGCTGCACTTCTGCGACGAGCTGGCGCGGCTGTACGGCAGCGAGCACCCCGACGTCGCCGAGGGCGCCTCATTTGCCGTCGAGCACTGGGCCGCGGCGGGTTTCTGGAAGCAGCTGATCAAGGGCCTCGACGCCTACCGCGACCGCGAGTGCCCCGACCTGCGCCTGGCCTTCTTCACCTGGCACGACCGCGTCGAGGACCAGCACGCCGCGCACACCATGGACGAGCTGCGCGAGGCCTATCATCGCGCCGGCTTCGACGAGCAGAAGTTCCTCGACGGCGCGCGGGAGATGCTCGACGGCGTCAAGGTCTTCTGGGACGGCCTCGACCAGCGCCGCCAGCAGCTGGAGCGGAGCAGCGCCGCGTGACCGAGACACTGCAGACGCTGCGCTCCACCGACGTGCCGGTGCTCGAAGGCACCGACCACATCGAGCTCTACGTCGGCAACGCGCGCCAGGCGGCGCACTACTACCGCAGCGCCTTCGGCTTCGACGTGGTCGCCTACAGCGGTCCGGAGACGGGCTTGCGCGACCGCGCCTCGTACGTCCTGCAGCAGGGCAACATCCGCCTGGTGGTGACCGCGCCGCTGCGGCCCGACGGCGAGATCGCCGAGCACGTGCGCCGCCACGGCGACGGGGTCAAGGCGATCGCCATGCGGGTGCGCGACGCGGCGGCGGCGTACGACGCGGCGCTCAAGCGCGGCGCGCGCGGGCTCGAGGAGCCGCACGCGGTGAGCGACGACCACGGCGCGGTGCGCCAGGCCACCATCGCCACCTTCGGCGACACGGTGCACCGCTTCGTCGAGCGCGACGAGTACAGCGGCCCCCACCTCCCCGGCTATCGCGCCGCGCAATCCCGCGGCGGCGGCGCCGGCCTGCACCACGTCGACCACAGCGTGGGCAACGTCGAGCTGGGCCGCATGGACACCTGGGTGGAGTGGTACCAGTCGGTGTTCGACTTCGACGTGTTCCAGGAGTTCGACGAGCACGACATCGCCACCCAGTACAGCGCCCTGCGCAGCAAGGTGGTGCGCGACCCGCGCACCATGATCACCTTCCCCATCAACGAGCCGGCCCAGGGTCTCAAGGCGTCGCAGATCCAGGAGTACCTCGACTACTACCACGGTCCCGGCGTGCAGCACATCGCCCTGCACACCGACGACATCGTCAGCAGCGTCGCCGAGATGCGCCGCCGCGGCGTGGAGTTCCTGCAAGCTCCCGACACGTACTACGAGGACATAGCTCCGCGCATCGCCGAGCACGGTGTCACCGAAGACTTCGAGGAGCTGCGCCGCAACCACGTGCTGGTCGACTTCGAGGACCGGGGCTACCTGCTGCAGATCTTCACCAGGCCGGTGGCCGACCGCCCCACCCTGTTCTACGAGGTGATCCAGCGCCGCAACGGGGCGCGCGGCTTCGGCAAGGGCAACTTCAAGGCGCTGTTCGAGGCCATCGAGCGCGAGCAGGCCGCTCGCGGGAACCTGTAGCGCGATGCGCCCCTACCGCCGCGTCGGTGAGGTGCCGCGCAAGCGGCACGTGCGCGTCGAGCGCGACGGCGCGCCGATCTACGAGGAGCTGTTCGGCCGCGAGGGCTTCAGCGGCCCCAGCTCGCTGCTCTACCACCGCTACATGCCGGAGGCGGCCCACGACGTCGCCCCGGGTCCCACTGACATGGAGCCGCTGCAGGAGCAGCCGGTGCACGACCACGCGCACCTCGAGGCCTGGCGCCTCGACGCCGACGGCGACGTGATCAGCGGCCGCCAGTTCCTGCTGGTCAACGACGACGTCCGCATCGGCCTCGCCGTCCCCGCCCACCAGCAGGAGACGCTCTACGTCAACGGCTCCGCCGACGAGGTGCTCTTCCTGCACCGGGGCAGCGGCGTGCTGATGTCGCAGTTCGGCCGGCTTCCGGTCAACACCGGCGATTACGTGGTGATCCCGCGCGGCACGGTGTATCGCCTGGCGCTCGACGACGCGGATGCGGCCCGCGTGCTGGTCATCGAGTGCAGCGGCCTGGTCGACGTGCCCGACCGCTACCGCGCCCGCAACGGGCAGCTCACCGAGATGGCGCCGTACAGCGAGCGCGACTTCCGCGCCCCCGAGGACCTGGAGCAGGGCGAAGGGCCCTGCGAGGTGTGGCTCAAGCGCGGCGGCCGGATCACCCGCTACTGCCTCGACCACCATCCCTTCGACGTGGTCGGCTGGGACGGCACGGTGTACCCCGTCGCCTTCTCCATCCACGACTTCGAGCCGCGCGCCGGCCGCTTCCACGTGCCGCCGCCGATGCACCAGACCTTCCAGGCGCGCAACGTGGTGATCTGCAGCTTCGTGCCCCGCAAGGTGGACTGGGATCCCGACGCGGTGATCCTCCCCTACCACCACTCCAACCTCGACTCCGACGAGGTGCTCTACTACGCCGGCGGCAACTACGCGGCCCGGCGCGGCATCAGCGAGGGATCGATCACCCACCACGTCGGCGGCGTGCCGCACGGCCCGCAGCCGGGCGCGCTGGAGGCGTCGTTCGACCGGCCTCGCGAGACCGACGAGATCGCCGTCATGGTGGACACCTTCCGGCCGCTGCACCGCACCTCGGTAGCCCGCAGCGTTCTGGACACGACGTACCCGTACTCCTGGCACGAGCCGCGCCCATGACGGTGCCGAGGGACATGTCGCCGATCTCCGACTGGGCCCGCGGGCAGGTCGAGGCGGGCTCGTGGGTGCGCCGCATGTTCGCCGAGGGCCAGCGCCTGCGCGCCCTGCACGGGGACGACGCGGTCTGCGACCTGGCCCTGGGCCAGCCGCTCGGCGAACCGCTGCCCTCGGTGCGCGAGGCACTGCAGCGTGCCGCCGCCGAGCGCGGCGCGGCGCGCTTCGGCTACATGCCCAACCTCGGCTACCCCGAGGTGCGCGAGCGCGCCGCGCAGGACGTCGGCTTCCCCGGTGTCACCGCCGAATCGGTGGCGATGACCAGCGGCGCCGGCGCGGCGATCTCGCTTGCGCTGCGCACCTTTGTCGACCCCGGCGACGAGGTGGTCGGGTTCGTGCCCTACTTCGGCGAATACCGCGCCTACTGCGACGCCGCCGGCGCGCGCTTCGTCGCCGTGCCCAGTCGGCAGGACATGTCGCTCGACCCCGACGCGCTGGTCGACGCGCTCAGCCCGCGCACCGCGGCGGTGATCCTCAACACGCCCAACAATCCCAGCGGCCACGTGGCGAGGGACGGCGAGCTGCGCGCACTGGCGGCCGTCCTCGAGGCCCACCGCCGCCACACCGGCCGCCGGGTGGTGCTGATCGTCGACGCGGTGTACCGCCGCCTGGTCTACGCGCCCTCGCGGGACCTGCAGGTGATGGACCACTACGAGGCCACCGTCCTGGCGCGTTCCTTCTCCAAGGATCTCGGCCTCGCCGGCGAGCGCATCGGCTACCTGGCCCTGCATCCCTCGCTGAGCGACGCCACCACGCTGCGCGCCCTCGAGGTGTGCCAGCGCGCGCTGGGCTTCGTCAACGCGCCGGCCACCATGCAGCGCACCCTGCTGCACCTCGACTCCTGGGACGTCGACATCGCCCCGTACCGGGAGCGGCGTGACCACGCGCTGCGCTGCGCGCGCGAGGCGGGTCTCGACGTCGTCGAGCCGCAGGGCGGCCTCTACCTCTGGATCCGCAGCCCCTGGAACGAGGGGCTCAGCTTCACTCAGGCGCTCGCCGAGAAGCAGGTCATCGTCGCGCCGGGCATCGCCTTCGGCGCCCATGACCGCTTCAGGGTCTGTTTCACAGCGCCACGGGACGGCCTGGAGACAGCGATGGCGAGAATCGCCGAGGTCGGCGCGGTCGAGCTGACCGCGTAAGGGAGAGTGCGGCGGGTGTGTGGCAGCCATCGCACACCCGCCGCCAGGACCCCGGGCCGCGGCTCACACTTGCACCATGCGATTCGTCACCTACCAGCATCCTGAGACGGGGCACGATCGCGCCGGGGTCCTCCACGGCGAGTACATCCACGGGCTGGCCCAGGGCCTGTCGCTGCGCGACCTGCTCGGCGACGACGGCGATCGCCTGCGCAGCGCCGGGGAGCTGGCGATGCGTGAGCCCTCGGAGGTGGTCGCGCTCGGCGACGTGCGGCTGCGCGCGCCGCTGCCGCACCCCTCGACGGTGCGCGACTTCTACGCGTTCGAACAGCACGTGCGCACCGCCCGGCAGCGCCGCGGCCTGGAGATGGATCCCGACTGGTACCAGCTCCCCGTCTTCTACTTCAGCAATCCCTACGCCACCTGTGGCCCCGACGACGACGTCGCCGTGCCACCGGGCAGCGAGGCGCTCGACTACGAGCTGGAGGTGGCCGCGGTGGTCGGCATGGCCGGCGAGAACCTCGAGCCCGCCGCGGCGGAGCGCCACATCGCCGGCTACACCATCATGAACGACTGGAGCGCGCGCGACATCCAGCGGCGCGAGATGAAGCTGTCGATGGGGCCGGTCAAGGGCAAGGACTTCGCCACCTCGCTGGGGCCGATGCTGGTCACCCCCGACGAGGTCGAGGCGCGCCGCAGCGGCCGTGCCTTCGACCTGGCCATGGTCGCTCGTGTCAACGGTGTCGAATACTCCCGCGCCTCGCTTGCCGACATCTACTGGAGCTTCGGCGAGATGCTCGCCTACGCGTCGCGCGGCACCCGGGTCGAGCCCGGCGACGTGATCGGCTCGGGCACCTGCGGGACCGGCTGCATCCTCGAACTCTCCCTGACCCACGGCACCGAGGCGTACCCGTGGCTGAAGCCGGGCGATGTCGTCGAGCTGGAGGTGGAGATGCTCGGTGTGCTGCGTAACCGCGTTGTCGAGGGGCCGCCGCTGCGGCCGCTGCGCTGATGCCCGCGGACGAGTTCCTGCAGCGTCTCGATGCGGTCGAGCAGCGGCTGCGGGCCCGCGCGACCACGCCGCGGGACGCGACCCAGGGACACCTCACCGACCCCGACCAGCGCACCGGCGAGCGGTGGGAGTGGGGACAGGTGTGGGCCCATCTCGCGGAGTTCGTGCCCTACTGGATCGGGCAGGCGCGCGCGGTGATCGCTGCGTATCGCGGCGAGCCGGTGCCCTTCGGCCGGGTCAAATCGGATTCGCAGCGCATCGCGGCCATCGAGCGCGACCGCGGTGTCGACGTCGAGGAGTT
The DNA here is from genome assembly GCA_964499205.1 of uncultured Actinomycetes bacterium. Taxonomy (GTDB): domain Bacteria; phylum Chloroflexota; class Dormibacteria; order Aeolococcales; family Aeolococcaceae; genus DASRDZ01. The sequence goes on along the minus strand of CAZCJX010000012.1, from coordinate 17,160 downwards.
GTGGTCACGCGTCGACAGTGACATCGGTGAGCTGCGTACGTTCCTCGCCGAGCTGCCCGACGGCGCCTGGTCGGTGCGCGGGCAGCACAGCACGCTGGGCACCATGCCGCTGGAGCGCATCGTCGACGAGTTCCTGGTCGGCCACCTCGAGGAGCACGCCGACCAGCTCGACGGCCTCGCCGCCGACCGGCAACCCGGCAGCTAGCGCGGCAGCGTCGGCGGCGCCGGGCGCGGCGCGCTCAGCGCGTCGGGCGTGTCGGCGTCGAACTGGCGGAGGAACGACGGCCGCAGGCGGTTGCGGAAGACCCGCTCGAAGCGCCGCGACACCGCCGCGTCGAGCAGCCCGGGCGCATGGCGGCCGACGAAGATGCCGAGCGCGACACGGCGACTCGTCGGCAGGTCGCGACGGCGGGTCAGGCAGGCGCGCACGATGGCCTGCACCGTCCACTCGGCCGGTTCGGCGGGCACCGCGCCCTCCAGCGACACGCCCTGCGCCGCGGGACCTTCGTGGATGGCGGTGCGCACGTAGCCCGGGTACACCGTGCTCACCGTGATGCGCCCGCGGTACTCCATGCGCAGCGTGTCGGAGTACGCGGTGACGGCGCGCTTGCTCGCCGTGTAGGCGACGGCGAACGGCACTGTGACGTAGGCCAGTCCGGAGGCGATGTTGACCACGTGGCCGTGCGAGCGCAGCAGGTGGGGCAGCGCCGCGGCGGTCGCCGTCCAGGTGCCCAGCAGGTTGACGTCGAGCACCCGCCGCGCCGCCGCGTCGGGAAAGGCGCCGGCGTCGCCGGCGATGCCGATGCCCGCGCAGTTGACCAGCACGTCGATGCCGCCCATGCGCTCAGCGGCGACGTCGACGGCGGCCTGCACCGCTTCGGCGTCGCGCACGTCGGCGGCGAGGATGTCGGGCGGCAGGGCGACGAGGTCGACGCCGATCACCGTGGCACCGAGGCGGCGCATCTCCACCGCGGTGGGACCGCCCAGCCCTCCCGCGGCACCGGTGATCAGCACGCGGCGGCCGGCCATGTTGGCAACGCCGCGGCGGGATGGGGTCGAGACCATCGCGCGATGGTAGCCGCCGATGCGGCGCCGCCGTCGCCGCAACCCGGACAAATCCGGCCGTCGCTACGCGCTCTCCGCCACGTAGTCGGGCTTGAAGAACACCCGCGTGTCCGGCGGGAAGGGCTCCAGCGAGCTGTCACTGATGACGGGTGGCTCGGCGTTGGGCTGCTCCACCCAGCGCTCGATGACCTCCGAGAAGAGTCCCAGGCAGGGCTCCAGGGGAAAGCCCAGTGCCTGCAACGGCGCGGCGTGCTCTTCGAGGAAGCGCTCCACGCCGGTGAGGAACTGGTCGCCCAGCTCGCGCAGGTGGGCGGTGGCGGCGCGGCGCTCGGCGCTGCCCTCGTCGGCGCGGAGCTGCCTGCCCTTGGCCTCCCAGAGACGGCCGACCAGGTCGGCAACCGCGGCGTTGAACTCGTCCGACATGGCGCGCAGCGCGGCGAGGCGCTCGACGCGCTGCGCGGCGACCCAGGCGGCGCGGGCGGCGGGGTCGCCGATGCGGCACTTGGCGTAGAAGCGGTTGCGCTGCGGCGCCACGGCAGCGTCGAGATGGGCGCAGGTCCACACGAAGGACAGCGGGCGGTAGCCGGTGTCGAGGGCGACGAAGCGGCTGGGGCCGTACGCCGGGCAGGCGCGAAAGTCCTCCGGGAACGGCCGCAGGTACGGGCAGCGGTCGGTGGGGGACTCGGCCATCCTTTCCTGGGGATCCGCGCGGGATCGGGTGCGAAGCGACGGTGATGATACGGCTGCTTCGCCCGCGTGCACGCGCCCGTCGACCGCTTGTTTCAGGCGCGAACCACGGGCGCGGCGCGCGGCAGGGTGAGGCGGAAGACGCTGCCGTGGCCGACGCGCGAGCTCTCCAGCACCAGCGAGCCGCCCATCGCCTCGGCCAGGCCGCGGCTGAGATAGAGGCCGAGACCCGTGCCCACACCGGTGGGATCGGCGCGGAAGAAGCGCTCAAAGATGCGCTCCGACAGCTCCTCGGGGATGCCGCGTCCGTTGTCGCTGACGCGCACCTGCACCTCGCTGCCGTCGGCCTGCGCGGAGAGCACCACGGCGGGTGGGCGGTCGCTGTAGGCCACTGCGTTGTTGACGAGGTTGTCCAGAATTCGCCCGGCGAGGAGCACGTCGGCGGCGACGGCCACATGGTCGATCTCGCCGAGCTCGACGCTACCGCCGCGCAGAGCCGCGCGCCCCTGGCCGCGGTCGGCGGCGTCGGCGAGCAGGCGGTCGACCTCGACGTCGACGATGCTCACCGGCAGGCTGTGCGCCTCCAGCCGGGCCATGGAGAGCATCTCGTCAATGGCCGCGCCCATCTCCGCCGCCTTGGCGCGCATGGTGGCGACCAGCGGCAGGGCCGCGGTGCCGCTGACGTCGCCGTCGGCGAGCATCGAGAGGTAGCCCTGGATCACGGTGAGCGGGGCGCGCAGCTCGTGCACCGCCATGTTGACGAACTCGACGCGCGCGTGGTTCGCCTCCTTGGCCTCGTCGAGCAGGAAGGCGTTGCGCAGCAGCAGCGCGGCCAGCGAGGCCACCTGCTGCACGCCGCGCATCTCGTTCGCCTCGAAGGGGACGTCGGCGCGGCGGCCCAGGGCGAGCACACCCAGCGCGCTGCCGGCTACCGCCAGCGGGACGATGAGGAAGCGGCTGTAGGCGGCCACCGCGGGGGCGGCGCTGGGGAAGCTGCCGGCGTAGTCGGCGGCGGTCAGCTCGCGCACCTCGCCGTTGGTGATCGCCTCCAGGGTGGTGCGCGCCATGGGGAAGCGGGCGCCGGGGGGCACCCCAGCGGTGGAGAGCTGCAGCACCACCTGCTCGCCGTCGAGGCGGAGCATCGAGCCCTCGTCGGCGCCGGCGGCGCGCACGGCGTGGGAGAGCAGGCGGCGCAGCGCGTCCTGGCTCTCCTCCTGGGCGGCGATGTCGCGCGCGGCGTCGACGGCGCTGGCCAGCGCGGTGGCCGTGCCCTGCAGGTCGTGGTAGAGGATGGCGTTGCGCAGGGCCAGCGCGGCGACGCCGCCGAGCAGGCTCATCGCCGGCAGGTCGGCCTCGCTGAAGGGCGGGTCATCCCGGCGGCTGAGCACCAGCAGGCCCATCGGCTCGTCGTCGACCAGCAGCGGGATGGTGGCGCTGTGGCGCACCTGGCGGAGCGCCTCGCGGAACTCGGGGAAGGCGCTGGCGTCGTCGAGCGGCCCGGCGAGCACGATGCGCCCCTCCTGCACCGCCTGCCACACCGCCGGCTGGCTCTCGAGGCTCGACAGCGGATAGCCGCGACCAACCCAGGTGAGCGCCTCCTGCTGGCCCGCCGTGGCCTCGATGACCACCTTGCCGCCGCTGAACTGGGAGAGGGTGGCGCGGTCGGCGTTGAGCGTGGTCAACGCCCGCTCCAGCACCCGCCGGACCACCTCCGGGCGGTGCAGCGAGCCGGCCAGGCTGGTGGCCATGTCGAGGAACAGCCCATGGCCGTCCTCCGCCGGCGCTGGCGCGGCCCCAGGCGCCGGCACGCCTCCTCGGTCCCCCATCGGTCATCCACCCACTGGCTCTGGCGGGTCCCGCCGGAGATGGTACGCCAGGTATTTGGCGTTCACCCGCAGTCGCGCTGCCCGCCAGTCGCGCGCTGCCGCCGGCGCCGCAGCGGGGCTGGCGGGAAGGGAGGGATTCGAACCCTCGGAGGAGCGTTTGATACCCCTCACCCGCTTAGCAGGCGGGCGCTTTCGGCCACTCAGCCACCTCCCCGCGGAGGCTGTCGAGTATACCCACGGCCGGCTGCGGTGGCCTCACTCCGCGCCGGACGTCGTCCACGCAGCGCTCCCCCCTGGCCACGGGGTCAGCTGACCCGGTAGCCCCTGCCGCGCACCGTCTCGATGCGTCCCGCGGCGCCCACGTTGGCCAGCTTGCGACGCACCCGCGAAACGTAGACCTCGGTCTCGCGGGCGAACCCGCTCGCGGCCCGGTTCCATGCCAGCTCGGCCAGCTGACATCTGTCCAGCACGGTGCCGCGATGTCGCAGCAGGCAGGCGAGCAGGTGCAGCTCGGTGGGCGTGAGGCGCTGGGTTCCGGCCGGGCCACGGAGGGTATGGCTGACTGGTAGCAGCTCGACCTCTCCCTGGTCGAGGGTCGGCAGGATCCCCAGAGCGCGCAGGCATTCCTCCAGGCCGACGGCAAGGCGCTCGTCTGCGGTGGCCAGGCGCATCGCCGGCCTCACCGCGGCATACCGCCGGTCCTCACAGGAACCGCCGGCACGGGCTGAGCCGCTCTGTGTCGCGGTCATCTGTCGTGCTTCTCCTCCTCGAAAGTGGCGTCGAACCACCACCTCACCGCAGCCCACACGACGAGGCTCGGTGGGGCTGTTTTGACTTGTCGCTCGATGTCGACGTCCATCAGGCATCGATGCCCCATACGCGAGAACGGGCCGTCGCCGGCGTCATGTCGGGAAGGATGACGCTCGATGACCACGTCACCTGGGAAGCCCATCACCTCGGCCGCACCTGGCGGATGACTTCAAGGATATCTGCGTATCAGCGCCCCACTCGCGTCGTCGATGAGATCGTCGATGGCCCGTCCCCGTCCTTTCGGCATGAGCACATATTTGAATTTCGCCACGATTTGACCCGCATGACCGATCGGCTCGAGTATCGGCTTCCTCTCGGTCTCATCGGCGTACTCGGCGACGCGCTTGTGCTGCGCCTTTACATGCGATCACTTCTGGCTGCCAGAAACCGATATATCAAAGCACTCGCCGAGGCCGGCGACAGCGACTCTCGTGTCTGATCTGAGCGACCGGCCGCGTACCGCGGTAGCCGCGAGTCCGCGAACTCGCGGCTCCACGCCGCCCTAGCAGAGGACGCTCTACTGGACCGACCCCAGCACTAGGCCGATCACCACATTTGACAGGACCAATGCCCACGACCAACACACAGCCCCGAGAAGGAGCCGCGAGTCCTTCCGTCCGTATCCCGTAGCGCGGAACCGCTTGCCTCCCGCAGCAGTTGCGATCACTTCGCCAGCGAGTACTACGGAGGCGAAGACCTTAGGGGCCGTCCCGCTCGCCACTGGGTCCGTAAATGCCCTGGCCACAAGGATCGCGCCAAGGGCGAAACCCACCACACCGCCCGCCGTCGTGACGGCGAGAGAGGCCACCCAGAGGGCCGCCCCTCCAATAGCGCTCTTCATTTCACTGCGCACGCTCGCGTTCATAGGGCGAACCGGGTGTTGGCTGCCCATTGCTGCCACAGACTCCAGGCAAGGAGTCCCTGCGAGTCAGCTATATGGACTGAGAATCCTGCGACGATGTTTCGGGAGGCGCTCGCTCAGGGAGAGACAGCGGACACCTCGCCGGACGCGCTGAGCAATGTCGAGGAATCCCTGCGCCGGGCGGACTTCATGTTCTACTCGGCCAAGCGGTGGAGCGAGGAGCAGTACCTCGCCGAGGTCAACTGCCTGGCCGCGATCCGGGGTGAACTCGCCAAGACCGTGGGGCCCAAGCTGCCACCTCTGGACTTCACCGGCGTCCTCGACGCCTGGAACACCGGCGACCCACACACGGCGCCAAGTGCTCGGCAAGCTGTTCGACGCGATCGACGTCGAGGACGCCGAGGTGGTGTCCTACCTGCCCCGGAGCGACCGGGCCGCCGAGGTGGCGGCGCTCATGGAGCGCGTTGTGGCAGCCGCGGAGCGAGAGGGATTCGAACCCCCGAGGGCTTGACGGCCCTTGTGGTTTTCAAGACCACTCCGATCAACCACTCCGGCATCGCTCCGCGGCAGAGTCTACCGCCGCTGGCTCAGCCTGACTCCGCGGCGGCGCCGCACGCGGGCTTCATCGGCGCGAGTGGGTCGCCGTCCGGTAGGCGCTGACGAAGAGCGCGGCGAGGGCCGCGTGTCCCTGGGGGCTGGGGTGGAGGCCGTCGGAGGCGATGTCGGCGGGGTTGGTGGCGATCTCGCCACCGTGGGCGGCGACGTCGACGAGCACCGCGCCCTCGCGGGCGACGACGCGCGCGACCGCGGCGTTGTAGGCGTCGACCGCCGCGTCGACCGCGGCGGGCGGCGGCACGCTGGCGCCGGCGCCGAGCGGGCAGAAGGCCTGGCCGGCCAGGCAGGCCTGGTAGGCGGGCAGGACGTCGATGTGCGGCGCGTTGGCCACCAGCACCACCGCCCTCCCGCCCTGGCGCAGGGCGCGGACGATGCGGTCGAGGTTGGCCTCGTAGTCGGCCGGCGACACACCCTGCACGAGGTCGTCGACGGTGAAGAACACGCTGGCCACGGTGGGATGCAGCGAGAGCGCCTCGGGCAGCTCGCGCTGCAGCGCGGCGGCGGTGCTGATGCCGGGGATGCCCAGGTTGTAGTACGTCGCGGCGCGGGGCAGCGCCTCGTTGAAGAAGAGCTGCGGCCAGGTGTCGCGCAGGCGCAGCGACTGGTCGTCGATGCCGGTGCCGACCGTCTCGCTGGCGCCCAGGGCGACGTACACCTCGGCGCGGCCGGCACCCGGGATCGACGGCGCGGGATGCAGCGCGGCGGGCGTCTCGGCGCCACAGGCGGCGATCAGCAGCGCCGCAGTAGCTGCCAGGAGTGGCCGCAACATCCTCACAGCACGCCCACCGCCTCGCGCGCGGGCAGCCGCGCGGCGCGCAGCGCCGGCCAGGCCGCGGCGAGCAGCGCCAACAGCGCCGAGCCGCCAACCCCAACCGCAGCGGTGGCGAAGGGCACGCCACCGAGGTCGACGCCGGCGAGCCCCTGGGCCACCAGGTAGCCGTTGACCACCGCGCCGGTCGCCGCCACCGCGCCGAGACCGGCCGCGGTGCCCAGCGCGCCGCCGACCACACCGCTGAACAGCGCCTCGGCGAGGAACCAGCGCAGCACGTCGCGGTCGCGCGCGCCGATGGCCTTGAGCACGCCGATCTCGCGGCGCCGCTCGCGCACCGCGGCGAGCAGCGCGTTGGCGATGCCCAGCGCGGCGATGGTCAGCGCGATCAGGCCGATGGAGCCGAGCACGATGTCGACGACGTGCAGGTAGCGCTGCACGGTGGCGACGAGATGCTCCGGCGCGCTCGAGGAGTACCCCAGCGTGGTGATCTCGGCGCGCACCGTGTGCACCGCGTCGAGCGAGTCGGCCACGACGATGGCGCCCGAGTACTGCGTCGACGGCAGCGGCAGCCCCAAGTTGCTGCCATCCACGCCCGCAACCTGCCAGGCCCGCTGCGCCCGGGTCATCTCGATGGAACCCAGGAAGGTGCCGTCACCCACCTGCTGCGCGACCACGCCGGTGATCGCCGCGCGCGTCCACCGCGCCCGCACCCGGATGTCGCCCTCGGGCACCACCTGCGGCGTGCCCAGCTCCACCTCGGTGCCGAGCACCACCTCGGGATGCTTGACGGCGAGGCCCAGCTTGTCGAGGTAGTCGAGGCCGACGGCGACCTCGGTCAGCGATCCCGGCGAGGGCACCCGCCCTGCCAGCAGCGTGATCGGCAGGCTGCGCAGGGCGCCGAGGTCGACGCCGACGACGGTGGCGTCGAACGGGTGGGGCTGGCCGCTGTCGGGGTCGTCGCCGGCGAAGGATTGGATCTGGGTGCCCCGCGGCGGGGGCACGGCGATCACCTGCTGCGCCAGCACCGGCAGCGCCGAGCTGACCGACGGCGCGGCGCGGATGGCGCGCAGCGCGGAGTCGTCGAGGTTCTTGGCGGCGCCGGCCCTGGGCGTGTCGCTGTCGGGCGCCACCGGGTCGGGCGCCGCGGCGGCGACCTTGATGGCCGTGGCCGGACCGCCCTTGCCCAGCTCGCCGATGACCCGGGTGTCGGCCACCGCGGCGATCGCCGCCAGGGCCACCAGCAGCCCGCTGCCCAGGGCCACCGCGATCACGGTCAGCGCGGTGCGGGCCGGCCGGCGCAGCACGCTGCGCAGGGCGAGGAGCAGGCCGTCGCGCCAGCTCACGCCTGCACCACCCCGTCGCGCAGCCGCAGGCGCACGCCGGCCCAGCGCGCCACCAGCGGGTTGTGGGTCACCACCACCAGCGTGCAGCCGCGCTCCACCACCACCCGCTGCAGCAGCTCGAGAACGCGCTCGGTGGCCTCCTCGTCGAGGTTGCCGGTGGGCTCGTCGGCGAGGAGCAGGCGCGGCTGGTTGGCCAGGGCGCGGGCGATGGCGACGCGCTGCTGCTCGCCGCCGCTGAGCTGGCCGGGCCGGTGGCCGGCGCGCGCGGCGAGGCCGACCGCGGCGAGCATCTCGTCCGCCCGGCGCCCGCGGTACCGCGGCGGCACGCCGGCCAGGCTCATCGCCAGCATCACGTTCTCCCGGGCGGTGAGCACCTCGACCAGGCCGAAGTGCTGGAAGACGAAGCCGACCACGCTGCGGCGGTAGGCGGCCAGGGCGCGCCCGCGGAGCGCAGCGACGTCGATGTCGCCGACGCAGAGTTCGCCGCCGCGCGGCCGCTCCAGGCCGCCAAGCAGGCTGAGCAGGGTGCTCTTGCCCGCGCCCGAGGGGCCCTGCAGGGCGACGTGGCTGCCCGCGGCGATGTCGAGGTCGACGCCGCGCAGCACGGGCACGGCGCGCTGGCCGCGGCCGTAACCGTGCACCAGGCCGCGCGCCCGCACCGCGACGCCGGGCGCCGGGGCGTCCGCGCTCGCCGCCAGCCTCACGCCGGGGAGGGGGACGCTCGACAGCGGGTGGGATTGCATGCGCGACCATCGTGCCCACGTCGCCGTGACGTGGGCGTGAACCAGCGGAGAGACGGGGCCGGCTCCGGGCAGGCCCCGTCCCGCTGGTGATCCGGGATCAGCCCCGGCCGCTCACCTTGTCGCGCGCCTTGTCGAGAGCGGCGTTGGCCTTGCCGGTCAGCTCGGTGGCCGGCGGCTGGTTGGGATGCGGGCGGGTGGGGGCGGTCTCCTTGGCCTGCTTCAGCTCCCGCCCGACCTCGTCGAGCCGGCTCTTCGACACCGACGCCTCGAGCTTGGGCAGGACCTCGCTCTCCTCCTCCTCGACGTGGTGCTCGACATCGCGCTCCAGGCGGCTGACCATGTCGGCCACCTCCTTGGTGTGCGCCTTGTCGACCTTGCCGTCGAGCCGGCCGAGGATCTCCTTGACCTTCTGGTGCTCCTTCTCCCCCTCCTTGACCATCTTCTCGCCCCCCTCGAGCTCCTTCTCGATCAGCGGGTAGAGGTGCTCCTCCTCGATGGCGGCGTGGATGGAGAGCTCGCGGATGATCTCGACCAGCGTCTGCCCGCGCGCCTGGGGCTCGCTGGACTCGAACGTCGCGAACAGGTCTTCGACGGAACGGTGGTCACGCTTGATCAGTTCGACAGCGTTCATGGGGCAGATGCTCCGTGATAGTTGGAATGTCGGTATTGTCCCGTGCGGTCCTATCACGTGTCGACCCCTCAGCACGGTCGCGGCGGCGTCGCTATCCCCGCGGGCCGCCGGCGGCGTAGATCGTCTGCCCGGAGACGTACTCGGCGTCGTCGCTGCAGAGGAAGGCGATGACCGCGGCGATGTGTGAGGGCTGGCCGAGGATGCGCCGCGGGATCCGTTCCAACGCCGCCTTCTTGAAGTCCTCGAAGCTGACCCCCATGCGCTCCGCGGTAGCCTCGGTCATGCGCGTCTCGACGAAGCCGGGGGCGACGCAGTTGACGTTGACGCCGAAGGGTCCCAGCTCGATGGCGAGAGTGCGAGTCAGCCCCTGCAGCCCGGCCTTGACGGTCGAGTAGTTGGCCTGGCCGCGGTTGCCCAGCGCCGACGTCGAGGAGAGGAAGACCATCTTGCCGTAACGGGTTTTGGTCATCACCGCCTGCGCGGCGCGGGCGAACAGGAACGAGCCGGTGAGGTGGGTCGCCATGACCGACTCCCAGTCCTCGTCGGTCATGCGGAAGAGCAGGTTGTCGCGGGTGATGCCGGCGCAGCAGACCAGGATGTCGAGGCCGCCGAAGCGTTCCACCGTGGCGGCGACCGCGGCATCCACGTCGGCGCGCGCGGTCACGTCGCAGCCGATGCCGATCGCGCTGCCGCCCTCGCTCTGCACTGACGCGGCGACCGACTCCGCCACCTCGCTGTCCATGTCGACCACTGCGACGCGGGCGCCCTCAGCGGCGAGCCGCCGCACCGTCGCCTCGCCGATGCCCCGGGCGCCGCCGGTGACCAGTGCCGTCCTGCCGTCGAACCGCATGGGTGTTGCCTCTCCCGAATCACCTGCAAACGTGACGGGAGCGCCGCGCCCTGTTGGTGGCGCGGCGCTCCCTGCCTGTGTCGGGTGGCAATTCTGCCCGGGTCAGCTCCCGGTGCGCTCTCCGGTGCTGGGATCGAGCAGCAGGTGGCCGTCGTCGGGATGGTCGAAGTCGAACAGCCCGGCCAGCGAGCCGGCCCGCGAGTCGGCGGAGCCGTTGCCGAGACGGCCGGTGCCCCAGTTGTCCTCGATGAAGCGCAGGATCGAGCTCTGGTCGGTGATCGAGTGGTCGACGGCGTTGCGCCGCGCGTACGGCGACACCACCAGCAGCGGCAGGCGCGGGCCGTAGCCGCAGCGCGCCTGCTCCGCAGCTCCCTGCGCGGTCTGCGGCACGATCGCCGCATTGCCGCACTGGTTGGTGTTGGTGAGCACGTCGAGCGAGGTCTGCGAGCCGAACAGCACCGGCGGCATCACGTGGTCGTACCAGCCGTCGGAGTCGTCGTAGGCGATGACCACCGCGGTCGAGTGCCACTCGGGCAGGTGCTGCAGGTGGTTGATGGTGTCGACCAGGAAGGTCTGCTCGTCGAGCGGATCGGAGTAGCCGGCGTGGCCGTCCTGGTACTTGGCCGCCTTGAGGTAGGCGACGGCGGGCATGTTGCCGCTGTCGGCGGCGGCCCAGAAGTCGCTGAGGTCGTACTGGTGGTTGGCCTGGTCCTGGTGGCCGATGTTGGCGACCGAGGTCGGCGGCAGGTGGCGCGGGTTGGCCGTCGAGGCGTAGTACTGGAAGGGTTCGTGGTGGGCGCTGTAGTCGGCCACCGACGCGCCGGCGATGTTGGTGTGCCTGCTGGTGCAGACGGCGCTGAGGTTGTCGGTGCTCGGCTGGCCGGGCACGTAGCCGGGGCTGGCGAAGCCGCCCTCGAACCAGCCCCAGGTGACGCCGAGCTGGTTGAGCTTGTCACCCACGGTGGTGCCGCCCAGCGCCGCGGTCTGGCCGTGCGCGCAGACGTCGTACTGCGGATCGGGATCGCCGTACACCGAGCCCGGTCCCGGCTGCTGCACGGTGCCCGGCGTGGCGGCCATCGTGGCCGGCGCGGGGCATGCCGGCTGCGGGCCGTAGACCCCGTCCTGGGGGCCGCAGATGGCGCCGAAGGGATTGCCCGACATGATCTCGAACGCGCCCGGCGTCGAGGGACCGTAGCCGGTGCCGTACGAGTTGTCGCTCATCGCGAAGCGCTGCGCGTAGTTCCACATCGCGGTGACGGTGTTGCCGTCGTAGTAGTCCATCACCGCCATGTTGCCCGGCGTCGGCGCACCGCCGAGGCACTCACCGAGGGTGAGCGGATGGGGGGGCGAGCCGCTGGTGTCGCTGGTCTCCTCGACGAAGCGATCCATGGCGCCGTGGTCGGCGGCGGCCTGCTCGGCGGTGTACTCGTGGTTCTGGTCGCAGGTCACCGCCTGCGAGCGCGAAAGCCGCTGCGGGTTGGCGGAGTTGGGATTGTGGGTCAGCAGCGCCTCGTCGAGGCCGTTGACCGTCGGCGTGCCGGCCGCCGCGGTGAACTGCGGCTCGTTCGACGGGTTGAGCGCGTTCGGATAGGTACCGAAGTAATGGTCGAAGGAGACGTTCTCCTGGAAAAGGACGACGAGGTGCTGGATCGGCGTCGCCGTCGTCGTGCTCCCCGCTCCGGCGGCGCCCTGCGCACCGCCCACGCTGCCCGTCGTCGCCAGCGACGTCGCCATCACGGCGGCACCGCCGACGGCGAGCGCGCACATCCGCTTCTGCAGAATCATCAAGGTACCTCGTGCTGAAAACGCCCCTGCGGCAACGCGCTGAGCGTAGTGGGCGCGTCGTGGGCAACCGGCTAGGGCGCGGTTAAGGTCTGGCGATTTCGTCGTGCGGCACGACCACGTCGCGCGCCACCGCGGCGATGCGTGGCCACAGCACGGCGATGACCGCGGCGGCGAGCAGCGCACCGCCGACCTGCCCGGCGATGAAGACGGCAACCGACGACGGCGCGATGCCGGCGAAGGTGTCGGACAGCATGCGCGCCACCGTCACCGCGGGATTGGCGAAGCTGGTCGACGAGGTGAAGAAGTAGGCGCCGGTGATGTATGCGCCGACGGCGAATGGTGCAGCGCCGGCGCGTCCCGCGCGGACCACGCCGAAGACGACCAGCAGCAGGCCGAAGGTGGCCACCACCTCACTCAGCACGTGGCCGCCGCTGGCGCGGTGGTTGGTCGAGATGCTCACCGCGGACAGCGAGAACATCAGGTTGGCGATCACCGCGCCGGCCACCGCGCCGCACACCTGCATGGCGACGTACACGGCGAGCTCGACGCGGCGCAGGCCGCCGAACAGGGCGTCGACGCAGCTGACCACGGGATTGAGGTGCGCACCCGACACGGTGCCGACGGCGAGGATGATCGCCACCAGTGCGGCGCCGGTGGCGACCGCGTTCTCGAGCAGCTGCAACCCGGTGTCGTGGGGACTCAGTCGCTGCGCCGCGATGCCCGAACCGATGACGGCGACGAGCAGCAGGGCGGTGCCGATCAGCTCGGCGATGGCGCGCCGCACCAGGGGCGGCAGCGTGTCGTGGTTCAGGTCAGCTCGGCGAGCAGGGCGCGGACGCGCCGGTCGATCTCGTCGCGGATCGGCCGCACCTCGTCGAGCGAGCGGCCCGCCGGGTCGTCGAGCTCCCAGTCGAGGTAGCGCTTGCCGGGGTAGAAGGGGCAGGCGTCGCCGCAGCCCATGGTGATCACCACGTCGGCGTCGCGCACCGCGCTGTCGCTGAGCGGCTTGGGGAACTCGCGGCTGAGGTCGAGGCCGAGCTCCGCCATGGCGGCGACCACCGCGGGGTTGATCCGGTCAGCCGGTTCGGATCCCGCCGAGGCGACGCGCACCCGCCCGGCGGCGTACCGGTCGAGCAGCGCCGCTGCCATCTGCGAGCGTCCCGCGTTGTGGACGCAGACGAAGAGGACCTCGGGGACGTCGGGCATCGGCTGGGATCGTAGCGCGTCCGGGTGCGCGTGGGATTGCTGGGTCAGCGGAGTTGATGCTGGCTGTGGCGCCGTGCTGCGATGACGCCGCCGAGACCGAGGAGCGTGAGAAGCGCGAGCAGCGAGGCTGCGGCCGCGCGCGGGGCTGTGCCGGTGGTGTCGGGCAGTGCGGGCGGCGTGCCGCCGAGCGAGGCGGGCGTGACGGGTTGTGGGCTTGCTGTTGCCGAGGGCGATGCGGCGGTCGCCCAGATGTCGGTCATCGGCGTCGATGCAGCGGCGTTGTTGAGATACGTGCCGATGCCGAGCAGATCCTCGGTGGTGCGCAGCAGCGAGGCGTGGTCGTACTGCTGCGTGCTGGTGTAGCCGGTGTGCACCATCGGGCCCAGCGCCAGCAGTCCCACCTGCCCGCCGAAGCCCCTCTGCCCAGCTGGTCCGCCGTGGCAGCAGCCACTGACATCGGAGTTGTCCGCCTCGTCGAAGGTGATCAGGAGCACGCCGTCGTGTGCCTGGAGGTAGGCGAGCATGGCGGGCACGTTGGCGGTGAGGAAGGCGTCGGCGGCGGTGAGGCCGCCGGGTCGGCCGTCGGGGCAGGTGGCGTTGTGCCCGTCGTTGCAGGTGTCGGGAGTGACGAACGCGTAGCTCGGCAGCGTGTCGTGCGCCATGTCCGCCTGCATCTCGGTGAAGGGACGCAGGTGGGAATCGCAGCGGGCGTCGTTTTCGATGATGCTGCGGTAGTAGAGGAAGGGAACGTGTCGGTCGGCATAGTTGGCATTGGCGGTGGAGGATTCCGGTCCGCTCGTTCCGGTGCCCTGGTAAGAGTCGCTGCCAGCTGTCGTCGCATACGAGTCGTGCACGCATGGTGCGCTGGTGCCGTCGGCGTACTCCTTCCAGGTGAGGCCCGCCGACTCGATCTGGTCGGCGATGCTGCCCGTCGTCGCCGCCGTGCTGACGTCCTGCACGCAGGTGTAGAGGTTGAGGCCCCCGCAGTCGGTGTACGTCGGTGCGATCAGCGGTCCGGCCAGGCCGCTGGTCATGGCGATGTAGTTGTCCAGGCTGACGTGCCCGGTGCCGTAGTACTGCGGCACGAAGGCGCCGCGATGCACCAGGCCGTTGAGGTATTTGGCGGCACTGGAGGGCGACCACGTCGTGGTGAAGCTCTCGTTCTCGAGGACGAGGATGACGACGTGCTGGACGCGCGGCACGCCCTCCAGCGACGTGTCCGCAACGGCGGACGGCGCGCCCGTGAGCGTGAACGGCGCCGCCAGCGCCAGGGCCGCGAGCATGCGGCGGCTACCCTTCATCGCCAGCCATGATGGCAGCAGTGTCGTTAACGACGTGCGATCATCCGGTTAAGCCCGGCACGGACCCCCTCCGGGAGCAGCCTGCCACGTGCTAGGGTGCCAGGTGGGGTGGGCCCGCCAGCCGCGGCCCGGCACATCTCGACCCGTCGACGTCCTCCCCCGTGCAGCCCCAGAAGCATGAGCACGGAGTGACGATCCCATGACGGTCGAGGCACCGAACCCCGCCACCGTGGCGGAGCTGCCGGAGACCCTGAGGCACGTTCCCACCATGCTGGGTGCCGAGTTCGGCAGCGTCAACGCAGACGTCGTGCAGCGCACCGTGAGCGATACCTACCGGGAGCTCGCCAGCGATGCACGCATCTCCAGCTTCCTGCCCATCCTCACCGAGAAGGTCGCCCGCGACCGGCTGGCCGGCATCGCCGGTCCGCGCCGGCAGAGCCTGGCGCGCAGCCTCACCGCCTGAGCCCCGCGCGCCGGACGGCCCTCCGTTCGTTCGCCGGCTGACCATCCGCCCTTCATCTCTGCTTGTCCGTTTGTCTGCCATGCACATGGTTGACTGCGGCACAGGTGTTCAGCGACAACGATGCGGCGCGGCGATGGCGGCACGCTCTGCGTTTTCTCTGCTCCACACCGGTGCGGGTGGCGGGAACGGCACTCGGCGTCCTGCTGCTGATCCGTGGTGTCGACGCCGGCGCGGCGATGCGCAGCCTGGCCGGCGTCGACCCCGGATGGCTGCTGCTCTCGGTGCTGCTGACCGCGGTGGCGTACGCGCTGAGCGTCGTCGAGTGGGGCGTGCTGCTGCGCGCCGCAAGCCCGGGTGCGCGGTGGCGCCGCGTGTTCTCGTGGCAGGTGCAGTCGGTGTTCCTCGGCAGCGTGGTGCCGGGTGGTGCTGGGGGCGATGCGCTGCGCGCGGTGCAGGCGGCGCGCATCGCGGGCAGCGGCCGCGGGCTGGCGTCGCTGCTGTGCAGCCGCATGGCGGGGAGCTGCGGCATGGCGTCGTGGGCACTGCTCGGCGCGGTGCTGCTGCGGCCGCAGTTCGGCTGGATCACCGTCGCCGCCGCTTCGGTGCTGGTGTCGCTGGTGGCGCTGGGCTGGCTGGTGGCGCTGCGCGCGGCACCCGCGGTGACCCGCTTCGGCGGCTGCCGGGTGCGGCTGGTTCGTCGCGTCGCCCAGCTGGCCATGCCGCTCACCGACGCGCTGCACTGGTTCCGCCGCCGTGGCGACGCGCTTGGCTGGTCGGTGGTGGCCGGGGTGGCCGGCTGGACGGTCAACCTGCTGAGCCTGGTGGCCATGGCCCGCGCCCTCGGCGTTTCTGCCGGCCCTGACCTTTTCGCGGTGGTCGTGCCCCTCTCGCTGCTGACCACCCTGGCGCCCTTCGCGGTCAGCGGCATCGGGCTGCGCGAAGGGGTGCTGGTGGGACTGCTGGTGCACGCGGGCGTCGATCTGCACCGTGCCGGCGCGCTGGCGGTGCTGGTCGACCTGCAGCCGCTGCCGGTGGCGCTGCTGGGGGCGTGGCTGTGGTTGGGCGACCGCTCGGTGGCGCGGCGTGAGCCGGCCTACCCCGCGCAGGTGGCTGCCTGAGCCACCCGCGCGGGCGCTGGCCTCAGCGCGGGGTTGCCGGCTGCGGGCGGAACGCCGCCGCGCCGCCGTTGACGCCGGGAGGGAAGGGCACGGGCCGCGGCGCAGGACGGATCGGGTCGAGCAGTCCCGCCAGCTCGTCGCCCTCCAGCGACTCGTGGACCAGCAGCCTGCGCACGATCTCGTCGAGCAGCTCGCGGTGCGCGCGCAGCAGCACCTTGGCCCGCTCGTCGGCGCTGTCGAGCAGGCGGCGGATCTCGGCGTGCATGGCTTCGAGCACCGGCTGGCTGGCCAGGTCGTTGGGCACCATGTCGCCACCGAGGAACTCGTTGCCCTCGATGCGCAGCAGGTGCACCTTGCCAAGCGTGGTGCTCATGCCGTACCGCCCGACCATCAGCGAGGCGACCTGCGTGGCGCGCTCGAGGTCGGCGTCTGCTCCAGTCGACGGCCTGCCGAAGATCAGCTCCTCGCTGGCGGTTCCAGCCAGGACGGTCACCAACTCGTCGATCAGCTCGTCCTCGGTGATCAGGGTGCGCTCCGCCCAGCTGCGGCCGAGCGTCGCGCCGAGATTGCGGCCGTGGGCGACGATGGTGACGCGCGGCGTGTCGCTGATGCGCCCCGTCACCGCACCCACCAGCGCATGCGCCGACTCGTGGTACGCGGCGCGGAGCCGCTCCTCGTCGCTGAGCAGATGGCCCTTGCGGCGCGGTCCGGTCATCACCCGCTGCACCGCCTCTTCGAAGTCCAGCGCCGAGATCGTGGCGTGGCCCTGCCGCACCGCCAGCAGCGCCGCCTCGTTGACCACGCCGGAGAGATCGGCGCCGGTGAAGCCCGGCGTGCGGCGCGCGAAATATTCGAGGTCGACGTCGGGCTCGACGGGACGCTTGCGCGCGTAGAGGCTGAGGATGGCGATGCGCCCGTCGAGATCCGGCGGCTCCACGGTGATCTGCCGGTCGAATCGACCCGGCCGCAGCAGCGCGGGATCGAGGATGTCGGGACGGTTGGTGGCGGCGATGACCACGATGCCCTCGGCGGTCTCGAAGCCGTCCATCTCGATGAGCAGCTGGTTGAGCGTCTGCTCGCGCT
>CAZCJX010000011.1:0-51192 GCA_964499205.1 uncultured Actinomycetes bacterium | reverse complement strand
CCCTCCTCGAACTCGGCGAAGTCCTCGAGGGTGATGCCGCACTCGTAGCCCTGGGCCACCTCGCGCACGTCGTCCTTCATGCGCCGCAGCTGGGCGATCCGGCTGCGGGCGACCTCGCTGTTGTCGCGGAGGACGCGCACGATGGCGTTGCGCGAGATGCGTCCCTCGGTGACGTACGAGCCGGCGATGGCCGGCTTGCCGTCCACGGTGAAGACGCGGCGCACCTCGACGCGGCCCTGGAACACCTCGACGAAGGTGGGCTCGTAGAGGCCCTTGATCGCCTTCTCCAGGTCGTCGGTGACCTGGTAGATGACCTCGTAGTAGCGCACGTCGACGCCCTGCTGCTCGGCGAGCTGCTTGGTCGCCGGGTCGGGCCGGACATTGAAGCCGATGATGATCGCCTCGGTGACGGCGGCGAGGTTGACGTCGGACTCGGTCACCGGGCCGACGCCGTCGGCGACCACCTTGACGCGCACCGTCGGGTCCTCGATCTTCTCGACCTGCTGGCGCAGCGCTTCGAGAGTGCCCTGCAGGTCGGCCTTGAGCAGCAGGTTGAGCGCCTTGACCTTGCCCTCGGCGACCTGCGAAGCGAGGTCGGCCAGGGTGATGCGGCGCACCGGCTGGGCCTGGCGCGAGCGCTGCTCCTGGGCGCGGGTCTCGGCCAGCGAGCGCGCAGCGCGCTCGGTCTCCATGACCTGGAAGAGTGTGCCGGCGGGCGGCACGTCGTTGAGGCCGGTGACCACCGCGGGGAAGGACGGCGGCGCCTCCTTGACTCGCTTGCCGGTGTCGTCAATCAGCGCGCGCACCCGACCGTAGGCGCTGCCGGCGACGATCACGTCACCGACCTTGAGCGTGCCGTTCTGCACCAGCATGGTGGCGATGGGACCGCGTCCCTTCTCCAGGTTGGAGTCGATCACCGTGCCCACCGCGCGGCGCTTGGGATTGGCGCGCGGCTCCTCGATGTCGCTGATCAGCAGGATCATGTCGAGCAGCGTGTCGATGCCCTGGCCGGTCTTGGCGCTGGTGCGCACCACCGTGGTGTCTCCGCCATATTCGTCCGAAACCAGGCCGCGGTCGGCGAGCTGCTGCAGCACGCGATCGGGGTTGGCGCCGTCGACGTCGATCTTGTTGAGCGCGACCAGGATGGGCACGCCGGCGGTGCGGGCGTGCTGGATCGCCTCCTCGGTCTGCGGCATCACGCCGTCGTTGGCGGCGACCACCAGGATGGCCACGTCGGTGACGTCGGCGCCGCGGGCGCGCATGGCGGTGAACGCCTCGTGGCCCGGGGTGTCGATGAAGGTGATCTTGCGGCCGTTGTTCTCGACCTGGTAGGCGCCGATCCGCTGGGTGATGCCGCCCGCCTCACCCGCCGCCACCTTGGTCGAGCGGATGGCGTCGAGCAGCGAGGTCTTGCCGTGGTCGACGTGGCCGAGCACGGTGACCACCGGGGGACGGGGCACCAGCGAGCCCGGCGGCTCCTGGGAGAGGTCGAGCAGGGGATGCCGGGCCCGACCGATCGCGCCGCCGGCGGCCGGGGCGGCGCCGTCTCCGGCCACGGCGGCATCCTCGCTGACCGCCTCGAAGCCGAAGTGGTCGGCTGCGAGAGCTGCGGTGTCGAAGTCGACGGACTGGGTCAGGGTGGCCATGACGCCGTTGGTCATCAGGTACTTGACGACCTGGGCGCCGGACACGCCGAGCCTGTCGGACAACTCCTTGACCGTCAGCGTGGCGGGCAGCGTGAGCTTCTTCACCGTGGCGATGGCTGTACCTCCTGGGTCTGCAGCGCCGCCAGCTCGGCGGCGAGGGATTCGTAGTCGATGCGGACCGGGTCGGCGCGGAGCGCGCGGGTCAGCGCCTTCCGCCTGCGGGCCTGGTCCAGACAGGTTGTACCCGATGAGCGGCAGATGTACGCTCCGCGGCCGTTCCGCTTCCCCGTCGGGTCGACCGACACAGGGCCCTCGGCGGCGAGCACCAGGCGGACCAGCTCACGCTTGCCGCGGACCTGGCGGCAGCCGATGCAGGTGCGTTGCGGGGAACGCCGCTGGGGACCGCCGGCGCCTGGCGCCGCTTCTGGCCCGGCCCCGGTTGGGACGGAGGGCGGGACGGCGGCCCTCATTGTGCCTCGCCCTCGCCCGCGATGTCGATCCGCCACCGGGTGAGGCGGGCGGCGAGGCGGGCGTTCTCGCCGCTGCGGCCGATCGCCAGGCTCAGCTGGTTGGCCGGGACGACCACGTGGGCGGTGTGCTGGTCCTCGTCCAGCTCGACGCTGCGCACGGCGGCCGGCTGCAGGGCGTTGGCCACGTAGACGGCGGGGTCGGCCGACCAGCCGATCACCTGCACCTGCTCCTCGCCGAGCTCGGAGACGACGGCCCGGATGCGCACGCCGCGGGGTCCGATGCAGGCCCCAACCGGGTCGATCCCCTGCTGGATGGCCTCGACGGCGACCTTGCTGCGCCGGCCCGGGTCCCGGGCCATCGCTCGGATGGCCACCTGGCCGGAGGCCAGCTCGGGCACCTCCTGCTCCAGCAGCCGGCGGAGCAGGTCGGGGTGGGAGCGGGAGCCGACGGCGATGGCGTCGCGGCCGCGGCGGCGGGCGTCGACCAGGATCACCTTGAGGTGGCGGCCGCGCTCCAGCTTCTCCCCGGGCATCTGCTCCTCGGGCGGCAGCATCACCGGCAGGGCCCCGGCGGTGAGCCAGTGGAGGGGGCCGTCGGCGCGCTCGACGATGGCGTCGATCAGCTCGTTGCGCCGGGCGGAGGCCTCGCGGAGGACGCGCTCCGCCTCGACGTCGCGGATCAGGCCGGCGACGGCGGCGCGGGCGGCCATGGCCGCCTGGCGGACGAAGTCCGGGCTCGGGAGATCGACGTGCTCCAGGGTGGAGCCCGCGTCGGCCTGGTCCCCGTCCTCGCCGCCCTGGCGGGGACGCACCAACTCGAAGTTGCCGGTGGTGAGGTCGACGCGCGCCTGCACCGTGGGGTCGTCGGGGACCAGGCGGTGGTAGGTCTCGGCGACGGCCTGCTCCAGCAGGCGGACGATGTGTGCCTCGTCGGTCTCGCCGCGCTCGCGCAGTTCGCCCAGGGCCGCCTGCATGTCGGCCCCGCCGGCGCCGAGCAGCCCGCCCCCGCCCCCTCCCCCGCCGCGCTGGCGGCTGGATCGCACGGCGACCACGGCTAGAACTCCAGGGCCCGGCGGGCGGCGACCAGCTCGCTGCGGTCGACGGTGACGGGCACCAGCCGCTTGCCCTCGCGGGCCTCGACCACCGCTCGGCCGGGGTCGACCTCGATGAGCTTGCCCTCGAGCACCACCTCGTCGTCGCCGTGGCGGAAGCGCAGGTTGACCCGCTTGCCCACGGCGCGCAGCCAGTCCTCCTCGGTGCGCAGCGGCCGCTCGGCGCCGGGCGAGCTCACCTCGAGCTCGTAGCGGTCCTCGATGGGGTCGTAGGCGTCGAGCACCGCGCTCACCGCGTTGGAGACGCGGGCGCAGTCGTCGAGGTCCACCCCCTCCGGCTTGTCGATGACCAGCCGCAGCACCGGGGTGCGGCCGCGCGAGTCCCACTGGGCGTCGTAGAGCTCGACGCCGAGCTGCCGGAGGGACGGCTCGACGAGCTCGGTGATGCGGTCCAGCGCAGTGTCGGACATGCTCGATTGTGTGAAGGGACTCGATCGCGGGAGAACCCCACCAGCGTGGTCCCGCGGGACCGCCGGCGCAAGGTCCCGCGCAGTATAGCCGCGGGTCGGCGAGCGGCCCTGCGGGAGGGTGGCTGGCGATTGATAGTGGTATGATTTGCCCACTATGGCGTACGTGGTGCGGCGGGCGAACGGATCGTGGGAGCTCCGTGAGTCGCTGACGACGCCGAGAGGTCCCCGCAGCCACACGTTGACCTCCTTCCGGCGCTTTCGCCCCGGCGTGGTCGCCCGGGCTGTGCGGGCTGCCAAGCGACCGATCACCCCCGACGAGGTCTACGCGACCCTGGAGCACGCCGGAGCCGTGTCCAGTGGGGCCGACGAGGCGGCTCGGGCACTGCTCGCCGAGGCTGGCGCCGGGCGTCTCCCCTCCCCCGGGTTGCGGCGACTGGTGCTGGGCGCGCTGGGCGACCCGAACGAGCACGATCTGCCCGGCCAGGGGGCCGGAGAATGGCTCACCGCCACCGAGGCCGACCGCGGGGAGACCATCCGCGACCTGATGCGGTCCACCGACCGCCTGCCCCTGCCGCCGCCGCAGCCGCTGGCGTTTCCACCGCTGACGAGAGCTGCCGGCGATGCCTGAGCTGCGCCTCGACGACAAGGTGGTGGCCATCGAGCGCGCCCTATCGCGGCTCGGAGCGCCGCACGCCTTCGGAGGCGCCCTTGCCCTCGGCTTCTACGCCGAGCCGCGCGCCACCTATGACATCGACCTCAACGTCTTCATCCCCGTCGAGCAGGCGTCGCCGGTCCTCGACGCGCTGGAACAGCTCGGCGTCGACACCGCCGGCGCTTCGGCGTCGCTCGACCGCTCGGGGCAATGCCGCGTCTACTGGGGCAGGAACCCGGTCGACCTCTTCCTGTCCAACATGGAGTTCCACGAGGCGATGGCACGCGCCAGGCGGACGGTCGACTACGGCGGTGACGCCATCCCCATCCTCAGCGCCCACCACCTCATGGTCTGCAAGGCGCTGTTCAACCGCCCCAAGGACTGGGCCGACATCGGCCAGATGCTGGTCACCGTCGCCGATCTCCGCGTCGACGAGGTGCGTTCGTGGATGCGCGAGATCGCCGGTGACGACGACGCCCGCTCGCAGCGCCTCGACGCGCTGATCCGCGAGATGCTGGCCCGTTAGTTCCCCGGGGCGCCGACGGCGCGGCGGCCGCGCTGGACGCCGCGGCGCGGCTCGGGCTGGGGCTTCTCGCGGTCGACGCTCTGCCAGGCGACCAGCAGCGTGGAGGCGTTGAAGATCGAGGAGTAGGTGCCGGTCACGATTCCGATGAGCAGCGCGAGCACGAAGCCGCGGATCGAGTCGCCGCCGAACAGGACCAGGGCGAGCAGCACGAAGGTGACGGTGAGCGCGGTGTTGAGTGAGCGCGTCATGGTCTGCACCGTCGACAGGTTGATGACCTGGTCGAAGGTGAGCCGCGGCCCGGTGCGCAGGTTCTCGCGCACTCTGTCGAAGACCACGATGGTGTCGTGGATGGAGAACGAGACCGAGGTCAGGATGGCGGTGACGAACAGCGTGTCGACCTCGGCCAGCGGGGTGAAGTGGCCGAGGATGGCCCAGATCCCGGCGAGCACGAAGACGTCGTGCAGCAGCTTGAGGAAGGTGGCCACGCTGAAGCGCCAGCGCGAGATGGTCTGGGTGCGGAAGCGGAACGAAAGGTAGACGGCGATCAGCAGCGACGACACCAGCACCAGGATGATCGCGGTGCGCACCAGCTCACTGGCGATGGTGGGACCGACCTGCTGGAACTGCACCTGCTGCTTGCCGTTGTTGGTGACGATGCCGAAGTTCTTGTCGAGCGCGGTGATGATGTTCTGCGACTTGTCGATCGAGCCGGGCAGGGTGCGGATCGAATAGGTCGAACCCGACTCCGACTGCACCGTCGGCTGCAGGTCGGGCTCGGCGGCGTTGGCCACCTTCTGCACCTGGGCCTGCGTCGTCTGGGTGCGCAGGGTGGCGTCGATGCGGTTGCCGCCGGCGAAGTCGAGGCCGAGGCGGAAGCCCCAGAAGATGATCGCGAGGATGCCGGGGATGATGATCACCAGCGAGCCGAGGAAGTAGAGGTTGCGCGCCTTGACGATGTCGAAGCGCCCCTTGGGCTTCTCCGCCGTCTCCTCCTGGATGCTGGTGTAGAGGGTGGGCCGGCGCGCGGTGCGCCAGCGCAGCACCACGGTGAACAGCGACTGGGTGATCAGGATGGCGCTGAACATCGACACCGCCACGCCGAGGAACAGCGTCAGCGCGAAGCCCTTGACCACGCTGCTGCCGAGCAGGTACAGCACGGCGCAGGCCAGCATCGTCGACACGTTGGAGTCGCGGATGGCCGGCCAGGCGCGGCGGAATCCCGCCTCGACGGCGAGGCCGACGCTTCTCCCGTGGCGCAACTCGTCGCGCGTTCGTTCGAAGATGAGCACGTTGGCGTCGACCGCCATGCCGACGCTCAGGACGAAGCCCGCCAGTCCGGCCAGGGTCACGGTGACCGGGATCAGCTTGTACAGCGCCAGCACGATGGCGGCGTAGAAGAGCAGCGCCAGCGAGGCGAGCAGGCCGGGGAAGCGGTAGTAACCGACCATGAACAGCACCACGATGATCAGGCCGACCAGGCCGGCGAGCAGCGACTTGCGCACTGTGTCCTGGCCCAGCGTGGCGCTGACCTCGTTGGCCTGCACCGTGGCGATGTCCGCGGGTAGCGCGCCGGCGCTGATCTGGCTGGCCAGCTGCTGCGCGCTCTGCTGGGTGAAGTTGCCGGTGATCTCGGTCTGGTTGCTCGACGCGCTGATGACGCCGGGCGCGGTGAGCACCTGGTTGTCGAGGAAGATGGCGACGTGGTTCTGGGGCGTCCCCTGCCCCGCGTTGAAGGCGGCGGTGGTGATCTTGTTCCACTCGTCGGCGCCCTTGGAGTCGAAGTTGATGGTCACCGCCCACTGGCTCGACTGGGTGTCGAACACCGCGTCCGCCTTGGTGACGTCGGAGGCGTCGATCTTGTCGTCGATCTTCCAGTGCCAGCCCTGGATGTACGAGGTGCCGTCGGCGAACTGCCGGGGGTCGTAGAGGTTCTGCTGGTCGGCGATGAAGTGGGGGTCCTGCGGGTTGGCCGCGCCCTGCACCGCGGTGGCGAAGCGCAGCTTGGCGGTGGTGCCGATGGTCTCCTTGGCCTTCTGGATGCCGACACCGGGCAGCTGCACCAACACCTGGTCACTGCCCTGCGCCTGCACCGACGACTCGGCGACGCCGAGGCCGTTGACGCGCTGCGAGAGGATGGTGACCGTCGCCGCCTGCGCCTGCTCCATGGTGGCGCCCTTGGGCAGACCGTTGCGGCAGGTGGTGCCGGGCGGGTCGTTGGGGCCCTTGCAGATCGCGATGGTCAGCTCGGTGCCGCCCTGCAGGTCGAGGCCCTTGTGCAGGTAGAGGTCGAAGCCGCCGATGTGCGGGTTGCTGGCCAGCTTGCCGCTCAGGCTCTTGTGCTCGACCAGGAACCGGTACGTGTAGCTGAAGGTGTCGATGAAGATCGCCCCCAGGACGACCACCACGACGAAGGAGATCCACCAGCGGTTCAGCCGAATCACGGCCGCGAAGTGTATCCCACCGGGCTTAACCCGGCCCTCTCCGAGTCGACGCCCCCGGCGAGCCCGGCGAGGACCCCTCGGCGAAAGCCCACGAACGCTCCAGCGGCGATGGCCTGGCGAGCTCCGGCCATGAGGGTGCCGAGGTGGGTGAGGTTGTGCAGGCTGACCAGGCGGTGGGCGAGGATCTCGCCCGCCTGGAAGAGGTGGCGCAGGTAGGCCCGGGTGAAGCCGCCGGCGCAGGCGGCGCAGGGGCAGCCGGGCTCGAGGGTGCGGAGGTCCTCGCGGTACTGCGACTGGCGCAGGCTGAGCCGGCCGCCGGCGGTGAGCGCGGTGCCGTTGCGGGCCAGGCGGGTGGGCAGCACACAGTCGAACATGTCGATGCCCAGGGCGACCATGGCGAGCAGCTCGGCGTCGGTGCCCAGGCCCATCACGTAGCGGGGCAGCGCCTCGGGGAGCTCGGCGACCGCGGCGGCGGCCATCGCCTCCATCACCGGCGGCGGCTCGCCGAGGGCCAGGCCGCCGATGGCCATGCCGTCGAAGCCGAGCTGCGCCACCGCCGCGGCCGAGCGGCGGCGCAGCTCGAGGTCGAAGCCGCCCTGGGTGATGCCGAAGAGGAGGTGGCCCTCGCCGGGGTGGGCCTGGCGGCAGCGCTCGGCCCAGCGCAGGGTGCGGTGGGCGGCCTCCTCGGTCTGCGCCGGGGAGGCGCCGAAGGCCACCGGCTGGTCGAGGCACATCACGATGTCGGCGCCGAGGCGTGCCTGCGCCTGGACCGCGGTCTCGGGGGTGATGCGCATGCGGCTGCCGTCGTACGGGCTGACGAAGTCGGCGCCGTCGTCGTCGATGCCGGCGACGTCCTGCAGGCTGACCATCTGGAAGCCGCCGCTGTCGGTGAGGATGGGGCCGTCCCAGCCCATGAAGCGGTGCAGCCCGCCGGCCCGCTCGACCAGCTCGACACCGGGCCGGAGGACCAGGTGGTAGCCGTTGCAGAGGAGCACGTCGGCGCCGGTCCGGTGCACCTCCTCCGGGAGGCACGCCTTGACGGTGGCGTGGGTGCCCACGGGCATGAAGGCGGGGGTGCGGATGTCGCCGTGGGCGGTGTGCAGCGTGCCGGTGCGCGCGGCGCCGTCGCGGGCCTCGATGCGCAGCGCGCTCATCGCTCGGCGCGCCAGCAGAGCATGCAGTCGCCGAAGCTGAGGAAGCGGTAGCCGGCGCTCAGCGCGTGCGCGTAGGCGGCGCGCCAGCGCTCGACGCCGACGAAGGCGGCGACCAGCACCACCAATGAGGAGCGCGGGGCGTGGAAGTTGGTGAGCAGCCCGTCGACGACGCGGAACGGCACGCCGGGACGGAGGAAGAGCGAGGTGCTCTGGATGCCGGGGTCGACGGTGCCGTCGTCGCGGCTGCTCGCCCGGGATTCCAGGGTGCGCACCGCCGTGGTGCCGACGGCGACGACGCGGCCGCCGCGCGCGCGGGTGTCCGCGATTGCTCGCGCTGTCTCCGCGGGCAGCTCGCAGCGCTCCTGGTGCATCTCGTGCTCGTCGACCCGCTCGGCGCGGATCGGCGCGAAGGTGCCCAGGCCGACCTCCAGCCGGACGCGCGCCGTCTCCACCCCCCCGGCCCGCAGTGCGTCGAGGACGCGCGGGGTGAAGTGCAGTCCCGCCGTGGGCGCGGCGGCGGACTCCGGGTGGCCGCTGGCGAAGACGGTCTGGTAGCGGCTGGAGTCGTCCAGCGCCGCGCGGATGTAGGGCGGCAGCGGCACGGTGCCGATGCGCTCGATGGCGGCGTCGACGTCGCCGTCTGCTGCCTGGAAGAGCACCACGCGGGCGCCGGGGTGGCCGCCTGCCTCGCCCTCGACGGTGGCGGTGAGGCCGCCGCCGAAGTCGACGGTCCTGCCGGCCCGCAGGCGCCGTCCCGGCCGCACCAGGCAGGCGTACCGCCCCTCCCCCAGCGCGCTGAGCACCAGCACCTCGATGGCCCCACCGTGCTCGGTCCGCGCCCGCAGCCGGGCCGCACGCACCCGGGTGTCGTTGAACACCAGCAGGTCGCCGGGCCGCAGCAGCGCCGGCAGCTCGCGGAAGCCGTGGTCTTCGGGCAGCGCCTCCCCCGGCGGCAGGTGCAGCAGCCGCGACCCGTCGCGCTCGGCGAGCGGCGTCTGGGCGATGCGGTCCTCGGGCAGCGGGTAGTCGAAGAGCGCCGTGTCGAGGGCGGCGGCGGGCACGGCGGCCCGGCTGCTGGACACTGCGTCGCCCCGGCTCAGAACAGGGACGGCTGCGGCGAGTCGGCGCCGGGGACGTGGGGCGGCACGGCGAGGCCGAGCTGGCGGTAGGCGCCGGCCGTGGCCATGCGGCCGCGCGGGGTGCGGGCGAGCAGGCCGAGCCGGATCAGGTAGGGCTCGACCACGTCCTCGACGGTGTCGGGGTCCTCCTGCACCGAGACGGCGATGGTCTGCAGGCCGATGGGATGGCCGGAGAGCGAGCCGCAGAGGACGCGCAGGACGCGGCGGTCGAGCTCGTCGAGGCCGTGCTCGTCGATGCCGAGCACGTCGAGGGCGGAGTCGGCGACGGCGCGGTCGATGCGGCCGTCGGCGCGCACCTGGGCGAAGTCGCGGGCGCGGCGGAGCAGGCGGTTGGCGATGCGCGGCGTGCCGCGCGAGCGCGAGGCGATCAGCTCGGCGCCGGCGGCGTCGACGTCGACGCGGAGCAGGCCGGCAGAGCGGCGGACGATGCGCACCAGCTCGTCGACGTCGTAGAAGTCGAGGCGGAAGGTGACCCCGAAGCGGTCGCGCAGGGGGCCGCCCAGCGCGCCGGCGCGGGTGGTGGCGCCGACCACGGTGAAGCGCTGCAGGGTGAGCCGCATCGGCTGGGCGCCGGCGCCCTTGCCGAGGACGTAGTCGAAGGTGAAGTCCTCCATCGCGGGATAGAGGGCCTCCTCGACGGCGCGGCCGAGGCGGTGCACCTCGTCGATGAAGAACACGTCGCGCGCGTCCAGGCTGGTGAGCGTCGAGGCCAGCATGCCCTGGTGCTCGATGGCGGGCCCGCTGGTGACCCGGCACTTCACCTCCATCTCGTTGGCGATGATCTGGGCCAAGGTGGTCTTGCCGAGGCCGGGAGGGCCGTAGAGGAGGATGTGGTCGAGCGCCTCGCCGCGGTGCTTGGCGGCTTCGAGGAGGATGTGCAGCTGCTCGCGCAGCGCGCGCTGGCCGACGAAGTCGCGCAGCGTGCGCGGGCGCAGCGCCGCCTCCTCGGCGCGCTCGTCGTCGAGCTCGGCGGGGGTGACCAGGCGGGTGTCGCTCACGACGCCAGTGCCCTGTCGAGGTGGCGCAGCGCCGCGGCGAGCACCTCGCTGACGCCGGCACCCTCGGGCAGGGCGCCGCTCACCGCGGCCACCGCCTGCTTCGCCTCCGCCTCGCGGAAACCGAGACCGCGCAGGCCCTCCACCGCGGTGGCGCCCACCTCCTGCAGCGGTGCCGCCGGCAGCGCGGCCTCGCCGGGCAGGACGAAGCCGTCGAGCTTGCCCTTCAGCTCCAGGATCACCCGCTGCGCCGTCTTGGGCCCGATGCCCGGCACCGTCCCGACCAGCCCCGCGTCGCCGCTGCGGATGGCACGCACCAGGGTGGGCAGCTCGGCGCGCCCGAGGATGCCCAGCGCCGCCTTGGGCCCGATGCGCTCGACGGTGAGCAGCAGCCGGAACAGGCGCAGCTCCTCCGGCGTGGCGAAGCCGAAGAGGCGGATGGCGTCGTCGGCGACGCTGGTGTGCACCTGCAGCACCACCTCGTCGCGGTCGCGCAACGCGGTCAGGGTGCGCAGGTGGCAGAACACCTGGTAGCCCACGCCCGACGCCGTCTCCAGGACCACGCCGTCGTCGTCGACGGAGACGATGCGGCCGCGCAGCAGCGCGATCATCGCTGCGCCGCCTGGGCACGTGCCTGCGCCGCTGCGATCGCCGCGGCCAGCCGGTTGTTGCCATGCGTGGCCGCAACACCGTTGCCCGCGGCGATGCGCTTCATGCGGGCTCGGTGGTGATGGCAGATGGCGACGGCGCACGCGTCGGCGGTGTCGTCCGGCCCGTCGACGTGGTCGACGCCGAGCAGGGTGCGCACCATGCGTCCCACCTGCGCCTTGGCCGCTCCGCCGTACCCGGCGACGGCCTCCTTGACCTGGGGCGGCGTGTACTCGGCGATCTCCAGACCGGCTCGCGCCAGGGCGCAGAGCACCACGCCGCGCGCTTCGCCGACGCGCATCGCGGTGGTGCGGTTGGTGGCGAAGAAGAGCTGCTCCACGGCGCCCACCTCGGGCCGGTGCAGGGTGATCAGCGCTTCGAGCTCGGCGAACAGGGTCGTGAGCCGCTGCGCGTCCGGCCTGCCGGGATGGGTGTCGATGCAGCCCGCGTGCACCAGGCGCAGCGCGCCGGGCGCGCCCTCGACGACGGCGACGCCGGTCCTGGCCAGCCCGGGGTCGACGCCGAGGACCCTCATGCGCGGACGACGCTATCCGACACTCTCGAGGACCTCGTCGGGGATCTCCGCGTTGGCGTAGACCTGCTGCACGTCGTCGTGGTCTTCGAGAGCGTCGAGAAGGCGGAGCACGGCGGGTGCCTGCTTGGCGTCGAGCTCCACCGAGGTGCTCGGCTCCATGGTGACTTCGGCGGAGGACACGGTCCAGCCCCTGTCCTCGATGGCCTGGCGGGCCGCCTCGAAGCGCGACGGCGCCACGGTGACGACCACCGCGCCCCCGTCGACGCTGACGTCGCCGTCGTCACCGACGTCGACCGCGTCGAGCACTTCCAGCGCCAGCTCCTCGGGATCGGCGTCGCCCGGGGCGATCTGGATGATGCCCTTCTGGCTGAACATCCAGCCGACGCTGTTGGTCTCCCCCAGCGAGCCGCCGGAGCGGGTGAAGAGGTTGCGCAGCGCGGCGACGGTGCGATTGCGGTTGTCGGTGAGCACGTCGACCATCACCGCCACGCCGTGCGGGCCGTAGCCCTCGTAGCGGATGTCCTCCAGCTGGGCGCCGTCCTTGCCGCCGACGCCGCGCTGGATGGCCCGCTCGATGTTGTCGGCGGGCATGTTGACGTCGCGCGCCTTCTGGATGGCCAGCCGCAGCCGGAAGTTGCCGGTGGGATCGGCGCCGCCTTCACGCGCGGCGACGGTCAGCTCGGCCGCCACCTTGGTGAACACCTGGCCGCGCTTGGCGTCGACGATCGCCTTCTTGTGCTTGATCCCAGCCCACTTGCTGTGACCGGACATGAGGGGCCTCCAGCGGCGGGCGGCCCTGGCGGGCGCGCACGCCGAACACATGTTCAGGAATTCTACTGCTCTTCGCGCAGCTAGTCTACGGCGTTGCGGCGATCCGGCCGGGGCTGTGACGAGTCGCCCGCAGGGAGTGTTGACGCAGCCAGTTCTCGGGGTATGCTTCGGGGTGACGGACCCGGTTTCGCAATCGGAGGTTGTTTCTCGGAATGCGTACCGTTTGGCAACTCTTGAGGCGCGGTCGAGCCGAGGGTTGACGCCCGGGTCGCCCGGGCGGGGACGTCGCGCCGCAGTGCCGGTCGCGTGAGAGGAGCGGAAGGCTCCACACGCCGCAAGGCATCGCTCCGCGACCTCGACAGCACGCGGCGTCAGCAGACGTGCACCCCGCTCGGTAGTGATTCGGGCAGCCTCGGTAGCGTCCACCGTATACGGACGCACTCGAGCCCGGTTTCTCCAACCGGGCGCCGACAGAACGAATCGGCATCGAGGCCCGGACAGATCTCCGGGCCTCTTTCTTTCGTCAAGGGGGGCGTCGCGGAGTTTTTCCGCAAGGGGGGCGTCGCGCCCCCCTTCTCGCTGCGCCGGCGGAGCCGGCTACGCTTCAACCCCCCGCTCGGCGCGTGCCCGCGGAGGGCGGTGACGCGCCGGGCGCGGCCGAGGCCGCGCTGCCTTAGGGGATCGCCTTCCTTCGAGGGGCCTCGGCGTGGCGTTTCAGTTTGGCGGACCTTGGCTTTTCAACCACGGACCTTCCCCCTTCCGACCCACGGACATTCAGCTTTCGACCCACGGACCTGCACCCTCCGACCGGGGACCTGCTTCGGACCACGGGCCTTCAGTTCCGACCCGCGAACCTTTCCCCTTCCGACCCACTAACCTTCACCCTCCCACCACGGGGGGACGCGACACAGCGGGGTGACCGCGCACTGCGAAGCGGAGGGGGCGGTCGGCGGCGCGGGTGATGCCCACGCGGGCGCCGCGCACGATGGGCGGGCGGCGGGAATCGCCCGGCCACAGCTCGACACGGGAGGCGGTCGAGCAGACGTCGGTGCCGTTGTCGCCGAGGTCGATGCCCAGGCCGCGGCAGAGGTTGCCCGGGCCGCGGAGCAGCTCGTGGGGTGGGATGACGCGCGCGGCGGCGGCGGCCAGTGGGGCGCGGCGCGACACGGGCGCGGCGCGGCGGCGGTGGACGACGGCGTGGCCGCTCTCGACCTGCGCGGCGCGCAGCAGCACGGCGCCGGCGACGCCGTCCACCTCGGTGACCAGGTTGGCGCAGTGGTGCACGCCGTAGGAGAGGTACACGTAGAGGTGGCCGGGCGGGCCGAACATGATCCCGGCGCGCGGCGTCGGTCCGCGATAGGCGTGCGAGGCGGGGTCCTCGAGACCGAGGTAGGCCTCGACCTCGACCAGCGTCGCCACCACCTCGGACGGCGTTCCGGGGTCGACCACCAGCCGGCAGCCGAGCAGGTCGCGGGCCACCGACAGGGTGGGACGGGCGAAGAACGAGCGCCCCAGGGGGCCCTGCTCGGGCGCGGCCGCCGACCGGGCCACCACGGCCCTCAGCTCACTTCCCCGGCGTGGGCGTGGCCACCGCCGTGGTGTCGGCGAGGTGGCCGCTCAGGCTGGTGGGCAGCGCAGGGCCGAAGAAGGTCTGCATCGCCGGGTTGAGGCCGGCGATGTGCGAGGCGATTGCCGAGTTGCGGACAGCTTTGGCGCTATCGCCGTGGCCGCCGGGGATCTGCTCCAGCGAATTGGCGGGCAGCGCGTCGCTGACGGCGAAGGCGACCATGATGATCACTCCAACCTCGAGGAGGCCCACCACCAGTCCGCCGATCAGCCCGGTGGTGCGGTCGAACATCAACGAGATCACCTTCTCGACGCGGTCGCGGTACAGCGCACCGAGGATCTCCACCATGAAGACCACACCGAAGGTGATGCCGATGAAGGTCCAGGCGCCGCTGTAGAGGTCGTTGGCCGCCCCTCCCCCGCCGAAGAAGCGGAGCAGGCCGTTTCCCAGCGCGGTGGCCGCGGCCACGCCGCCGTAGAGGCCGCCCAG
Organism: uncultured Actinomycetes bacterium; assembly: GCA_964499205.1. Lineage (GTDB taxonomy): Bacteria > Chloroflexota > Dormibacteria > Aeolococcales > Aeolococcaceae > DASRDZ01. Next base: position 36,637 of record CAZCJX010000011.1, on the reverse strand, counting down.
GGCGATGGCCCGGCCGACGATGCCGAAGCGCCAGCCCAGCGCGAGGTTGATGAGCAGGAGGCCGACCGCGAGGAGATCGAAGTAGAGGGAACTCACCTGCGCACCTCCGCGCCGACGCGCACGCGCAGCGCGAGGGCGATGGCGTCGTGACACTGCTGCGCCTCGGCGCCGGTGAGGGTCCGGTCGGCGGCGCGATAGGTCATGCGGAAGGTCCAGCTCTTGCGGTCCTCGCCGAGGCGCTGGCCGCGGTACTCGTCGTAGAGCTCGACGCTTTCCAGCAGCGGCGAGCCGGCTTCGCGGATGGCGGCGAGCGCCGCGTCGGCGCGCTGGTCGGAGGACACCACGACGGCGAGGTCCTGGATCACCGCGGGCATGCGCGGCGGGGTGCGGTAGCGCGGCACGCGCGGCACCTCGGGGGCGACGGCGTCGAGGCGCAGCTCGGCGACGGCGACCCGGCCGCGCAGCTCGAACTCCTCGAGCAGCGTGCCGTCGAGCTCGCCGACCACGCCGACGTCGCGACCGTCGATGCGCAGGCGGCCGGCGCGGCCGGGGCGCAGACCGGTGAGGGTCATCGGTTCCACCGCAAGAGAGACACCCGCCAGTTCATGGCCGAGCCACGCTACCACCGAGCGGATGTGGGTGAGCCGCTCCGCCGCCATGTCCGCACCGGTGTCACCGGTCTGTGACACCAGTGACAGCAACAGCGGCTCGGCGGGCAGCGGCGGCAGCGCCGCGTCCTTGCCGTCGGGCGTGGTGCCCAGCGGCGGCACCAGGCGCTCGCCCTCCCAGAAGGCGCGGCCGATCTCGAAGAGCGACACGTCGCTGACGCCGCGGTGCAGGTTTGCTGCCAGAGCCTGCAGCAACCCGGGGAGCAGGCTGACGCGCATCACGCTGCCGTCCTCGCTCAGCGGGTTGCGGACCCGGACCGGGGTGCGCTCCTCCCCCACCCCGGTGATGCGCCTGGCGAGCGCCGGCGACTGGAAGGCGAAGGTGATCGCCTCGTCGTAGCCGGCGCCGATGCACACGTCGCGGACGCGGTCCTCCAGCGGGGTCGCGGGAGCCAGGGCGCGGATCGGGCTGCGCCGTCCCGGCAGTGTCGCGGGCACGCGGGCGTAGCCCAGCGAGCGGCCCACCTCCTCGGCGACGTCGACGGCGATGGTCACGTCGCGGCGGAAGTGCGGCGGGGTCACCCGCATGGCGCCGCCCTCCTGCTCGACGGCGAAGCCGAGCCGGGCCAGCGCGGTGGCCGCCTCCGAGGCGTCGACCGGCATGCCCAGCACGCGCTCCAGGAAGCCGTCGGGCACCTCGATGGCGGGGATCGCCGGCAGCGGGCGGGGATGCTCGTCGATGACGTCGCGCAGCACCCGGCCGTTGCCGAGCTCGGCGATCAGCGCGGCGGCGCGCTCCAGGGCCAGCGGCGGCAGGGTGTCGCTGAGGCCCTTCTCGTAGCGGCCCGACGCGTCGGTGCGCAGCGCCAGGCGGCGCGAGGTGGCCCGGATGGTCGGTCCGTCCCACGAGGCGGCTTCGAGCAGCACGGTGCGCGTCCTGCCGTCCACGGCGGTGGGCTGACCGCCCATCACTCCGGCGATCGAGGCAACGCGATCGCCGGCGCAGACCACCATGTCGGCGTCGCCGAGGGTGCGCTCCACACCGTCGAGGCCCAGCACAGTCTCGCCCGCGCGCGCCCGGCGCACCACCACCTGTGCGGTGCTCGCGGCACCGGGAGTTTCTGCCAGGAAGCGCTCGTAGTCGAAGGCGTGCAGCGGCTGGCCCAGCTCGGCGGCGACGTAGTTGGTGACGTCGACGACGTTGTTGATCGGTCGCAGGCCGATGGCGCGCAGGCGGCGCTGCATCCACCCGGGCGACTCGCCGACCACCACGTCCTCGATCACCCGCACCATGAAGCGCGGGCAGCCCTGCGGGTCGTCGATGCGCACCGAGGCGCGGCCCTCCACCGAGGTCACCGAGGTGAGCGCCTGAGGCACCTCCGCGGCGGGCTCGCGCAGCGACTCGCCCAGCGCCGCGGCCAGCTCGCGGGCGATGCCGACGTGGCACAGGCAGTCGGGACGGTTGGGCGTGACCTCGATGTCCAGCACGGCGTCGAGGTCGAGCACCTCGTGCACCGGCTGGCCCGGCGTGCCGTGCTCGAGGATGAGGATGCCCTCGGCGTCCTCGCCCGCGCCCAGCTCCGCCGCGCTGCAGAGCATCCCCGGGGAGTGGTACTTGCCGCCGAACATGGCACGAACTTCGAGGGGCCTGTCCCACCCCGGCAAAAGCACGCCCGGAGCGGCGTATGGCACCAGGTCGCCGACGTGCAGGTTGGCCGCGCCGGTGAGCACGCGGATGACCTCCCCGTCGCCCACCTCGATGTCGGCGAACTGCACGCCCTTGGTCGACTCGGGAACCTTCTCCAGCTGCACGATGCGCGCCACCACGGTTCCCTCGCCGGCGCGGTGCACCTCGTTGACCTCGGTGCCGGTGTCGACCAGCGCCTGGGCGAGCACGTCGAGCGGGGCGTCGAGCGTGGCGTAGTCGCGCATCCACTGCAGGGACGTCTTCATCTACATCTGCCGGGTGAAGCGGACGTCGTTCTCGTAGAGCAGGCGCACGTCGTCGATGCCGTAGGCGAGCTGGGCGATGCGCTCGATGCCCATGCCGAACGCAAAGCCGCTGAAGCGCTCGGGGTCGACGCCGCCGTTGCGCAGCACGTCGGGATGCACCATGCCGGCACCGAGGATCTCGATCCAACCGCTGTGCTTGCAGGTGTGGCAGCCGTCGCCGCCGCAGACCATGCAGGAGACGTCGAGCTCCACCGAGGGCTCGGTGAAGGGGAAGTGGTGCGGCCGCAGGCGCACCGCGCGCGAAGGGCCGAACATCGACCGCGCGAAGAACTCCAGCGTGCCCTTGAGGTCGGCCAGCGAGATGTCCTCGTCGACGCAGAGGCCCTCCACTTGGTGGAACATCGGCGAGTGGGTGGGATCGCTGTCGCGCCGGAAGGTCTTGCCGGGCACGATGACCTTCAGCGGCGCGCCCAAGGCCACCATGGCGCGAATCTGCACCGGCGACGTGTGGGTGCGCAGCAGGCGCGCGTCGTCGATGTAGAAGGTGTCCTGCAGGTCGCGCGCAGGATGGCCCTCCGGCTGGTTGACCAGCTCGAAGTTGTAGCGGTCGTACTCGATCTCCGGTCCGCTCACCGCGGTGTAGCCGAGATGGCCGAAGATGCGGCGGATCTCACGCGCGGCGCGCGTGGTGGGATGCAGCGAGCCGCGCTGCAGGCGCGGCGGGGGCACGGTGAGGTCGAGCGCCTCGGCGCGCAGCGCCGCCTCGTCGACGGCACGCTCCAGGGCGGCGCGGCGCTCCTCCAGCGCCTCCTCGACGCGCTCGAACAGGGCGTTGACGGTCTGGCCCATCTGCCGCTTGGCCTCGGGATCGGCGATCTTGCCGAGGTTGCGGCGGTGCACGGTGAGCAGGCCGTCCTTGCGCCCCAGGTAGCGGTTGCGGATGTCGTCGAGCGCGGCCAGGTCGGCGGCGGCGAGGATCTCCTGCAGCGCGCTCGCGGCCGCCTCGTGGGCGCCTGTGGCTGTGCTGTCGCCGGCCACGCTGCCGGAGCTCACGCGGTCGGAAGAGCCCCGCGCGCCAGCTCGACCAGGCTGGTGAAGGCGGCGGCGTCGTGGACGGCCACCTCGGCCAGCATCTTGCGGTTGATGTCGACACCCGCAGCCTTGAGGCCGTGCATGAACTGGTTGTAGGCGAGCCCGTTCTGCCGCGCCGCGGCGTTGATGCGCGCGATCCACAGCGACCGCATGTCGCCCTTGCGCTGCTTGCGATCGCGGTACGCGTACGCCAGCGAGTGCATGACCGCCTCGTTGGCGGGCTTGAACAGGCGGCGGTGGGTTCCGCTGAACCCCTCGGCCAGCTCGAGGACCTTCTTGTGGCGGGCGCGGGCGGTGACGCCTCGCTTGACACGTGCCATCGGTCTTTCTCCTCGAGCCTACAGGTAGGGGGCGACGCGGAGCACCTCGCGCACGTCCTGCGGTGCGACGGGGTGCTGCATGCCGTAAAGCCGCTTGCGCTTCTGGCTCTTCTTCTCGAGCATGTGGGACATCTGGGCGTGGCGGCGCATCACCTTGCCGGTGGCGGTGCGCCGGAAACGCTTCTGCGTCCCTTTATGGGTTCTGATCTTGGGCATCGGTTGAGGTGCTCCCGGTTGGCGCCTGGGCGGCTGCTGGGGCTGCTTCCGCCGGCTGTCCTGCGGCCTGCGGTCCGCGCGGCTGCTTCTTGCCGAGCGGGCTCAGGATCATGATCATGTTGCGACCCTCGACCAGAGGGTTGCGCTCGATGGTGGCGATCTCCTTGAGCTCGTTGGCCATGCGGTCGAGGAGGCGACGGCCGTATTCCTGGTGGACCATCTCGCGGCCCCGGAACATGATCGTCAGCTTGACCTTGTCCCCCTCCTGCAGGAAGTGACGCACGTAGCCGAACTTGGTCTGGAAGTCGTGTTCCGAGATCTTCGGCCGGAGCTTCATCTCCTTGAGGCGGACCACGTTGTGCTCACGGCGGCTCTCCTTCTCGCGCTTCAGCGCTTCGAACTTGAACCGGCCGTAGTCCATCAGGCGGCAGACGGGTGGCTGTGCCTGCGGCGCTACCTCGACCAGGTCCAGCTCCCGCTCCTGGGCGATCTGCCGGGCCTTCTCGATCGGAACGATGCCGAATGCCTCGTTCGTGGTGTCGTCGAAGAGCCGCACGTGCGGGATGCGGATCTGCTCGTTGATGCGGAGCTCACGGAAAGCGATTTGTCGAAGCCTCCTCCAGAAATGAAAAAAACTGGACAGCGACCGCTATCCAGTGGACGGTTTCTGGACCTCCAAGGCGAGCCCGGGAGGTGTGCCGGCACCGGGACCGGCATCTTTGCGGCCCCCCGAGGGGGGCAGTCCGAGGGCGGAATATACCACCTCCGGCCCGCGGCCACACTTTCCCGGTTGCCCGCCCGCCTGTGCGGCGGACCTGCCGCGCCGGTGTGGTTCGGCTATCGCACGGTTGCGGGTTGAGGCGCCGCCCGGGTCGGGGGGACGGCCTCCGGCCCGCGCCGGGAGGCCTCGGCGGCCAGGATCTCGACCAGCGCCGCGACCGGCACCTCGCGGGTCGCCTCCTCGGCGGGCAGCCGCGTGTCGCGCACCCGCACGACGTCGTCCCCCCGCTCCACGTCCTTGGCCCCCACCACGACCACGTAGGGCACGCGCCGCATCTCCGCCTCGCGGATGCGCTTCTGCATGCGCTCGCCGGGCTTGTCGTTCACCTGGGCGCGCAGCCCGGCGGCCCGCGCCCGCTCGGCGATGCCGCGGGCGTACTCCATCACCTCGGGGACGTTGTCCTGCACCGGCACCACCTCCAGCTGCACCGGGCAGAGCCAGAGCGGGAAGTCGCCGGCGTAGTGCTCGACGAGGATGCCGAAGAAGCGCTCGATGCTGCCCAGGAGGGCGCGGTGCACCATCACCGGGCGCTGCCGCGAGCCGTCCTCGGCGACGAACTCCAGCCCGAAGCGCTCCGGCTCGTTGAAGTCGAACTGGATGGTGGCGCACTGCCACTCGCGTCCCAGCGCGTCGAGCAGGCCGACGTCGATCTTCGGCCCGTAGAAGGCGCCGTCGCCGGGGTTGATCCGGTAGTCGAGGCCGCGGATGCGCAGCTGGTTCTCCAGCGCCGCCTCGGCGCTGCGCCACTGGTCCTCGCTGCCCACGGACTTCTCCGGCTTGGTCGAGACGTAGAGACGGAGGTCCTCGAAGCCGAAGGTGCGGAACATCTCCACCGAGAAGTCGACGACGCGGCCGATCTCCTCCTCGATCTGGTCGGGCCGGCAGAAGATGTGCGCGTCGTCCTGGGTGAAGCCGCGCACGCGCAGCAGCCCGTGCAGCACGCCGCTGCGCTCGTAGCGATACACCGTGCCGAGTTCGCTGTAGCGCAGCGGCAGGTCGCGGTACGAGCGGGTGTGCCCCTTGTAGATGAGGATGTGGAAGGGGCAGTTCATCGGCTTGAGCTGGAACGGCCGGTCGTCGATGACCATCGGCGCGTACATGTTCTCGGCGTAGAAGTCGACGTGCCCGCTGGTCTCCCACAGCGTGCGCAGCGCGATGTGCGGCGAGTAGACGAGGTCGTAGCCGCCCCGGCGATGCGCCTCGCGCCAGTGGTCCTCGACGATGCCGCGCACCAGGCCGCCGTTGGGATGCCAGAGCACCAGGCCTCCGCCCAGCTCCTCGCTGACGCTGAAGAGGTCGAGCTCGCGGCCGAGGCGGCGGTGGTCGCGGCGCTCGGCCTCCGCGAGGCGCTCCAGGTAGGCGTCGAGCTCCTCCTGCGAGAACCACGCCGTGCCGTAGACGCGCTGCAGCTGCTCGTTGCGCTCGTCGCCGCGCCAGTACACGCCGGCGACGCGCAGCAGCTTGACCGCCTTGAGCCAGCCGGTGTCGGGGACGTGGGGGCCGCGGCAGAGGTCGACGAACTCGCCGGTCCGATAGATGCCTACCGAATCCGCCTGGGGCGGGATGCGGTCGATGATGTCGACCTTGAACTCCTGCCCCATGGCGCCGAACATCGCGCGCGCCTCCTCGCGCGGCATCACCTCGCGGATGAAGGGGATGCGTTGCCTGGCCTTCTCCCGCATCCGCTTCTCGATGCGGCCGAGGTCCTCCTCGCTGAAGGTGCGGCCGTCGGGGAGGCGGAAGTTGTAGAAGAAGCCGTCGCTGATCGGCGGGCCGACGTCGTACACCGCGCCGGGGAATAGCTCGACCACGGCGGAGGCCATCAGGTGGGCGGCGCTGTGGCGGAGGATCTCCAGGGTGGGCTCGGCCGGGCTCTCGAGCGGTAGCCCGGCCTCGGCGGCGTCGTCGACGTCCTCGTCCGGCATGACGGCGCATTGTACCCAGCGGCGGGAGCGGCCCCCGAGCGGGATGCCCCTGGCCCCCTGCCCCTCGGCCCCCGAGGCCCCTGCCCCTTGATGGATTCGTCGGGACAGGGGGAACGCTGTCAACCGGCCGTACTCCAGCGGCGGCTGATGGCGTGGGGGGAGGCCCCCCGAGAAGACGCGCGTCAGCGCGTGGTTAGAAGAAGGTGGCCCAGCGGAGAGCTCGCCAGGCCACCGGGGGCAGGCAGGATCAGACGGCGAGGCGCGACATGCCGCCGGGGACGTCCTCGCGTCCCTGGCAGAGCACGTTGAGCAGCTCCTCGGGATTGCCGCCGTTGAAGCTGAGCTGGAGCTGCCGGGCCATCGGCAGCACGGGACGGTTGCCGGCGCGCCGCGCCTGGGTGCGCAGCTTCTCGAGACGCTCGGGGTCGACGGAGCAGCAGCGCACGCTGCAGTATTTGGCGGTCGGCTTCTTCACCGGTGCGAAGCATCCGCGGCGGGCGCAGAGCTTGGGCTGCGGCGGCTTGGAGGCGCGGACGTCTGCGTGGCTGTCGTCCATGAGGGAGGCAACTATATGACCCCTCCTTCGCAGCCTGTCAACTGGTCCTTAACGCCCTCTTCGCCGCGTTCCGAGCGCCTCGTGCGTGAGCCTTGTCCACCGGTGCATCGCCCTGTGAACCCCGCTGCGCCTGTGCAAAGTGTGGACAAAGTCGGCGATTGACTTCGATTGCGCCTCGACGGGCTGTGCACACCCTGTGGGGAAGCAGTGCACAGGAAGGGGATGACTGAGACCGGTGACGGTTCCGTCACAGGCGGCGGAAGACTCCGCCGGACCCGCCCGGGAGTTCGTGCCAGGCTTGGCGCTTACCGGCGCCCCCGCGCCCCCGCCGCCCTCGGCGAGGCGAACCTCCGCGCCCGGGCCGCGGAAGCCGTCGACGGCCGCCGATCGCGCCGCCCCTTGTCCACCCCGGTACGCGGGTGGTTCGATGGGTGGCCATGGGCCCCTTCGCGCTCCTCCGCCAGTGGCCGCTGGTCCGCCAGGTCACCGAGGGCGACCCGCTCGGGCTGGGCCGGTCCGTCCACTCCCCGCGCAGCCGCACGCTGCGCCCCCGCACCGCCACCGCCGACCGCGTGGTCGACTCGGTCTGCCCCTACTGCGCCGTCGGCTGCGGCCAGAAGGTCTACGTCAAGGACGAGCAGGTCATCCAGGTGGAGGGCGACCCGGCCAGCCCGATCTCGCGCGGCCGGCTCTGCCCCAAGGGTGCGGCGACCAAGAGCCTGGTCACCGGCAGTGGCCGCGAGTACCGCGTCAAGTACCGCCGGCCCCATGCCACCCAGTGGGAGGAGCTCTCCCTCGACCGCGCCATGGACATGATCGCCGACCGGGTCATCGCCACCCGCGCCGCCAGCTGGGAGTCGCGAACGGGCCATGGCGACGAGGAGAAGATCTACAACCGCACCCTGGGGATCGCCTCGCTCGGCGGCGCCACGCTGGACAACGAAGAGAACTACCTGATCAAGAAGCTGTTCACCGGCCTGGGCATCGTCCAGATCGAGAACCAGGCGCGGATATGACACAGCTCCACGGTCCCCAGTTTGGGGACGAGCTTCGGGCGGGGCGGTGCGACCACCTTCCAGCAGGACCTGCAGCACGCTGACTGCATCGTCATCGAGGGATCCAACATGGCCGAGTGCCACCCGGTTGGATTCCAGTGGGTCATGGAGGCCAAGGAGCGGGGCGCGACGATCATCCACGTCGACCCGCGCTTCACCCGCACCAGCGCGCTGGCCGACATCCACGTACCCATCCGCGCCGGCAGCGACATCGCCTTCCTCGGCGGCATCGTCAAGTACATCCTCGACAACGAGCGCTTCTTCCGCGACTACGTGGTGACCTACACCAACGCGGCCACCATAATCGGTGAGGATTTCCGCGACACCGAGGATCTCGGCGGCGTCTTCAGCGGCTTCAACCCGACCAACGGGGCCTACACCGTCACCTCCTGGGCCTACGAGGGCATGATGCCGCGCTCCGCAGCGGGGCAGCGCGAGGACGGCTCCCACGCCTACGGCGAGCAGACCGGCTCGGGTGGCATCTCCCTGGAGAGCAGCAAGCCGCAGGAAGACCCCACCCTGCAGCATCCCCGCTGCGTCTTCCAACTGCTCAAGCGCCACTTCGCCCGCTACACCCCCGAGTTCGTCGAGGAGGTCTGCGGCGTCCCGCGCGACCTGTTCCTGCAGGTTGCTGACACCCTGTGCCGCAACTCCGGCCCCGAGCGCACCTCCGCCTTCTGCTACGCGGTGGGCTGGACCCAGCACACCGTGGGCGTGCAGTACATCAGGACAGCGGCGATCATCCAGTCTCTGCTGGGCAACATCGGCCGTCCAGGCGGCGGCATCCTGGCCCTGCGCGGACACGCCAGCATCCAGGGCTCCACCGACATCCCGACCCTCTACAACCTGCTGCCCGGCTACATCCCCATGCCGCACACCGAGCACTACGGCACCTGGGCGAAGTACGTCGAGATGAACGCGGCACCCTCCGGCTACTGGGGCCACATGGAGGAGTACTTCGTCTCCCTAATGAAGGCCTACTTCGGCGACAACGCCAGGGAGGACAACGGCTGGGCCTTCGACCACCTCCCCCGCATCTCCAGCGACCACTCGGCGTACGTCTTCACCAAGGGGATGCTCGAGGGCACCGTCAAGGGCTACTTCCTGTTCGGCGAGAACCCCGCCGTCGGGTCCTCCAACGGCCGCTTCAACCGGCTGGCCATGGCCAAGCTGGACTGGCTGGTGGTGCGCGACCTCGTCGAGATCGAGTCGGCCTCGTGGTGGTACAGCGGGCCCGAGGTGGAGACCGGCGAGATCGACCCGCGCACCTGCGCCACCGAGGTGTTCTTCCTGCCGGCCGCGGCGCACACCGAGAAGGACGGGTCCTTCACCAACACCCAACGCCTGCTGCAGTGGCATCACAAGGCGGTGGAACCCACCGGCGACTGCCGCAGCGACCTGTGGTTCACCTACCACCTCGGCCGCATCATCCGCGAGAAGCTGCGCGACTCCACGGAGGATCGCGACCGTCCCATCCTCGACCTCGCCTGGGACTATCCCGTCGAGGGTCCCATCGCCGAGCCCAGCGCCGACGCGATCCTGCAGGAGATCAGCGGCACCGGCCCCGGCGGCACGCCGCTCTCCGGCTACACCGAGCTGAAGAAGGACGGCAGCACCGCGTGCGGGTGCTGGATCTACTCCGGCTGCCATGCCGACGGCATCAACCAGACGGCGCGGCGCAAGCCGGGCAGCCAGCAGAGCTGGGTGGCCCCGGAGTGGGCATGGGCCTGGCCCGCCAACCGGCGCATCATCTACAACCGAGCTTCTGCCGATCCTGGCGGAAACCCGTGGTCCGAGCGCCGCCGCTACGTGTGGTGGGACGCGGCCAAGGGCGAGTGGACCGGCGAGGACGTGGCCGACTTCAAGAAGGACATGCCCCCCGACTACCAGCCGCCCGAGGGCGCCACCGCGGAGAACGCGCTGCGAGGCACCGACCCCTTCATCATGCAGTCGGACGGCCGGGCCTGGGTCTTCGTCCCCGACGGGCTCAAGGACGGCCCCTTCCCCACCCACTACGAGCCCGCCGAGACCCTCTTCACCAACCCGCTCTACCCGGAGCACACCTCCAACCCGGCGCGGCAGGTGGTGCAGCACCCGCTCGACCCCTTCAACCACCGGCTCGACCATCCCAACGGGCACGAGGTCTTCCCCTACGTGATGACCACGTACCGGCTCACCGAGCACCACACCGCGGGCGGGATGAGCCGCTTCCTGGGATATCTCAGCGAGCTGCAGCCGGAGTTCTTCTGCGAGGTGTCGCCCGAGCTGGCCGCCGAGCGGGGCCTGCAGCACCGCGGCTGGGCGACGATCGTCAGCGCCCGCACCGCCATCGAGGCGCGGGTGATGGTCACCGAGCGCCTCAAGCCGCTGCGCGTCCAGGGTCGGGTGGTGCACACCGTCGGTCTCCCCTACCACTGGGGCTGGAAGGGCCTCAGCAAAGGCGACTCGGCGAACGACCTGTTCCACCTCGCCCTCGATCCCAACGTGCACATCCAGGAGGTCAAGGCGGCGACCTGCGACATCCGGCCCGGCCGCCGGCCGCGCGGACCGGCGCTGCTGGCCCTGGTCGAGGACTACCGCAAGAAGGCAGGGATCAGCACGCCATGACCACCATGCCGACCATCGTCTCGCACGACCTCGACATCCGCTCCCACGACCCCGACGGCACGCCGCGGCACATGGGCTTCTTCACCGACACCTCGATCTGCATCGGCTGCAAGGCCTGCGAGGTCGCCTGTAAGGAGTGGAACCAGGTCCCCGAGGACGGCCTGCTGTGGACCGGCGACTCCTACGACAATACGGCCAGTCTTGGCTGCAACTCGTGGCGCCACGTGGCCTTCGTCGAGCAGCTCAAGCCGCTGCCCATGGCCGGGGCGCAGGCGCCCGCGGACGGCGGCATCCGCTGGCTGATGTCCAGCGACGTGTGCAAGCACTGCAGCCACGCCGCCTGTCTCGACGTCTGCCCCACCGGGGCGCTGACGCGCACCGAGTTCGGCACCGTGGTGGTGCAGCCGGACGTCTGCAACGGCTGTGGCTACTGCGTGCCCGCCTGTCCCTTCGGCGTCCTCGACAAGCGCGAGGAGGACGGCCGCGTCTGGAAGTGCACGCTCTGCTACGACCGGCTCAAGGACGACATGGAGCCTGCCTGCGCCCACGCCTGTCCCACCAAGTCGATCCAGTACGGGCAGATCGACGACCTGCTCCGTCTCGCCGGCGAGCGCGTCGCCACGCTGCACGCCCGCGGCGAGACCCAGGCCCGGCTCTACGGCGCCGACCGCGAGGACGGCGTGGGCGGCTTCGGCGCGTTCTTCCTGCTGCTCGACGAGCCCGAGATCTACGGGCTGCCGCCCGACCCGGTGGTGACCACCCGCGACCTCGGCGGCATGTACGCCGCGGCCGCGACGGCGGCGCTCGCCATGGTCGCCGCGGTGGTCGGCACGCTGGGCCGGAGCCGGCGGCGATGACCTCCGAGACCACCGGGCCACCGCCGGGCGCCGAGGCGCCGGGCATGCCGCAGCCCTCGGGGCGGCGCCGCATCGGGCGGGGCGAGGTGTCGATGGTTCCCGAGATGCGCCCGACCTCCTACTACGGCCGGCCGGTGATCAAGGCGCCGGTGTGGCATCCCGAGATCGGCGTGTACTTCTTCGTCGGCGGCCTCGCCGGAGGCTCGGCCCTGCTGGCCACCACAGCCCGCCGGCGCGGCAACCACGTCCTCGCCGACCGCGCCCTCTTCACCGCCCTGGCCGGTCTCGGCATCAGCCCGCTGCTGCTGATCAAGGACCTGGGCGTGCCGATGCGCTTCGCCAACATGCTGCGCGTCCTCAAGGTGACCTCGCCGATGAGCGTGGGCACCTGGCTGCTCACCGGCACCGGCGTGGCCACCGGCGTCGCCGCCGGGCTGCGCGTGCTGCGCATCCTCCCCCGGGTGCAGCGCGCCGCCGAGACCACCGCCGGTGTGCTGGGACCGGGGGTGGCGACCTACACCGCCGTGCTCATCAGCGACACCGCGGTGCCGGTGTGGCACCAGGCGCGGCACGAGCTGCCCTTCGTCTTCGCGGGCAGCTCGGTGGCCTCGGCGGGCGCGGCGATGGCCCTGCTCACCCCGCCGGAGCACGCCGGGCCGGCGCGGACCCTGGCGGTGCTCGGCGTCGCGGGTGAGATGGCGGCGGTGCAGGTCATGGAGCGGCGGCTCGGCGAGGCCGGCGAGCCGTACCACGGGGGCACCGCGGGGACGTTCGGCAAGGCGGCCAAGGTGCTCAACGGGGCTGGCGCGGCGGCGCTGGCCCTGGGCGGCAGGCGGCACCGCGGGCTGGCCGGGCTGGGGGCTGCCTCGATCCTCGCCGGGGCGATGTGCGAGCGCTGGTCGGTGTTCCGGGCGGGGACGGCGTCGGCGCACGACCCCAAGTTCACCGTGGAGCCGCAGCGCGCCCGGTTGCGCGAGGAGCGGCGGCGGCAGCACTCCCTCCCCTGATCGCAGCGACGGCGAGGCCGAGCTCCTCGCTCAGGTGACCCCCGGCGCGCGCACCCGCCGTGCCTGCCGCGCGGACACGGCGACGCGCTCGAGCATCGCCTCCGCCTCGGCGGCGTCGCGGCAGTGGGCGGCGGCCTGCCAGCGGTGTCCCGCGGTGTCGACGTGGACGCTGGCCAGCCGCAGGGCGCGCTGCACCGGACCCTGGCGCAGCCGCACGCTCTGCACCTTGCTGAGCGGGATGACCACGGTGTGGGCGGTGATCCGCCCGGTGCGGGCGCAGACGTGGGTGTCGCCGATCCAGGCGGCGAGGAAGTGGTAGGACAGCGGCGCCCGCAGCATCGCCCGGCGCGGCGGCTGCGAGCCCGGCGGGGGCAGCATCTGCGCCCCGGGCATGACCCGGGAGAGCAGCCAGGCGGCCTGGTCGAGACGGGCCACCGGCAACAGGATGTGGGCCACCAGGTTGGCGTCGCGGTCCTGCTGGCTGCGCACGTGCTGGCGGGCCACGTCGATCTCCAGGCGGCACCAGCCGAGCGGCCGCCAGAGCAGCGGCTGCACCAGGCGGACCGCCTGGACGCGGCCGAAGGGGATGGTCTCGTGGCGGGTCTGGAGCAGGCCGCGGTCGAGGCGGTAGCCGTCGCCGGCTTCGGAGAGGACGAAGTTGAAGTCGTCGTTGAAGACGCGAAGCGCGTTGAGGCCCGAGGAGATCGCCGCCACCAGCGCCGCGGGGGCGATCGCCACCAGGCGCGGCTGGCTGATCGCCACCGCCACCACGGCGACCAGCACCACGATCGGCACGGCCACCTCGGCGCGCATCGACAGCGCGGCGATGAGCTGGCCGTTCTCCACCCGGGCGAGGTGGTAGGCGGGCGGCTCCGGCGTCTCCGCCTCCAGCCCGTGCGCCAGGGCGAGCAGCGCCGCGCGCACCCCGGGTGCCTCGGTCGAGGAGAGGTAGGCGAGGCGGGCGCGCTCGGCGCCACGGCCGGCGGAGACGACGCGCACCTCGGCCAGTCCCAGGATGCGGGCCATCAGCGGGGCGACCACGTCGACGGCCTGGATGCGGTCCAGGGGGATGCGGATGGAGTCGCGGCGGAGCAGGCCCGTCTCGATCTGCAGGTGGCCGCCGTGGACGCGCCAGCGGGTCACCGCCCAGCGCGCCCAGCCGGCGACCAGGATCAGGGTGGCAACGCCGGCGTAGACCAGCACCCCGGTGAGGCTGCCGCTGCGGCGCCGCGGCGAGCTGGAGATCAGGGAGGGGGCGATGATCACCCCGACGCCGACGGCCATGGCGCCGACGCGGACGATCGGCGACAGCGGATGGAGGCGGCGCCACTCGCCGCGGAGCGCGGGCGTCGACGCGGTGGCCAGCGGGGGCGGTGCGAAGGCGGGGCCGGGTGGACCGGTCACAGCCCGGTGGCTCGGGCCTCGCCCAGGCTGGCCAGGCGGTCGCGCAGGCGCTCGGCGTCCTCCAGGCGCAGGCCGGGGATGCGCGCGTCGCTGGCGGCGGCGGCGGTGTGCAGCTGCACCGTGGCCAGGCCGAAGAGGCGGTCCACCGGGCCGGCGGCGACGTCGATGAACTGCATGCGGCCGTAGGGGACGACCGAGACGTTGCGGAAGAGCAGGCCGCGGCGGACCACCAGGTCCTCGTCGCGCTCGGCGTAGCCCCAGGCGCGGTAGCGGCCGCGCTCGACCGACCAGACAGAGGCGAAGACCAGCAGCGCGGCGACCAGGATGGTGGCGGTGGCGGGGCCGGGGGCGGCGGCCAGGGCGCCGATCGCGGCCAGGATGCAGGGGACGGCCACGCAGGCGATCTCCGCCTGGCGGGCCAGCCAGAAGCGCGGCGAGAGGGGGCGGAAGTCGAGGGGCTGGACGTCGGTCATGTGGCGCCTGGGCATTGTCGCGCCTGGCGGTGCGCGTGATCGCATCTGCCGATGCCGGTGCGGCCGCCCGCGCGTGTTGGCAGGAATTGCCATGGACTTGTCCTTGCTGCCAGCGGCGGGCGGCTCGACAATGCGCTTCGCATGATGCGCGCCTGCGTGTTGGTGGTCTTCGACCGCTTCCAGCTCCTCGACCTCGCCGGGCCGCTCGAGGTGCTGCGCAGCGCCACCCTGCTCGGCGCCGTGCCGGGCTACCGGCTGGTGGTGGCCAGCCCCAGCGGCGAGGCGGTGCGCAGCGAGAGCGGCGTCAGCGTCGCCGCCGACACCTCGTTGCAGCGGCTGCGCCGCGCCCGCACGCCGATCGACACGCTGCTGGTGGTCGGCGGGCTGGGCGCCCAGGAGGCCGGCGCCGACCCGCGCGTCGTGCGCGGAGTGCGTGCGCTGGCATCGCCGGCGCGGCGCGTGGCATCGGTGTGCACCGGCGCCTTCGTCCTCGCCGCCGCCGGCCTGCTCGACGGGCGCAGCGCCACCACCCACTGGGCGTCGTGCGACCGGCTGGCGGCGCTGCATCCGCGCGTTGATGTCATCCCTGACCGCATCTACGTGCGCGACGGTTCGGTGTGGACCTCGGCGGGAGTCACCGCGGGCATCGACCTCGCCCTGGCGTTGGTCGAGGACGACTGCGGTGCGCAGCTGGCGCACAGCGTGGCCGGGTGGCTGGTGGTGTTCGCCCGCCGGCCCGGCGGGCAGGCACAGTTCAGCGTGCAGCTGCGCGCCCTGCCGGCGCGCACCGCGACCATCGCCGCGCTGCAGCGCTGGCTGCCCGACCACCTCGCCGAGCCGCTCACCGTCGAGCAGCTCGCCGAGCGCGCCGCGATGAGCCCGCGCAGCTTCGCCCGGCGCTTCCGCGCCGAGACCGGCACCACGCCGGCGGCGCACCTCGAGGCTTTGCGCATCGAGGCGGCGCGCCGCCTGCTGGAGACCAGCGACCTGGGCATCCCCGCCATCGCGGCGCGCGTCGGCATGCGCCGCGCGGAGACGTTCCACCGCGCCTTCCGCCGGCGCTGCGGCACCACGCCGGACCAGTACCGGCAGCACTTCGCGCGGCGCGCGTCGTAACGGAGTAATCAGCCCGCCATGCAGATCGCCATCGCCCTGTACAACGGCTTCACTGCGCTGGACGCCATCGGGCCCTACGAGGTGCTGCACCGCCTGCCGGGCGCCGAGGTGCTCCTCTGCGCCGAGCACGCCGGCCCGGTCGACGCCGACAGCGGCCGCCTGTGGCTGCTCGTCGAGCACACCCTGGCCGAGGTGCGCTCGCCCGACCTGCTGCTGGTGCCCGGCGGTCCCGCCGCGCGCAGGCTGGCACGGGACGGCGGCGCTCTGGTGGAGTGGATCGCCGCCGCGCACGCGACCTCGCGGTACACGACGTCGGTGTGCACCGGCGCGCTGCTGCTGGGCGCCGCCGGTGTGCTCAGCGGGCTCGAGGCCACCACCCACTGGGCGGCGTACGACGAGCTGGCCGGCTACGGAGCGCGCCCCACCGAGCAGCGCGTGGTGCGGCAGGGCAAGGTGGTCACCGCCGCCGGTGTGTCGGCGGGGATCGACCTGGCACTGCACCTCGCCGCCGCGCTGCAGGGCGACGACGTGGCCCAGGCGATCCAGCTGGGCATCGAGTACGATCCCCAGCCGCCCTTCGACGCAGGCGCGCCCTCGAAGGCGCCGAGGCATGTGCTGGAGCTGGTGTCGGCGCTGATGGCGTCGCGCCGGGATGGCGCGGCGGCGGACCCCGTGCGCGGTGGCTGAATCCGACCCGGCTACCGCCGCCCGCCGCCGTGGCGCACGGCAAGATCGCGGCGGGGCGCCACGTTCACACTCACGTGCCTCTCCTTCCCGACAGCCCCGGGACGGTCGACGACTCGCGCGTCTGCGTGGTCGGCGCCGGCTACGTCGGGCTGGTCACCGCCGCGGCGCTCGCCGAGAGCGGCCGCCAGGTCCGTGTGGTCGAGCAGGACGCCGCCCGGCGCGCCGCGCTGCGCGAGGGCCGGTCGCCGATCCACGAGCCGGGTCTCGACGAGCTGCTCGCCCGCCTGGTGGAGAGCGGCTCGCTGTGCGTGTGCGACGACGTCGCCGAGGCGATGCGCGGCGCGGGCATCGCGATGGTGGCGGTGGGCACCCCTCCCCTGCCCGACGGCCACGCCGACCTCTCGCAGGTGCGCGCCGCTGCCGCGGCGATCGCCGCCGTGGCCGCGCCGGGCACGGTGATCGTGGTCAAGAGCAGCGTGCCGCCGGGGACGACGCGCGAGCTGCCCCGGATGCTGGGCTTCGGCGCGTCGTCGCCGCGCATCGTGGTGTGCCCGGAGTTCCTCCGCGAGGGCAACGCGCTGGAGGACGTGCGCGCGCCGGCGCGCATCGTCGTCGGTGGTGACGACGAGGCCGCCTGCGCGCGGGTGGTGGCGCTGTTCGCCCATCTCCCCGGGCGCCGCATCGTCACCGACCCCACCAGCGCGGAGATGATCAAGTACGGCGCCAACAGCTTCCTGGCGCTGAAGATCTCCTTCATCAACGAGATCGCCCACCTCTGCGAGCTGGCCGGCGCGGACGTGCAGGCGGTGGCCGACGGGATCGGCTGCGATCCCCGCATCGGCAGGGCGTTCCTCAATGCCGGTCTCGGTTTCGGCGGCTCCTGCTTCCCCAAGGACGTGCGCGCCCTGGAGGAGACGGCGGGCTACCACGGGCACAGCTTCTGGCTGCTCAAGGCCGCCGCCGACGTCAACGCGCTGCAGCGCCGCCGCTTCGTGGCCCGCGTGCAGGAGCTGCTCGGCGGCCGGCTGGCGGGACGGCGCATCGCCGTCCTCGGCGTCGCCTTCAAGCCGGGCACGGACGACATGCGCCAGGCGGTGTCGATCGACATCGTGCGCCACCTCGAGGACCTCGGTGCCCAGGTCACCGTCACCGATCCCGTCGCCCTGGGAACGGCGAGCCGGTGCCTGCCCTCGACCACCCTGCTGGTCGCCGATCCCTACGCCTGCGTGCGCGGCGCCGACGCGGTGCTGCTGGTGACCGAGTGGCCGGAGTATGCGCGGCTCGACTGGGAGCGCGTCGCCGGGCTGGTGCGCCGGAGGGTCGTCGTCGACGGGCGGAACCTGCTCGACGCTGCGGCGCTGGTCGAGCTGGGCTTCACCTACGCCGGCGTGGGACGCCCGGTGATGCGGCCGAAGCCGGCACGAACGTCGCGGAGTTCAGGCCAGAAGCAGCAGCAACTCGCGAGGCCCGGCGCGGTGGTGGCGGAAACCGTGCCGGCTACGCCGCCGGACGCGGCTGCGCCTCCCCCTCCTCGCCGCCGCCGGCCAGTGCCTGCGCGTAGCGCCTGAGCACGGCCAGCTGCGCGTCGCCGGGGGCCACCCGGGGACGCCGCTCGCGGAGCAGCCGGTAGGCCTCGCCCATGGTGTAGCCGCGGCGCATCAGCAGAGCCACCGCCACGGTGGCGGCGCGGCCGATGCCGCCGCTGCAGTGGACCAGCACCGTCTCGCCGTCGCGCACCCAGGCCTCGATGCGGGCCGCCAGGGCGTCGAGGTCGGCCACGGCCGGTGCGGTGCCGTCGGCGACGGGGAAGCGCTCGACCTGGACCTGGCTCGGCCACTGGCTGCCGCCCGCCGCCTCGGATCGCAGGTCGAGCACGCGGGTGACGCCCAGCCGGGCCAGGCGGCGCCGCCGTCCCGCGCGCGGTGCGGCACCGACGAGCACGCCGGGGACCACCTCGTCGGGATCCTCGGGGGAGCCACCGCCGCGGGGCCGCAACTGCGGACGGCGGCGGCGCAGCAGCACCGTGAGGACGAGCAGCGCGAGCAGGACGCCACTCAGAGGGATGGCGATGGCCAGCGGGGTCAGGGAGGCGATGCCCGTCCCCCGCGATGACGACCCCGCGCCGCCGGTGGCCGGCGGGTTGCCGCCGCCGCTCTCGCCGGTGCTTGCGCCCGCCGCCGCGCCGCCGCCGCTGCCGTCTGACGGGCCGGTCTGCGCCCCGGCCACCTGCCCGTTGGCGCCGTGGCCGTGTCCCTGCTGGCACTGCACGTCGACCTGGGTCTGGGCGCTGGCGTCGCTGACGGCGGCAGTGAGCGTCACCGTGCCGCACTGCTGCCCGGCCTTGAACTGGGCGCCCGCGACGCAGCCGTCGCCGCCGGTTTTGGTCGTGTTCGGCGTGATCCTGCCCTGGTTCTGCGCCGAGGAGTCGAAGCTGACCTGGTCGTTGCTCACCGGCTGCCCGCTCGACGAGGTGACGCAGACGCTCACCGAGCAGGTCTGCCCGGGCGTGGCGTTGGTGCAGCCGACGCTGAAGGTCACCGTGTCGCCGAGGCCGGGATAGGCCAGCGCCGTGACCGTGGTTGCCATTCCCGCCGCCATCGCCGCCGCCGCCGCCACAGCGAGCAGGCGCGACCGTACAGGTCGCTTCACCGGCATGACGTGGTGTCCCTCCCGTTCCTCGTGCGGCACCGCACGTCCGATTGGTCCCGCGCGCAGAAATGTAGCACCCTTCGGCGCTGCGGTCACCTCCCAGGCGCCACCGCAGTATTCCGGCCCGCGCCGACGTTGTATGGCTGGGACAAACCGTTTCCATGCCGCGCGCTGCCGCAACCAAGGGACAGGGGGGCGCGTCGCGGACCCTCGCCAGCGCCCGCCCTTTCGAGACGCAGCCCGTGGACCCGCAACAGATCGGTGCCATCATCCGCCGCGGCGCGGTGGTGCTCGCTGTTTTGATCGGCATCGGCGCCGCCGCCGGCTACCTGGTGGCACGCGCGGTCCATCCCACCTACCGCTCCCAGGGCACCCTGGAGGTGATCGCGCCGTCGCGGCCACTGGCCTCCAACCTGGCCCTGCAGCCGGCCCAGATCATCGACACCGTGGCCGCCCTGGTCACCCAGCCACCCGAGCTCGCCAAGGTGGCCTCCGAGCTGCACCTGCCGCCCAGCGTCGACCTCGGCGGCGAGGTCAGCGCGGTGCCGAACCACGACACCACCCTGGTCGACATCACCGTCACCGACGGCGACCCCAACCGCGCCGCGCAGATCGCCAACCTGCTCATGAAGGACTTTGTTTCTGACGTGGGCGACCAGAACTGGAAGGACGCCCAGGCCTCCGGCGGCGCGCTGCAGAACCTGGTCGGCGACCTGCAGACCCAGGTGCAGCGCGACCAGGAGCAGGTCGACGCGGCGCGCGCCGCCGGCCAGGACACCGCCTCGCTGCAGCGCCAGCTCACCTCCGACCGCAGCCTGCTGGTCGACGTCACCAACCAGTACAACACCTTCATCGCCGACCAGGCGCAGAACTTCGAGACGGTGCGCATCATCACCCCGGCGGCGGCGAATCCCACGCCGGTCTCGCCCAACCGGGTGCTGGCCATCTCGCTGGGCGCCTTCGGCGGCCTGCTGCTCGGCCTGGGCCTGACGGTGTTGCTCACCTATCTCGACCAGGGGCTGCGCACCGAGGCCGACGTGCGGCTCAAGCTGGGTCTCACCACCCTCGGCGTGGTGCCGAGGTACAACCCCAACTCGCGCCGGCGCCGCCAGCGCAAGGCGGTGGAGATGGCTTCGGAGGCGTACCGCCGGCTGCGCACCAACCTGCTCTTCAGCTCGGTCGACCATCCCCTCACCAGCGTGCTGGTCACCTCGGCGCGCGTCGGCGAGGGCAAGACGCGCACCGCCGCCAACCTGGCCGGGGTCATCGCCGCGGCGGGGCAGCGGACGCTGCTGGTCGACGCCGACATGCGGCGCCCCGCCCAGCACACCCTCTTCCACCGCATGCCGGCGGCGGGGTTCTCCGACCTGCTGCTGCTCAGCGGCCGCCGCGGCGTGCCCGAGCTGGACAACCAGTACCGCACCGACCACGTGAACCTGTGGCTGCTCTCGTCCGGCACGCCGCCGCCCAATCCCTCCGAGCTGATCGCCTCGCGCCACACCGTGCCGGTGCTGCGCGCGCTGGAGCAGCAGTTCGAGATGACGGTGATCGACTCGCCGCCGATCGGGCTGGTCACCGACTCGCTGACCCTGGCGGCCACGGCGTCGGCGACGGTGCTGGTGATCGACGCCGGGCGCACCAATGCCCGCGACGCGCGCCAGGCGGTGGAGCGGCTGCGCAGCGTCGGCGCCAACCTCATCGGCGTGGTCCTCAACAAGACCCGCGACCGCGACATGGCCGCCTACCAGTACACCTACTACTACGCCTACGTTCCGGTCAGGAATGGCAGTGACGCCGAGGCCGCGCCCCAGGAGGGCGACGTCGCCTCGTGGCAGCCGCTCAGCGAGACGGCCGGCGGGCGCCGCTGAGCCGCAGCACCAGCTCGCGCATCCGCCCGGCGAAGGCGTCGACGCTGTAGCCCGCCGCGTGGGCGGTGATGGCCCGGTGGTCCCAGCGGGTGCAGTGCAGGTCGCGCAGAGCGGCGGCGATGGCGGCGCTGTCGGGACTGTCGAAGAAGACGCCGGTGGTGCCCTCGACGACGGTGTCGAGGAAGCCGCCGAAGCGGAGCACGGCGACGGGCCTGCCGAAGGCGGCGGCCTCCAGCGGGGTGATGCCGTAGTCCTCGTAGGACGCGGCGACCACGGCGCTGCAGTTGGCGTAGAGCCAGCGCAGCTCCTCGTCGCTGACGGTGCCGAGCAGGCGCACGTTGGCTGAGGCGAGCGCGCGCAGCCGCGCGGCGTCGGGCCCGGCGCCGACCACCACCAGGCGCTCGCCAGCCATGCTGCCCATGCGCCCGGCGAAGGCGCCGATGATGGCGTCGACGTTCTTGTAGGGCAGCAGCCGGGCGACGCAGAGCGTGTATCCCGGCTCGATGCCGGCGACGGCCCGCCGTGGTGCCTGCACATCCACGGCGTGCGGTGCCGGCACCACGGTGGCGTCGACGTCGTAGGCGTCGCGGATGGCATCGCGCACCGCGCGCGACTGGGTGACGTACATGTCGGCGCTCTGGGCGGCGCGGCGATCCCAGTGCAGCAGACCGGCGCGCATCGCATGCGCGGCGGCGCGCGCCGGCAACGATGCGGAACGCAGGTAGCGGTCGCGCTGGTAGAGCCAGCGTGCCGGTGCATGGCAGTAGACCAGCTTGCGGCCGGTGGCGCGCACCCCGTGAGCCCAGCCGCTGCTGCTGCACACCACCACCTCGGCGTCGACCACGTGGCGCGAGAAGGACGGCGCCAGCGCCGGCAGGGCGAGGCGATGGCGGCGGCGCAGCGGCGCGACGCGGTTGAGCGCCATGGTCTGCACCGGCACCGCGCCGAACTCGGGGAAGGTGCCGCGCGGGTCGTAGAGCGAGGTGTGCAGCGGCGCGCCGGGGAAGGCGCGCAGCAGGGCGAGGACGACGCGCTCGGCGCCGCCGCGCTGGGTGAGGTAGTCGTGGGCGATGGCCACCGGCGGCGCACCGGCCGCGACGCTGCGGGCGACGGCCACCGCCATCTCAGCGGGGCTCCGTGATGCGGTCGTAGACGGCACAAACTCCGGCGACGTGGCGGTCGAGGCCGAAGGCGCGCACCGCCGCCATCGCCGCGGCGCCGACGCGCGCCGGCGCGTCACCCCGCAGCGCCTCCTCGACCACGCTCGCCCACTGCTCCGGTGCGCGCGGCGGGGCAAGCCAGCCGGTGCGGCCGTGCTCGACCAGCTCCCGGGGGCCACCCCGGCTGGTGGCCACCACGGGGCGTCCCATGGCCATGCCCTCCAGCACGGTGCGGCCCAGCGGCTCCTCCCAGGACGGCACCAGCAGCACGTCGAGGGCGGCGACCAGTGCGGGCACGTCCTCACGCCGCCCGAGCAGCCGCACCCGGTCGGCGACGCCGAGAGAACGGGCCAGCTCCGGCAGCGAGGTGGCGAAGGCGCGGTTGTCGTTGCTGGTGCCGGGCGCGTCGAACTCGACGCCGCCCATCACCAGCAGGTGCACCCCCGGATGGCGCCGGCGCAGCAGTGCGCAGATGCGGATAGCGTCGTCCTGCCCCTTCCACGGCGTGATCTGGCCGACCACGCCGAGCAGCGGGCCGTCGCCGGCGGTGAAGCCGAGCGCTGCACGCGTCGCCGCCGCGTCGACCAGGGCGGGATCGAAGCGGCGCAGGTCGACCGGGCTGGGCACCACGTCGAGGTGGCGGTTGCCGCCCCAGACCTCGGCGGTGTGGCCAGAGTTGGCCACAACTGCGGCGGCGTTGCGGTCGACGGCGCGGCGGATGCGCGCGGTGAGCGGCGTGGCGGGCAGGCAGTCGCGCAGGTGCACCACCGGGCGCGGCGCGCCGAGTCGGGCGGCCAGCACCGCCACCAGCCCGGAGCGCACCGAGTTGGCGTGGACCACGTCGGCGCCGGTGCGGCGCGCGGCCCCGGCCACGGCGACGGCGCCCAGGGCGATGGCGGCGGCGGCGCGCGCGGCATGCAGCGGGCGGGCGCGCAGGCCGGCGTCGACAGCGGGGATGGATATGGTGGCGATCCCCCGCTGCCGCGCCCTGTCGGCGAGGTCACCCTGGGGAGTGGCGATCACCGGCTCGACGTGCGGCGGGAGCGCCCCGGCCAGGTCGAGCAGCGAGCGCTCGGCGCCACTGACCCGCGCGGTGTGGCTGACATAGAGCACGCGGCGCACCGCTCGGGCGGAATCAGCCGCCGCTGCGGCGTGGCGCGGCGCGGAGAGGTCGAGGGTGCGGTCGCTCATCGCGCCGCCCGCTCCGGAGCCGCCGACGTCGAGGCGACACGGTCGAGCAGCTCGCCCACCCGCGCCGCCATCACCGGCCAGCTCAGCGCGGCCGCCCGCTCGGCGCCGCGCCGGCCCATCGCCTCGGCGCGCGCCGGGTCGAGCAGCAGCGAGGCCACCGCCTCGGCCACGGCGACGGGGTCGGTGGCGTCGACGAGCAGCCCGGTGGCCCCGTCCTCGACGGCGTCGCGCGCCCCGCCGTCGTCGCCGGCCACCACTGGGACGCCGTGCGCCGACGCCTCCAGGTAGACGATGCCGAACCCCTCTCCCCCGCCGTGCCCGGAGCGCCGGCTGGGCATGGCGAAGACGTGCGCCCGGTCCAGCCAGGCCTCGCGCTCCTCGGTGGAGACCGCGCCGGTGAAGAGCACCCGGCCGTCCAGCCCGGCAGCCCGCGCCGACGCCTCGTAGTGCGGGCGCAGCGGGCCGTCGCCGACCAGCACCCAGCGCGCCCCCGGCACCCGGGCGGCGACCAGCGGCGCGGCGCGGAGCAGCACGTCGTGCCCCTTGTAGAGGTCGCGCAGGCGGGAGACGGTGACCACCAGCGGCTCGGCGGCCCGCGAGACCTGCCGCGGCGCGGGCGTGTCGACGCCGGGGTGCACCACCTCCAGCCTCTCCGGGGCGGCCCCGTGCGCCACCGCCAGCTCGCCGGTCGGCCCGCTGACCGCCAGCACCGTGGCGGCGCCGGCCATGGCGCGGCGGCTCAGCGCGGGGCGGTGGGGCAGCTCGTCGGCGTAGACGTACTGCACATACGGCGTCCCCAGCACGCGGCGCAGGGCGAGTGCCGCGGGAGCGGTGGCGATGTGGCCGTTGAGCACGATGTCCGGCCGCCAGGCCAGGCCGCGGCGCAGCGCCGCCGCGTTGAGCCTGGCCACGGCCGCCCGCTGGCCACCGGCGCCGGGCCGGCCGACGCGCCGAATCCGCGGGCCCGGGGCGCCGGGGTGGGGCACGGCGTCGTGAGAGCCGTCATGGCGCGGCGGCGCCAGGGTGACCACCTCGGTGTCCCAGCGCTCGAGGTGGGTCGCCAGGCGGTGCAGCAGGAGCTGGATGCCCCCCACCGCCGGCGGGTAGTCGGGCGTCACCAGGAGCAGCCGTCTACGCCGCACCGGCCACCTCCTCGGCGTCGCGCCCGGCCAGCGCCTGGTCCAGCCAGCCCCCCAGGGTGAGCAGCGGCCAGAGCGCCGCGCTGTGGTCGTGGCGGCCGGCGGCGTGCTCGGTGGCCAGCCGCGCCGCCTCGGTGCGGTCGAACCACCCCTCGCTGAAGATCGTCCCGTGCTCGAGCTGGGCGGCCAGCATCGGCCGCAGCGGGCCGCGCAGCCACTCCGCCAGGGGCACCCGGAAGGCGGTCTTGCGCCGCGCCTGCAGCTCGGGGGCGACGCGGCGGAGCACGGCGCGGAGCAGCGCCTTGCCGCCATCCGCCTGGTGCGACAGGGCCGGCACCGCCGCGGCGAGCTCGGCCAGGCCGCGGTGCAGGAAGGGCGTGCGCAGCTCCAGGGAGACCAGCATGGAGGCGCGGTCGGCCTTGGCCAGCACGTCGTCGGGCAGCCAGGCGCCGCGGTCGAGGCGCATCAGGGCGGCGGCCACCGCCTCGGCGGAGCTCCCCTCCACAGCGGCGAGGCGCTCCCCGCCGGCCGCGGCGGCCTGCAGCCGGGCCCCGTACAGCCGGCCGCGCATGGCGGCGCGCCGCTGGGTCATCCAGTCGCGGTTGACGGCGGCCAGGTCGGCGCCGCCGAGCAGGTCGGCGACGCGGCGGCCCCGGCCGGGCACGGCGTGGAGCACCCGGGCGGCCGGGCCGTGGACGGCGGCGGGGAGGTGCAGCCGCCGGCCCGCCCACCGCGACAGCCAGCGGTACCGGGGGTAGCCGGCGAAGAGCTCGTCGGCGCCCTCACCGCCGAGGGCCACGGTGACGTGCTGCCGGGCCGTCTCGCAGACCGCGTGCAGGGCCAGCAGCGCGGGGTCGGCGACCGGCTGGTCGAGCCGGGCCAGCACCCGGCCGAGCCGGGCGGCGACCTCGTCGCTGGGCAGGCACACCTGGTGGTGCTCGGCGCCGAGGACGCGGGCGGCGTGGCGCGCCGGGTCGGTCTCGTCGACGTGGCCGGTGTCGTAGCCGACGGTGAAGGTGGGCACGGTGCGGCCGCCGGAGAGCCGGGCGGTCATCGCCGCCACCAGGGTGGAGTCGATGCCGCCGCTGAGCAGCACACCGACGGGCACGTCGGCGAGCAGGCGGGAGCGCACCGCGTCCTCCAGTTGGCGCTCCGCCTCGCGGACCACCTCGGTCATGCCCAGCACCGGCAGCGCCGGGGGTGCGGGGAGGTCCCAGTAGCGGCGCACCCTGGCGGCGCCGCCCTCCCACACCAGCAGGTGCGCCGGGGGCAGCTGCTCGACGCCGGCGACGATGGCGGCGGGATGGCGCACGTAGCCGTGCACGAAGGCGTCGTCGACGGCGGCGGGGTCGACCTCCCAGGGGCCGACGGTGCCCCGCAGCAGCGCGGTCAGCTCGGAGGCGAAGCGGAGGCGGCCGCCGCGCACGGTGTAGAAGAGCGGCTTCTCGCCGAAGCGGTCGCGGCCCAGCAGCAGCCGGCGGCGCCGCGCGTCCCACACGGCGAAGGCGTACATACCCTCCAGGGCGTGCACCAGGTCGTCGCCGTACTCCTCGTAGAGGTGGACCAGCACCTCGGTGTCGGTGCGGGTGGCCAGGTGGTGGCCGCGGTGCAGCAGGTGCCGGCGCAGGGCGGGGTGGTTGTAGATCTCGCCGTTGAGCGCTGCCCACACCGTGCCGTCCTCGTTGGCCAGCGGCTGGTGGCCGCCGGCGACGTCGATGATCGACAGGCGGGTGGCCCCGATCGCCGTCTCCGCCCCGTGGTCGACGTGGATGCCCTCGTCGTCGGGACCGCGGTGGCGCAGTGCCGCGCACATGGCGCGCACCGCGCTCTCGCAGTCACGGGCGGTGCTCCCGGCGATGCCGCACATCGGCTCAGCCCTCCCCCGCTGCGGCGCGGCGTTGGGCGCGGTCGGCCACGAAGCCCGCGTTGGCGATGCCGGCGAGCAGCCAGACCAGCGCCGACATTGCGTAGAAGCCGCCGTTGAGCCACTGCCCCAGGGTGACCACCAGCACGCCGGTCAGCGCCACCATCGCCGGGTCGCGGGTGCGCAGGCTGAGCCGCATCGCGCGCGACAGGGTGATCCCGACCACGGCGAGGAGGAGCAGGCCGCCGGCGAGGCCGACGTCGGTGAACTCGTTGACCAGGTCGACCTCGGCGCCGGACTGGTCGCCGGCAAGGCGGGTGCCGGCCAGGTTGGTGGCCGCGGGGCCGAGGCCGAGGGGATGCGAGACGCTGCCGGTGATGCCGCCCACCACCAGCTGCCAGTGCAGCAGCAGGGTCGAGGACTCGGGGTTGAGGGGGTCGGTGAGGCCCTGCACCTGGTGGGTGACCAGGGGGTCACCGCTCTGCTCGGCGGCGCTCTGCACCGCGGGGGTGGCGAGGCGGCCGCCGACCAGCACCACGGCGATGCCGGTGGCCACCACGGCGCCGGCGCGCCAGGCGCGGCCGGTGCGCAGCGCAGCGGCGAGCAGCGCGGCGAAGCTGGTGAAGAGGACGATGCCGCGGCTCGACTCGAGGAAGAGGGCCACCACCAGCAGGGGCAGGAGCAGCAGCATCGCCACCCGGCGCAGGGTCACCGCGCCGGCCACGATCACCACTCCGGCGCCGAGGAAGGCGGCGTACTCGGCGGCGCTGGCGAAGCTGCCGAAGGCGCGCACCGTGGCGCCGACGCGCAGCGCGGCGTAGCCCGTC
Source organism: uncultured Actinomycetes bacterium (assembly GCA_964499205.1). Classification (GTDB taxonomy): domain Bacteria; phylum Chloroflexota; class Dormibacteria; order Aeolococcales; family Aeolococcaceae; genus DASRDZ01. Next base: position 9,282 of record CAZCJX010000011.1, on the reverse strand, counting down.
GCGGTGACCCAGGCCTGGTCCCACCCCGGCAGGCCGACCAGCGTCTGCACCAGCCCGTAGGCGGCGACCAGGCCGGCCACGACGGCGGCGGCGGGGAGCAGGCGCGCCGCCAGGAGGCGGTCGGCGAAGGCCTGCCCGACGAAGAACCAGAGCAGCGGTGCGGCGACGAAGAGCAGCCCGATGAGGTTGGCGGCCACGCCGTAGCCGGTGGGGTTGAGCACGTCGAGGCTGGTCAGGCAGACCAGCAGCAGAACCAGCCGGCTGAGCAGGTCGCGCGCGGCGAGGCGCCGGGCGAAGAGGGCGCGAGCCAGCAGGAGGATGCCCACCGCCGGGCCGACCAGCAGCAGGGGGTCGAAGGAGCTCCAGCCCGCGGCCGGGATGAGCAGCCGGCGGACCATGCCCAAGCAGACCAGGAAGAGCAGGGTCAGGGCGATGCCGATGCGCGGCCGGATCATGCCGACCACGGCGAGGTCGAGGACCACCAGGCCGGCGAAGACGTAGCGCACCGTCCCGGGTGCGCTCACCTCGATGGCGGGCACCAGGGCGCAGACCAGCGCCGCCAGGGCGACGACGAGCAGGCGCCCCGGGACGTGGAGGGAGATCCCACGCTGATGCGAGGCCGCCGGCCAGGCGATGCGGTCAACCACGCGCGGCCTCCCGTCGCGCGGCGAGGCGCCGGTAGAGCGCGTGGTAGCCGTCGACCATGGCCTCCCAGGTGACCGAGCGCACCGCCTCGCGGGCCGCCGTGCCCATGGCGGCGCGCAGCGCGGGGTCGGCACCGAGGTGGCGCAGCCGCTCGGCGATGGCGGCGGCGTCGCGGGGGACGAACCAGCCGTTGACGCCGTCGCGGAGGAGGTCCTCGATGCCGCTCACCCGGGTGGCCAGCAGCGGCAGCCCGGAGGCGGCGGCCTCGTGGGCCGCCAGCGAGAAGGTCTCGTACGCCGTGGGCAGCACGAAGGCGTCGGCGGCGGCGTGGACGGCGGCGGCACCGCGGACCGTGCCGAGGAGATGCAGGCGTTCCGCCACGCCGTGGCGCATGGCCAGGCGCCGCGCCGCCTCGGCGTCGCCCTCGCCGGCGACCAGCAGGTGCCACCCTGGCGCCCCGGCCAGCGCCGCGACGGCCAGGTCGAGGCCCTTGCGCCCCCAGTCGCCGCCGACGAAGGCGGCGACCAGCTCGCCGCCGTGGCCGAGCCCCAGCCGCCCGCGCAGCTCCCGGCGCGCCGCGGCGTCGGGGTGGAAGACGGTGGTGTCGACGCCGTTGCGGATCACCGTGGTGCGCTCGGCCATGGCGGGGAAGTGCTCGGCGATCTCCCTGGCCACGCCGCCGGACACGGCGACCAGCTCGCCGGTGACCGAGGGGCGATAGCAGCGGCGCTCCGCGGCGCGGCTCATCGCCCGGCTGGCCGCGGCGTTGACCCGGTAGGCGGGCGAATCGCGGCGGCTGCGCAGCGACGCCTCGTGGGGCAGGGCGGCGTGGAGCAGGTGCACCGTGCTGACGTCGGCGCGGTGCGCGACCAGCGCGCCGGTGGTGTGCACCACGTCGGCATCGGCGGGGATGCGTGGCGCGGCGAGGACGCCGAACCAGGGGTAGGCGGCGGTGAAGGGCCGGCTCGGCCCGGGCACCCTGCGGTGTGCGAGGCGGTGATGCGGCGGCACCTCGCAGGTGCGCGAGACGCAGGTCACCCGGTGACCGCGCTGCAGCAGGCCGGTGACCAGCTGGTGCAGCTGGCTCTCCATGCCGCCGACCGGCCCCACGTCGTGGGCCACCACGGCGACGTGGAGCGGGCGCCGAACGTCCTGCGAGGCGGCGCGCGAGCGCGCTCGCTCGCCCTCGACGGCGGCGATGGCGCGGGGGGCGGCGGGCGCGGGTGCCGGGCTCACCGCCCCGCCTCCGCCAGCGCGCCGAGGACGCGGCGCGAGAGGACCTGCCAGTCGAAGCACTCGGCGTAGAGGCGCGTGCCGGCCTCGGCGAGGCGTGCCCTCTCCGTCGCGTCGCCGGCGAGCCGCACCGCGGCGGCGGCGATTCCGTCCAGCGGCACTAGCGCCAGCGCGGCGCCGCCCAGCGCGCGCAGCGAGGCGTCGGTGCGCGGGCCGTCGGCGGCGACAACGGCGACACCGTGCTGCAGCGCCGCCATGAAGCCGGTGCGCCGGGTGGTCACGCCGTCGCCGTAGGGCATCAGCGCGATGTCGGCGGCGGCGAGGTCGGCGGCGAGCTGCTCCGCGGGCTGCCGGCCCGGCTGGTGCAGGCGCACCGCGGGAGGCAGGTCGTCGACGGCGGGTGCCCCGGCGCCGAGGCGCAGCAGTGCGACGGGGATGCCGGCGGCGGCGATGGCGGTGACCGCCTCGCGCACCGGGTCGACCAGCTGCGACGGGTGCCCGGTGGAGAGCGTGGCCACCGCGACGGTGTCCTCGGCGAGGCCCAGCCGCGAGCGCGACTCGGCGCGCGCGGCGCGCATGTCGGGCAGGTTCGAGCCCACCGGCAGGTGACGCACGTCGCGGCGCGGCCGGTACGCCGCGATGCGCCGCGTCCAGCGCTCGATGGAGACGAAGACGACGTCGGCGGCGGCCACCACGCCGCGCAGCTGCAGGCGCTGCCACACGCCCATCACCGTGCCGCGCGCGCTGTCGAAGGGATACGCCGCCTCGTGGATCATCACCGCGACACGCGTGCCACCGCGGCGCACCGCACGCAGCTCGCCCGGCAACCAGGGCGCGAAGCCCCAGCGGCCGTAGAGGAACGGGTTGTACTGCAGCAGCACGGCCTCGCAGCCGCGCACCGCGCTGGCCAGGTCGCCCGCCTCGGCGCCGTCGTCGGTGCGCCAGGCACCGTCGGGCAGGCGGCCGCACATGCGCACCGACGCGCCGTCGCCGAGCAGCGCCCGACGCAGCCGCCGGCCGTGGTCGACGATGCCGTCGACGCCGTCCGACGGCGCCCGTCCGGCGATGGCGATGCGCCCCACCACGGCTCAGTACGCGCCCTGCCGGCCGGCGACGGCGCGGAGGGTCTTCCAGAGCACCAGCAGGTCGAGGGCCACCGACCAGTTCTCGATGTAGTAGAGGTCGAGGCGCACGCACTCCGACCAGGGCAGGTCGGAGCGGCCGCTCACCTGCCACAGGCCGGTCAATCCCGGCTTCACCAGCAGGCGGCGGCGGGCGGCGTCGCCGTAGCGCTCCACCTCGTCGGCCAGCGGCGGACGCGGCCCCACCAGCGACATGGTTCCGGTCAGAACGTTCCAGATCTGGGGCAGCTCGTCGAGCGACCAGCGGCGCAGGTGGCGTCCCAGTGGGGTGACCCGCGGGTCGTGGCGCAGCTTGAACAGGGCGCCGTCGGCGTCGTTGCACGCCTGCAGCGCGGGGCGCTCCGCCTCGGCGTCGCAGCGCATGGTGCGGAACTTGTAGATGGTGAACTCCCGCCCGCCGAGGCCGACCCGCGCCTGGCGGAAGAGCACCGGGCCGCGCCCGCCGGCGATGCGCACCGCCAGCGCCACGGCGGCGAAGAGCGGGGCCAGGCAGACCAGCAGCAGCGCCGCGGCGACGCGGTCGATGGCGGTCTTGAGCATTCGCTGCGCGCCGGTGAAGTGCGGGCTCTCGATGTGCAGCAGCGGCAGCCCGTCGAGCGGGCGGACGTGGATGCGGGGGCCGGCGAGGTCGGTGACGGCGGGCACCACCACCAGGTCGATGTCGGTTCCCTCCAGCTCCCAGGCCAGCTCGCGCAGGCGCAGGCTGGAGAGGACGTGCGGTCCGGCCAGGGCGATGGTGTCGGCGCCGACCTGGGCGGCGGCCGTGCCCAGCTCGCGGTCCTCGACGTGGAGCCGGCGCACGGTCTGCGGCAGCTCGCCCTCGTCGAAGCGCGGGATCCAGGCGGCGACGACGCGGAAGCCGGCGTAGGCGGCGCGGTCGAGATGGGCCACCAGGTCGGTGACCTCGGCTGCCGTGCCCACTGCGACGGCCTGGTGCACCGCCACCCTGCCCGTCGCCAGCCGCCGGTGCAGCAGCTTGCGGGCGGTGAAGTGCACCGCGCCGGCGCTGGCGGCGCAGAGCGGGACGGCGGCGAGCAGGTAGCCGCGGTCGACGGTGATCCGCACCGTGAACGAGGCCAGCGCGCCGGCCGCGACCAGCCAGGCACCGCCGTTGGCGATGCGGCGGTAGGCCTCGGCGCCGGTGACCACGATGCGCCGGTCGTAGGCCCCGGCCACAGCGAGAAAGCCCAGCCACAGCACCGGCATCGCCGCCAGCAGCGGCGGGTGCGCCGGCAGCCGCTGGCCGACCAGGTGGCGCGCGCCCAGCCAGAGCGCGACGGCGATCACCGACGCGACGGCGTCGGCGAGGATGATGGCGCGCACCACGGCGGCCATCTGCATGCTGCGAGCAGGCGCGAAGCGCTGCTGCCGTCTGCCCACCAGGGCACGTGTCCCGCCCACATCGTCGACGACTCGGAGCGCCCGCAGCCGTGCACGCACGACTGGCGGACCGATACCCACGGGGTGCCCTTGGCCTCCCTTCCCACAAGAATGGCTGCTGCTTCTGTGGCCCCCGCGTGGCCAGGGGTGAGGCGCTCCGGTCCAGGCCTCACAGTCTCAGACGCTGGGGCCGCCCAGTTTCTTGCTGCTTATGACGCGATTCGTCGGCGGCGCCCCGGGAGCCACGGCCAGGGCCGCGGTCGCAGCCAGCCCTGCAGCGTGGCCGGGTCGGCGCGGCGTCCGCGGATCACCTGGCGCCGCACCCGCAGTGCGCGGGGCAGCCAGCGGGCGGCGTGGAGGAGCGCGACCAGGTCGGCGGGGTGGCGCACGGCCACCTGCGCCAGCCGGCCGGCCCACAGCCGCAGCAGGTCGGGCGACTGCGCCGCCAGCCACCCGGCCGGGTAGACGCGGGCGAGCAGCAGCAGCTCGTTGCAGAGCTGGTGGCGGCGGATCGCGGTGGAGCGCACCGCTCCGCTCGCCGAGCGCCGATGCACCGCGGTGGCGGCGGGGACGTGCAGGCAGCGCCAGCCGCGCCAGCGCAACCGCCAGTCCAGGTCGACGTCCTCGAAGTAGGCGAAGAAGCTCTCGGCGAGGATGCCGTCGGGGCCGGCGACGTCCTGCAGCGCGGCGCGGCGGTACATGGCCGCGGCCGCGGAGACGCCGAAGACCTCGCCGGTCGCCGCCGGCAGCTCGGCCGCCGAGGCGCCGCCGTGGCGGTTCCAGGTGAGGCCGCCGCGCAGCACCAGGTGACCGGTGCTGTCGACCACGTTGCGCTCGCTGCCGGCGAACAGCGTGCCCGTGGCCGCCGCCGCGCCGGGGTCGCTGCGCAACGCGTCGCGCAACGCGACGCAGTAGTCGGCATCGAGGATCACGTCGGGGTTGAGCAGCAGCACCCAGGGTGCGCGCGAGGCGGCGATCCCCTGGTTGCAGGCGGGGGCGAAGCCGCGGTTGCTCCGGTTGCGCAGCACCACGGCGTGCGGCATGCGCTGCGCGACGATGTCCAGGCTGCCGTCGTGGGACGCGTTGTCGACGACGACGAGCTCCCAGCTGACCCCGCACTGCCGATCCAGGCTGTCGAGCACGTCGTGCAGGAACGGCGCGCTGTTCCAGGTCACCATGACCACGCTGACCTCGGGGGACGGCGTCACGGCAGCTCGTGGGGCAGCGGGCGCCGCGCGTCGTAGCCGGCCAGCTCGCGCAGCAGCGCGGCGTCGCCGCCGCCGCGACGCGCCTTCAACGCGCGCACACCGCGGCCGGCGCGCGTGGCGATGCGCAGCAGCTCGGCGATCACCGTGCCGTGGTGCTTGCGCAAATAGAGGTACTGGCTGCGCACGATCTGTAGCTCCATGGTGGAGCCGAAGGCAGGGTCGCCGACGGTGGCATGGGCGTGGTGGACGATGCGCGCGTCGGCGCAGACGGCGAGGCGCCAGCCGGCGGCGTGCAGGCGGGCGCAGAGGTCGGTGTCCTCGTAGAAGAGGAAGAAGCGCTCGTCGAAGATGCCGACTTGGCGCAGCGCGTCGACGCGCAGCAGCAGGCAGGCACCGTTGAGCCAACCCTGCCGGCCGCCCGCCGGGTCCAGCGGCGCGGGATATCGGGCCAGGGATGACAGAAACTCGCCCCACGGCGAGGGGAAGTGCTCCAGCACCGGCTGCGGGGTTCCGCTGCCGTCGACGACGCTCGGCGCCACCGCGCCCACCTCGGGATGCGCGTCGGCGAAAGCGACCAGCGCGGCGACCGAGCCGGGGTCGAGCTCGGTGTCGTCGTTGAGCACCAGCGCGTAGCGGACGTCGGCGGCCTCGAGCAGGGGCCGCAGCACGCGGTTGTGGTTGGCGCCGAAGCCGCGGGGACGCGGGTTGACGAGGATCTCCGCATTCGGCACGGCGGCGCGCACCGGCGCCACGTCGGTTCCCGCCACGTTCTCGACGACGGTCAGCCGCCAGGGGATGTCGGCGCACGCCGCCGGCAGGGTGGCCAGGCAGCGCAGCAGCGACGCGGTGCGGCCGTGGTCGACCACCGAGACGTGGAGCACGCCGCGACCATAGCCCGGCATCGCGACGCCGTGTCAACTCGGGGACGGCTGGCGCGTCACCGCAAGGGAGGCAACCAGCCGGCCGTTGACCAGAGTGCCGGCCGGTGCCCTCCTGGACGTCGGGCCACGCGTGCCCGGCACCTCGGGGGATGCAGTCCTGGCCATGATCGACTCGCGGACGGCGGCGGCAGAGATGGCGCACGCCCCGGCGTCGACCGCAGCCGCGGTCCCCGATGCGCCGCCCAAGCACCTGCGCTACCACCGCCGCATCAACCTGCGCCGCGACGTGGGCGCGCTGCTGCGCCACCGCGAGCTGATCTGGCGCCTCGCCGAGCGCGACCTGCGCGCGCGCTACAAGCAGGCCATGCTCGGCGCCGGCTGGGCGGTGGTGACGCCGGTGGCGCTGATGATCCTCTTCACCGCGCTGTTCACCCGGGTCGCCCGTTTCGACACCGGCGGCGTGCCCTACGCGCTGTTCGCCTACATCGGGCTCATCCTGTGGACGCTGTTCTCGTCGGGCGTCAACGGCGGCGGCCTCAGCCTGGTGAGCAACGCCGCCATCGTCAACAAGGTGTACTGCCCGCGCGAGGTGTTTCCCATCGCCTCGCTGGTGGTCGGCTGCGCCGACTTCGCCGTCGCCTCCGGCGTGCTGGTGCTGGTCTTCGCCTGGGAACACACCCTGCCCAAGCCGACGGCACCGCTCGCCCTGATCTTCCTGGCCATGCTGGCCGCCTTCCTGCTCGGCCTCACCCTGGCGCTCTCCTCGGTGGTGGTGTACCTGCGCGACCTGCGCCACGTCCTGCCGCTGGTGCTGCAGATCGGGCTCTTCGCCACTCCCGTCGCCTATCCGCTGTCGGTGATCCCTGAGCGGTTCCGGGTGGCCTACGTCGCCGTCAACCCGCTGGCCGAGGCCATCGACGGGGTGCGGCGGGCGCTGGTCGGCGCCGGCGGCATCGAGTGGGGTCTCGCCGCCGTGGCGGGCGCCTCCTCGCTGGCGGTGCTGCTGCTCGGATTCCTGCTCTTCAAGCGCATCGAGACGGGTCTCGCCGATGTCGCGTGACGGCGCCATCCAGGTCGAGCACCTCTGGAAGCGGTTCCGCCGGGACGCCACCGGTCCGCTGCTCAGCGAGCAGCTGCGCCGCGTTGTCGCGCGCCTGCGCGGCGACGAGCGCTACGCCTGGCGCTGGGCCCTGCGCGACGTCAGCTTCGCGGTCGAGCCCGGCGAGTCGGTGGGCCTGATCGGCACCAACGGGTCGGGCAAGTCGACGCTGCTCAAGGTGCTCGCCGGGGTGATGTTCCCCTATGCGGGGCGCACCCAGGTCGGCGGCCGCGTCGGTTCGCTGATCGAGATCCACGCCGGCATGCACCCCGACCTCACCGGCGCCGAGAACGTCTACCTGGCGGGCGCGCTGGTGGGCGCGTCGCGCCGCGAGATCGCCCGCCGCTTCGACGAGATCATCGCCTTCGCCGAGGTGGAGGACGCGGTCAACCGTCCCCTCAAGTTCTACTCCAGCGGCATGCGCATGCGCCTCGGCTTCTCGGTGGCCTCCTCGGTGCGGCCCGACGTGCTCCTCGTCGACGAGGTTCTGGCCGTTGGTGACGCCAACTTCCAGCGCAAGTGCGCGGCCCGGATGAGCGAGATGATCGAGCACGGCACCACGGTGGTGCTGGTGTCGCACGACATCACCTCCATCGAGGCGCTCTGCCGGCGCAGCGTCTGGCTGGACCGCGGCCTGGTCCGCGAGGACGGGCCCACCACCGCGGTGATGCGCTCCTACCGCCGTGCCATCGAGCAGCTCGCCGCCGCCGACGTCCAGTCCGGCCGCATCAGCGTCGCCGCCGCTGCGGTGGAGGGCATCGGCGGCGAGCCGCGCTCCCACGGCGACGTGCGGGTGCGGCTCACCCTCGACGTGCCCGCCGAGGAGTGGTGCGAGATCGGCATCGGCTTCAGCCAGGGGCCGGCGACGCCGATCTTCAGCGTGCTGCGCGCCGAGACCCTGGCGGCGGGCCGCCACGAGATGGTGATGGAGTGCCGCGAGCTTCCCCTCGCCGGCGGCCAGTATTCGATCTGGGCCGGCGCCCGCAACCAGCAGGGCCAGTCGCTGATGGACTGGCAGCCGGTCTGCGCCTTCGAGCTGGCCGGTCCGGAGCTGCACCACAGCTCGCTCGGCGGCGCCGTCCGGCTCGCGCCGGTATTGGTCAAGACCGACTGGAACGTGTAGCCCCCAGGGGCTACGCGCTGCGGCCCATGCGCATCTCCTCGATGCGCGCGCAGAGCCCGTCGGCGTCCTCCGAGGAGAGCAGCGGCACCAGGGCGCGCACGTCCTCGTGTGGCAGCTCCCACCAGGCGGTGGCCAGCAGCCGCTCCACCTGCGCGTCGCTGAAGCGGCGGCGGATCTCCCGCGCCGGGGAGCCGGCGACGATGGCGTAGGGCCGCACGTCACGGGTCACCACCGAGTAGGCGGCGACGACGGCGCCGTCACCGATGCGGACTCCCGAGAGCACCTTGGCGCCGCGGCCGATCCACACGTCGTTGCCGATGACGATGTCGCCCTTGCTCCAGGGATGGCCGTCCTCGTACGCGCCGGGCAGGCCCCAGAGGATGCGGAACGGGTACGTCGACACCAGGCGGTGGTTGCGGTTGCCGCCGGGCATCAGCTCGACGCCATCGGCGATCGAGCTGTAACGGCCGATGATCACCCTGCCGGAGCGCTCGTACGCCCAGACGTGGAAGTCGCCGTAGGAGAAGGGCTCGCCGATCTGCAGGATGCCCTGCTCGATGAGCACGTCGCG
>CAZCJX010000010.1:0-58615 GCA_964499205.1 uncultured Actinomycetes bacterium | reverse complement strand
GCCGCCGCGGCCGCGCCGCCGCGGCGCGCGACGACGAGGCGGCACGGCCGGTGCCCTCGCTGCCCAGCATGGCCCGGGGCGACGCGGCGGCCCGGCCGCTGCAGCTCGACAGCAGCGCGCCGGTGCTCGAGGTCGAGGGGATCAGCAAGCGTTTCGGCGGCCTGCTGGCGGTGCACGGCGCCTCGCTGCGCGTCGACCGCGGCGAGATCGTCGGCCTGATCGGTCCCAACGGCGCGGGCAAGACCACGTTGTTCAACTGCATCTCGGGACTGCTGCGTCCCGACAGCGGCACGGTGCGCATGGGCGGCCGCGACATCTCCGCGCTGAGCGCCCACCAGCGCGCCGCGCTGGGGCTGTCGCGCACCTTCCAGCAGATCGGCCTGGCCAAGGACCAGAGCATCCTCGAGAACATGCTCCTGGCCCAGCACGTTCTGGCCGGCTATGGCAGCAGCTCCGCACTCCTCTGCACCGCCGGGGTGGCCCGCTCCGAGGCGCAGATGCGTGAGCGCGCCATGGCCGCCATCGCCGCGCTCGGCTTCGGCGGGCGCGAGGACACCCCGGTGCGGCTGCTCTCAGGGGGGCAGCAGCGCATCGTCGAGGTGGCCTGCGCACTGCTCACCGACCCCGAGCTGCTCATGCTCGACGAGCCGTCGGCGGGCATGGCCCCCGCGGTCGCCGAGTCGCTGGCCGACCGCCTGCGCGAGCTGCGCGACGCCATGGGCCGCACTGTGCTGCTCATCGAGCACAACGTGCCGCTGGTGCTCGACGTCTGCGACCGCGTCTACGTGCTCACCGCGGGACGGGTGCTGGCCGGCGGCACGCCGGACGAGATCATGGCCCACCCCGAGGTGATCAGCGCCTACCTCGGCGAGGCGGTGGCATGACCGCGACGATGAGCGTGCTGCCCGCGCCCTCGACCGGCACGGAGGGGCTGCTGCAGGCGTACGGGCTGGTCGCCGGCTTCGGCTCCCACGCGGTGCTGCACGGCATCGACATCAGCGTCGCCGACGGCGAGATCGCCGGCATCTTCGGCCTCAACGGCGCCGGCAAGAGCGTCACCCTCAAGGTGCTCGCCGGGCTGGTTCCTGCCTGGTCTGGCAGGATCATGCTGGGCCTGCACGACATCACCCGGGAGAGCTCGGAGCGCCGCGTCGCCCTGGGCATCGGCAACGTGCCCCAGGGCAAGCAGGTGTTCACCGAGCTCACCGTCGAGCAGAACCTGCGCCTCGGCGCCTACCAGCTGCGCCGTCGCGAGCGCGCCCGCTACCAGCCGCTGCTGGAGCGCGTCTACGAGCGCTTCCCCGTGCTCTATGCACGGCGCGACCAGGCGGCCGGCACCATGTCCGGCGGCGAGCAGGCCAGCCTCTCGGTGGCCCGCGCGCTGATGTCGGAGCCGCGCCTGCTGCTCATCGACGAGCCCTCGGCGGGCCTGGCGCCGAAGATCGTCGAGGAGCTCTTCGCCACCCTCGCCGCGCTCAACCGCGACGGGCTCACCATCGTGCTCGTCGAGCAGAACGTGACCTTCGGACTCCAGCTGGTGCACACCGCGCACCTGCTGCGGCAGGGGCGTGTCGTCTACCGCGGCGACGTCGCCCACCTCGACCGTGACCGCGTGGCGCAGGAGCTCGGCATCGGCCGGCTGCTGCGGGCGCGCGGTGGTGCGGCCACCCCTGACATCCTGCAGCCCATCGAGGAGGACGGCCGCCATGGCCATCGAGCCCGCGACGACCACTGAGGCCCGGCGCTTCCGCCTCTCCAACGGCGAGATCGCCGCCGAGCTCTCCGGCTCGCCCGACGGCAGGCTGGTGATCGGCGTCCCCGGCCTGTCCGCCAACCTGCGCAGCTTCGACGTCATCTTCGACGCCCTCGACCCGCGGCGGCACCGCCGCCTCGCCTACGACCCGCGCGGCCGCGGCATGAGCGAGAAGACCCCGCCCGGCACCTACGGCTGGCCCGCCCACGCGCGCGACATCGTCGAGATGGCCGACCAGCTCGGCGCCGCCGAGTTCGACCTGGTCGGCTGGTCTATGGGCACCTGGATCGCCATGAAGGTGTGCGAGATGTACCCGGGACGGGTGCGCCGCCTGGTTCTGGTCGATGGTGGCGGAATCCCGGAGGACCGGGCCAAGCCGCCGATCTACGGCGGGCTGGAGCGACTCGGCACGGTGTACCCCTCCTTCGAGGCCTTCGAGCAGCTGGCCAGGGCGCTCGGCGTCTTCACCCCCTGGGAGGAGTGGGAGCCGTACTTCCGCTACGAGCTGGAACCCGTCGAGGGCGGTGTGCGCGCCCGCACCACCGCCGACGCGCCATGGGAGGACGAGCGCTACCGCCTCGCCCAGGATCCCTACGCCCTGTGGCCGGCGGTGACCATGCCCTCGCTGATCGTCCGCGCCACCCGCGAGATCCTCCCCGGCTGCGGCTACATCCTCACCCAGGCCGACGTCGATCGCTTCCTCGCCGAGGTGCCGGGCTCGCGCGCCGCGCTGGTGGACGCGGGCCATTACGACGTCGGCGTGCACCCCGACACCGCCCGGGCGATCGCCGAGTTCCTCGCCGAGGAGTAGCCCCTCCGACGGGTGGTGGCCGAGCCTCGCCGGTAACGGCGGGCATGGTTTCCTTCACCGCGATTTGCCGAACCGTCACCCCGGTGACCGCCACGCGGCCAGCGCCTCTGAGACGATCGGCGCGTGTGGACCCGTGGTGATGGGTGACCCTCCCGACGAGCGCGTGGCGCTCGGCATCGCACTGGGCCGCCGCGCCGAGGAGTGCGCGGCGCGCACCGAGGAGCGGCTGGCCAGCTTCCCATGGTTAGGTCAGGCTCCTAGCGAGGCCTACCTGGCCACCCGGCGCACCGCGATGTGGTTCGGCACCCTGATGGTGGCCCGCTGGCTGGTCATCGCCGAGCGGCCCACCGACGAGGAGCTCGACTACATCAGCCAGCGCGGGCGCCGGGTCGCCGAGGAGAACCTGTCGGTGGTCAACATGGCGCGCGGCTACCTGGTGTGGCGCGACGTCACCTCCGAGATCCTCACCCAGGAGGCGCGCCGCCTGGGCACCGACCGGCGCATCCTCGACCTCGCGCACGCCGTGGTTCGTGCCACCTGTGACGGCAACCTGGTGCGCATGGCGCGGGTCTTCGACGAGCAGCTGCACAGCGTCAACCGCCGCCTCGAGGAGGAGCGCGAGAACCTGCGCCACGCCGCGCTGCACGACCAGGTGACCGGCCTGCCCAACCGCACCCTGCTCTACGACCGCCTGGCCCACGCCGTCGCCGGGGCACGGCGCGACCGGCGCCCGCTGGCGGTGCTGCTGGTCGACCTCGACGGCTTCAAGGAGGTCAACGACGGCTTCGGCCACCGCCAGGGCGACGACGTGCTCGGCGAGGCGGCGCGGCGCTTCGCCGGCGCGGTGCGCGCCGCCGACACGGTGGCCCGCCTCGGCGGCGACGAGTTCGTCGCCGTGCTCCCCGGCGCCGACCGCTCGACGGCGCTCAGCATCGCCGAGCGCATGCTGCACGACCTGCAGCGTCCCATGCCGCTCGGCGACGCCACCACCCAGCTCAGCGCCAGCGTGGGCATCGCCCTGTATCCCGCCGACGGCGAGGAGCCCGACCCGCTGCTGCTCAGCGCCGACCGGGCGATGTACGTGGCCAAGCGCAGCGGCGGCGGCGTCCACGTGGCCAGCCGCGACGACGGGCTTTCCCAGGAAACTCTGAGCGAGGTCTGAGGGGCATCCCAGAGCCGGGCGCGACGCTGTCCGATGTCATCCCCGACACGGAGCAGCAGAACGACGATGGACTTTCCCCCCAGCACCCCAGCCTTTCCCGGCCCTCCCGAGCCCGACGCGTCCGCAGAGCCCAACCCCGAGGCCGACGCGCCGCTCGCACCCCCAGCCGAGCCGGTCGCGCCCACCCCTCCCCCGTCACGCCGTGAGCCGCTGGGCCGCGGCCCGCTGATGGCCACCGCGGCCGGCATCCTCGCCGTCGGCCTCGGCGGCGGCGCGCTGCTGGCCAACACCGTAGGCCACGGCGGCACGCCGGGCACTCCCGCGGTGGCCTCGGCGAGCAAGAGTGCCAACCTGGCGGTCAACACCGCCACCCTGCCGGCGGGATCGCAGGGCAGCGCCGTGTCGGTCGCCTCCGCGCTCGACCCCGCGGTGGCCACCATCGTCGTCGACACCAGCGTGCAGAACCGCTTCGGCGGCAGCAGCACCGGGACCGCCGAGGGCTCCGGGTTCGTCATCAGCAACAGCGGCTCGACGAGCTACCTGCTGACAAACAACCACGTGGTCAGCGGCGCCAGCCGAGTCGAGGTGATCCTCGCCAGCGGCCGCACCCTCACCGGCACGGTGGTCGGCACCGACAGCGTCGACGACCTCGCCGTGGTCTCGGTGCAGGACGGCGGCCTGCCCCAGGTGGTCTTCGGCCGCTCCGCCAACCTCCAGGTGGGCCAGTCGGTGGTGGCCATCGGCAGCCCGCTGGGCAACCAGAACTCGGTGACCTCGGGGGTGATCAGCGCCCTGCACCGCACCATCACCGCCGGCGAGCAGGGCGGCGGCAGCACCGAGAACCTCGCCGACGTGCTGCAGACCGACGCCGCCATCAACCCCGGCAACAGCGGCGGTCCGCTCGCCGACCTGGGCGGCCGGGTGATCGGGGTCAACGTGGCCACCTCGTCCAACGGCACCAACGTCTCCTTCGCCATCCCCAGCGACGAGGCGCAGCAGGTGGCCCAGGAGCTCATCGCCCACCAGGCCATCGACCATCCCTTCCTCGGTGTCGCCTTCCTCACCCCGCTCGACGCCGCCGTGGCCGGGCGCAGCTTCGCCGGACCCGGCGTGCTGGTCACCCAGGTCGCCTCGGGCGCCCCTGCGGCGCAGGCCGGGCTGCAGGTCAACGACGTGATCACCGCCGTGGACGGCACCACGCTCGACGCCTCGCAGAGCCTCGGCGGGCTCATCGCCAAGCACCACTCCGGTGACACCCTGAAGCTCACCGTGCAGCGTGGCGGCCAGACGCTGACTCTCAGCGCCACGCTGGGGCAGCGTCCCACCTCCGCATAACCGAAATTGGTTGTATCGTCCGTGGGGCCGTGCCCGTCCTTCCCGAGCTGGAGCCCCACCTCGCGCACCTGGCGCGCGCCCTGAGCGCGCACCAGGACGCCGAGGTCGCGCTGGCCGCCGCCGCCCGCCGCATCGCCGGCGGGTCGGCGACGGCCGGCGCTCTGCGTTCCATGGCCCGGGCCGAGGTGCTGGAACGGCGGGCCCGGCTCCACGTCACCCTGGCCCGGCAGGCGCTGGCCGGGGCGCGCGCCGCCTCGTTGGACGACCAGCGTCGCGTCCCCGCTGCCTTCCGCCGCCGCCGCGAGACCGGACCGCCGGCGGTGGAGGTGCTCGGCGCGCCGCTGGACCGGGCGGCGGCGCGGCCGCGGGATCGCGCCGCGTCCTAGGCCGGCGTTCCCCGGGCGTCCGTCCGGGCGGCTGGCGCCGCGCAGGGACATACGGGCGTCCGTCCCGGCGGCTGGCGCCGCGCGGGGACATAGGACCTCCGCCCGCGGCTGGCGCAGCGCCGGGGCATATGTAAGAATCTTTTCCGAATCGCCGCACGCCGTTCGCGAAGGGAGCCCCGCCGTGTCCCGCCTCACCGACGAGCAGGTCGCCCACTGGCACGAGCACGGCTTCGTGCTGGTCCCCGACTTCCTCGACCAGCAGCAGCTCGCCGTCGCCCGCGCCGCCGCCCACCGCTATTACCCCACCGACGCGGAGTACCGCGCCGCGCCGCAGCGGTACGCCAATCTCCAGGAGCAGCACGAGTTCCCCTTCGCCGACACCGTGCTCAACCACCTGGCCACCTCCCCGGACTACGTCGACACCGCCCGCCGCCTGGTCGGCTGCGACGACGTCTTCCTCACCCAGTCGCTGATCTGGGCGAAGTACGCCGGCCGCGGCAACCTCGACCAGCCGCTGCACGTCGACTACGCCAACAACACCCTGCTCTACCCCTCCGACGCCGACGGCTTCCGCCAGATGGCCAGCATCCTCTACCTCGAGGACGTCACCGTCGACCTCGGTCCCACCTACGTCGTCTCGCGCACCCACACGCGGGCGGTGCCGATGGCGCGGCCCTTCCGCCACCGCGCCGACGACGCCGCGCTCTACGAGCACGAGCAGCCGGTGGCCTGCGCTGCCGGCACCATCCTGCTGTACTCCATGGCCACCTTCCACCGCGGCTCGGCGTTCCGCGCCACCGAGGGCGGGCGGCTCACCTTCCACACCGTGTACCGCCAGGCGGGGTGCGAGTGGATGGGCTTCCAATCCATCCCCCGCTTCGGGCTCGGGCCCGACCTCAAGGCCTTCGTGGAGCGGGCCAGCGTCGAGCAGCTCAGCGTCATCGGCGTGCCGCCGCCGGGCCACGCCTACTGGACGCCGGCCACCCTCGACGGCGTGGCATCGCGCTACCCGGGCCTCGACCTGAGCGCCTACCGCGCCGCCGTCGAAGCGCGCGACGCCGTCGGCGCCACCGCCTGACCGCGTCGGCACAGGCGCGAACGGCGATACCATGCCGCCCGTGAGCACCGACCAGACGGGCGCGTGGCGGGCACCGGGCACCAAGGTCGCCCACCGGATGATGCGCGAGATCAATCGCTCGATCGTCCTCGACATCCTGCGCCTCGGCGAGCCGATCTCCCGGGTGGAGCTGGCCCGGCGCACCCGGCTGTCCAAGCCGACGGTGTCCTCCATCGTCGAGGACCTCGCCGCCGCCGGCCTGGTGCGCGAGATGGGCATCGACACCAGCAGCCACGGCACCGGCCGTCCCCCCTCGCTGCTGGTCTACAACGAGCGCGCCGTGGGCTTCGCCGGCATCCAGTTCGGCGTCAACACCACCCACGTCGCAGTTGCCGACGGACTTGGCAAGATCATCGGCGAGGTGCACGTCGCCGCGGTGCACGGCGACGTCGAGCGGTCGGTGCGCGACGCCCAGACGGCGCTGCGCCAGGCGACCACGCGCAGCGGCATGCGCCGCGACCAGGTGCGCGCCGCCGGCGTGGCGGTGGCGGGGATGATCGAGGCGGAGACGGGCCGCTGCATCCTCGCCCCCAACCTCGGCTGGCGGGACGTGCCGGTGCGCGAGCGGCTGGAGCAGGCGCTGCGCATGCCGGTGGTGGTGGCGTCGAGCACCCACGCGGCGGCGCTCGCCGAGTCGCGGCTCAGCGGTGAGACGGCACGGCGCGGGCTGGTGTGGGTGTACGCGGGCAGCGGCGTCGGCTGCGGCGTGGTCGTCGACGGCGAGGTGTTCACCGGCACCCGCGGGCTGGCCGGCGAGGTGGGCCATTCACCGGTCGTCGAGGACGGGCCGAAGTGCCAGTGCGGCAACCGAGGCTGCCTGGAGACCATGGCCTCGGCCACCGCCATCGTGCGCAGCGCAGCGGCGGCGATCGCGCGCGGCGAGGCCAGCTCGCTGCCGCGCACACGGCGCTCGCTGACCGCCGACGTCATCGCCCAACACGCCGCGGCAGGCGACGCCGTGGCGCGGCGCTCCGTCGAGGAGGCGGGCGCCTACCTGGGACGCGGCATCGCCTACCTGGTCAACGTGCTCAACCCCGACCTGGTGGTCATCGGCGGCCCGCTGGCCACCATGAGCGACCTCTACGTCGAGGCGGCGCGCCGCTCCACCCAGCAGCACTCGCTGGCCGCCGAGGCCGTCGAGGTGCGCGCCACCCGGCTGGGCGGCCAGGCGCCACTGCTGGGCGTGCTCCACCTGGCCGTCGCCGCGGCGACGCCGTCGTACCGCGTCAGCGGCGCTGCAGGTCGAGCGCTGCCGAGTTGATGCAGTAGCGCGGCAGGCCGTTGGGGCCGTCGTCGAAGACGTGGCCGAGATGGCCGCCGCAGCGCCGGCAGATCACCTCGGTGCGGTGCATGCCGTGGCTGTCGTCGTCGCGCAGCTCCACCGCCTCGGCCACCGCCGGCGCGGTGAAGCTGGGCCAGCCGCTCCCCGAGTCGAACTTGGTGTCGCTGTCGAACAGCGTCGCGCCGCAGCCGGCGCAGTGGTAGCTGCCGTCGTCGTGAACGTTCCAGTAGCTGCCGGTGAAGGCGGGCTCGGTGCCCGCCAGGCGGAGGATGCGGTACTGGTCGGGGGTGAGCCGGTCGCGCCACTCCTGGTCGGACTGCGGCATGCCGCTGTCGATGTCGGTGTCGGTGCCCATGCGTCGGTCTCCTGGCGATGGCGGCGTCCCCGCCCACGCTAGCAACTCATGGCAATGTCGGCGACGGTGCGCACGCAGACCGTTTGCGGGGTACGCTCGTCGCCTCATGGTGCCCCGCTGCCCGTTCGCCGTGCTCGGACTCGACTCCGACCAGATGGCGGCGTGCCCCGGGTTCGACGGCGAGGTGATCGACTTCGTCTCCATCGGCATGGCACAGAACGTCGGCGGGCTCTCCTGCCTGCACCTGTCCTCGGCGCAGAGCTCGCGCGGCTTCGTCGGCGCCTGCCACCACCCCGACGCCGAGGCGGTGCTGCCGGTGGCCTACGCGGTCTGCCGGGAGGAGGCGGCGCGCGCCCGGCCGCATGTGGTCAGTGACCCCGCCGTCGACGTGGCCGACATGCGGCGGCGCGACCAGGCTCCCTTCCGCGCCAGCTGAGGAAGTGCGCGGCGACGGCGGGGCGATACCGCGACGCCGGTCAGCGGGTCAGCGGGTCAGCGGGCGAAGGCGCGGCGGCGCTGCACCAGCGGGGTGCGCCGGCCGACCAGCCCGGCGTCGGACCAGTGCGCCGGGTTGCCGGCGGGGTGGCCGCAGCCGGCGCGGAAGCCGCCGCGGCGGGTGGGCACGGCGACGAGATGGCCGCAGCCGACCTCGCTGGACGACTGGTTCACGAAGGGCAGGTAGCGCAGGTGGTCCGGCATCGAGGCGAGCGGTGCCGCACGGTATCCCGGGCAGGTGGTGGCGGCGGGGCCGGGGAAGGGACAGGGGCTGTGGCTATGGCTGTGGCTGTCAGGCTGAACAGGGTCCACGGGGGCAGGCTCCGAGCGAGACGGCCTAAAGGCTGTCAATGTCGATATGTTACATCAACGGTCTCAGGTTTTGCGCACCTCATATCCTAAGGCAAACCTCCCCCGCGTTCAGCGAGCATGTGCTCCCACGTGGTCGGGGCGGCTCCCAGCGGCGTGTTGACCGCCTCGAACGCGAGGGCACGCAGCGCCGGCGCCAGGCCGAGCGGGAAGAGCACCCGCCGCGGCGCCGCCTCCCAGGCGAACTCAGCCGCCGCCGCGGGGGGCAGGTCGATGGCGACCCGCGCCAGCCCGCCGTCGTCGCGGTCGGCGACGCTCAGCCGGCTCCAGCCGCCGCTCTGCACCAGGCGGTCGCGCAGGTAGACGAAGAAGCCCTGGCGCCCCCCGAGGGGATCGTCTGCGCCGGCGCTGAGCACGTGGGGGATCGCCCCGACGGCGTCGACGCGGCCGTGGACCACGAAGGGCAGCTCGCGGCGGCGCAGCCGCACCGCGGGGCCGGGCAGGGCGAAGGGGTCGCGGGACTCGACCGCCGCGGCATTGAGGGTCAACGCGAGGGGCGTGCGCCGCCCGGCGCCGGCGATGTGGCGGTGGAAGGCCAGCCCGAGGGCGTGGCCGATGCGCAGGCACATGCGGGCCAGCACCGCCTCGATCACCCGGCCCTCCTGGCGCTTGTAGGCGAGCACCTCGTGCAGCCCCTCGACCAGCACCACCGCGCTGCCCGGCTCCGTCTCGAGGTGAACCGCGCTGCCCAGCGAGAGGCCGGCGCAGAGGACGTCGAGCGGCTCCGGGGTGGTTACGGGAACGGGGGCGGCGGGTTCTGGTTCTTTCTGGCCCGACTGGAGATCCACGGCGGCGCCCGCCGCTGACGCCGCAACCCTGACCCACGACGACGCGCCGGCGAACT
This sequence comes from uncultured Actinomycetes bacterium, assembly GCA_964499205.1. GTDB lineage: Bacteria > Chloroflexota > Dormibacteria > Aeolococcales > Aeolococcaceae > DASRDZ01. The sequence goes on along the minus strand of CAZCJX010000010.1, from coordinate 48,706 downwards.
CCACCGCCACGTCAACCTCGTGGGCGCCGGCGTCGACGCAGTGCTGGACCAGGTCGACCACCGGCGTGTCCAGCGGATGGTGCGGCGCGTGGGAGTGCGAGCGGGCCACGGTTGTCGTTCAGAGCTCCTCGGCGTGCAGTGGCAGCCGCACCCAGAAGCGCGCGCCTCCCCCCGGCGCGTCGCCGACGCCGACGGCGCCGCCGTGCGCCTCGGTGATGGTCTTGACCACGAACAGCCCCAGGCCGGTGCCGGGGCCGCGCCGCTCGCCGCGGCGGAAGCGCTCGAAGACCTCGTCGCGCAGCTGTGTCGGGATGCCGCTGCCCTGGTCGTCGACGGTGATCAGCGCGTGGTCGTCGACGCGGCGCACCGACACGGTGATGGTGGTGTCGCCCGGTGCGTGGCGCACCGCGTTGAGCACCAGGTTGTGCAGCACCTGGCGCAGACGGTCCGCGTCGACGTGGACCACCAGCGGCTCGGCGGGAATCGCCGTGGCGATGGCGTGCGTCGACACGGTGCGGCGCAGCGACGTGCAGGCGCCGTCGACGAAGCCACCGAGGTCGACGTCGCCGCGTGTCAGCGGGATGGCGCCCGCCTCGACGGCGAGCGCGGAGAGGATGGTGTCGACCATGCGGGTGACGTGGCCCAGCTCGTCGAGCACCTCGCCGGCCACCTCGCGATCCTGACCGACCAGTCGGTCGCGCAGCGCTTCCAGGTAGACGACGGTGATGGTCAGCGGTGTGCGCACGTCGTGGGAGACGATGGAGAGCAGGTCGCTGCGCGACTGGGTGAGGCGGCGCCAGCGCTCGGTGGCCTCCTGCTCCGACTCCAGCCGCCGCTCGAGCTGCTGCTGCAATTCCGAGCGCTCGATCACCCCCGCGAGCTGCGCGGCAATCGCCTCCAGCGTGGCGCGCTCGTCGTCGGTCCACTCGTGGCGGTCCTCGCGCTGCACGTTGAGGACGCCGACGACGCGGTGCCCGCCGCTCACCAGGGGTGTGCTGCACATGGCGGTGAAGCGTTCCTGGTCGACACCGTCGATCCAGTTGAAGCGCGCATCCTCGGCGACGTCGGCGACGCCCACGGTGGTGACGCGCTGCGCAGCGTCACCGGTGATGCCGACTCCCACCGGCATCCGCGCGACGCCGATGCCGGCGGGATTGAGCCCGTTTGTTGCGCGCAGCACGAGATCGTCGCCCTCCACCATGTACAGCGAGCACACCTGCACGTCCATCGCCTCGCAGGTCTGGGCGATGATCAGCCGGCAGAGCTCCTCGGGATCGAGCTCTGACGACGTGACCATGGCCAGTTGCTGCAGGAACGACAGCTCGGCGACGGCGCGGCGCAGCGCGGCGACGTCGTCGGGTGCGACGTCGCCGAGGCGGCGATGGGCGGACATGTCGAATGTCATGGCGTGACGCTAGACTGTGGCCCGCAATGGCCACGGTGCTGCTCATCGACGACGAGGCGCGGGTCGGCGCCGCACTGCGTTTCGCCCTGTCGCCACACGGCATCGAGGTGGTGCAGGAGACCGGTGCCGCAGCGGGAATGGCACGGGCGCTGGAGCTCGCGCCCGACTGCATCCTGCTCGACGTCGACCTCGGTGGTGACGACGGCCTGGCCACCTGTCGCGCCCTCAAGTCCGACCAGCGCACCGCCGGCATTCCCGTGGTGATGCTGACCGGCATGGTCGACGCGGCCTCCACAGCGCGCGGTTTCGAAGCCGGCGCCGACGACTACGTGCCCAAGCCCTTCACGCCCCGCGAGCTGCACGCGCGCATCGCCGCGCACCTGCGCCGCGCCGGGGCGGCGTGATCCGGTGACCCCGCTCACCGCTCCCGTCGGCAGCGCGGACACGCTGCTCCACCTGGTTCCCCCGGTGGTGTCACCGCACGACGACCTGCGCACCGTGGTGCAGGCCATCGCGCGCGATCCGCTGGCACGCTGCGTCTTCGTCGTCGACGACTCCGGACGGCTGCTCGGCGTGGTGCCCGTCGACGAGATCGACCGCGACATGCTCGCCCTGCTCGCCCCCGGTGCCGCGGCGCAGGAGCTGGTGACGCCGCGGCAGGCGGCGCGGCTCGCCCACGGGTTGGACGAGACGGCGCAGCGGCTGATGCGCAGCGCGGCGTGCGTGGGCCTCGACGACACGCTGGCGGCGGCGGTGCGGCGCATGTCGGAGCACCACCAGGAATCCGCGGCGGTGCTCGACGCGTCGGGACAGCTGCTGGGATACGTCGCGCTCTTCGAGCTGCTCGCCGGCGCGCTGGTCACGCCGTCACCGTCGTAGGCAGCGCCGCAACCTCGGCCGCCTCGGGCAGAGCACCGAGCAGCAGCTTGAGCAGCGGCGGCGTCACCAGCGCGCTGAGCAGCACCGAGAGGACACCCAGCGCATAGCCCGTGCCGCTCAGCACCCCCTTGCTGACTCCCAGGACGGCGATCACCAGGGTCACCTCGCCGCGCGGGATCATGCCGACCCCGACGCCGAGCGCGTCGCGGCCGCGAAAGCCGGCGACCAGCGCACCGAGGCCACAGCCGACCACCTTGGCGAGCAGCGCCGCCAGCGGCACGGCGAGCAGCAGCATGCCGCCGTGCAGGTGGGTGAGGTCGGCCTCCATGCCGACGCCGACGAGGAACACCGGCACCGGCAGCGCATAGGCGACGATGCGCAGCCGGTCGGCCAGCTCCTGCGCGGCACTGCGGCCGACGATCAGCCCGGCGAGGTACGCACCGGTGATGGCGGCGATGCCCGCCTCGGTGGCCAGCCAGCCCATGAACAGGCAGAAGGCCAGCGACACGCCGAGCAACGCCTCGGTGCTGCGCAGCCGGCGCGCCATGTCGACGACGCGCTTCGACCAGCGCAGTCCCGCCGCCAGGCTGATGACGAAGTAGGCCAGAAGTCCCGCCACCAGCACCAGCGGGCTGGTGCCGCCGACGCCGAGCACCGCCAGGGTGACGCTGAAGGCGACCAGGCCGATGACGTCGTCGGTCACCGCGGCGCCGAGGATCACCAGCCCGGACGCGGAACGCAGGCGTCGCAGCTCGAAGAGCGTCTGCACGCTGATGCTCACCGACGTCGCCGCCAGCATCACACCGAGGAACACCGCCTCCCGACCACCGAGACCGAACGCCATGGCCACGCCGAGGACGATCGCCATCGTCGCGATCACGCCACCTGTGGCCACAACTGCCGCCTTGGCGCCGGCGCCGACCAGCTCGTCGAGGTCGGTCTCCAGCCCGGCGAGGAAGAGCAGCAGCACCACGCCGATGTTCGCGAGAGTCGAGAGCTGGGCGCGGTCGGCGGCCGCCGCGCCGCCGCTGAGCCGGCCGACCAGGTCGACCAGGCCCGGCGAGAGCAGCAGCCCGCCGACCAGCATGCCGCTCACCGACGGCTGGCCCAGCCGCACGGCGACATCACCGAACAGCTTGGCGACGGCGAGGACGATGGCGAGCTCGAGGAGGAACGTCGCTGCTCTCCCGGTCACGGACGTGCAGGATCGACGTGCGGCGCCGTACGCCGCTGCCGTGGACCACTGGAAAACGGGCCCGGCGCACAGGGATGCGCCGGACCCGCAACCAGGAGGTCGACGCCGGTGCTAGGCCGGCGCCGGTGTGGGCGTTGGGGTTCGGAAGGTCGGCGACTCGGGGATGATCTCCCGCTCCGGCGGCTCCGGTCCCTCCCAGTCGGGCGGGTAGGCGACCATGCCGATCTCGGGGATGTCGAGACCGCCGATCTCCGCCTCGGGTGCGGTGCGGATGCCGAAGACCTTGTCGCAGAGCTTGAAAAACAACCAGGTCAGCGGGAAGACGTAGAGGAAGTTGGCGGCGACGCCGATGACCTGCGCCACCATCTGCCCGCGGCCGATTCCCCAGTTGTAGAAGATGCCGGTGACGCCGTGTCCGGCGACGCCGTTCCATCCTCCGTACCAGCCCTGGCCGTCGGCGAACAGGCCGACACTGAGCACCCCCCATGCGCCGCACACACCGTGGACGCTGATGGCGCCGACCGGGTCGTCGACCTTGGCCACCCAGTCGAAGAACCAGATGCTGACGCAGACGATGATGCCGGCGATGGCGCCGATCACCACCGCCATGACCGGTGAGACGAAGCCGCTGGGTGCGGTGATGGCCACCAGTCCGGCGAGGATGCCGTTGGCAGTCATGGCGCCGTCCGGCTTGCCGGTGCGGATCCACATGTAGAGCATCGTGGCCAGCGACGCCGCCGCGCCGGCGAGCATGGTGTTGACCGCGATGATCCCGATGCGGAGCAGGCCGCCGCCGCTCGCCCCCAGCGTGCTGCCCGGGTTGAAGCCGAACCAGCCGAAGGCGAGGATGAAGCAGCCGGTGATGGCCAGGGTGAAGTTGTGGCCGGGAATGGTGTTGGGTGAGCCGTCCTTGTTGTACTTGCCGATGCGCGGCCCCAGCACCATGGCGCCGGCCAGGCCCATCCAGCCGCCGACGGAGTGCACCACGCCGCTGCCGGCAAAGTCGGCGTAGCCGTTGCCCAGTCCGTGGTCGAGGCCGAGCCGGGCCAGCCAGCCTCCGCCCCACGCCCAGTTGCCGAAGATGGGATATGTCAGCGTGGAACAGAAGAATCCGAAGACCGCGAAGGAGGCGAACTTCCAGCGTTCCGCCATGGCACCGGTGGGGATGGTCGCCGCCGTGTCCATGAAGACCATCTGGAAGAGGAAGAGCACGGCGATGCCGACGTCGTAGGTGGTGCCGGCGAGGAAGAACCCGTTGGTGCCGAAGATGCCGATGGGATGCCCCGTGCCGAACTGCCAGGGCAGGAACGCCTCACCGCTGGAGGTGAATCCCGGTGTGCCGCCGAGCGAGCCGACGGAGCCGACGCCGCCGAACTGGAAGGCGAAGCCGGCGATGAAGTAGCCGAGCATGCCGAGGCCGTACACCATGAAGTTCATCATCATGGTGTGGGCCGCCGACTTGGCCCGGGTGAATCCCGTCTCCACCAGCGCGAACCCGGCCTGCATGAACATGACCAGGTAGCCGGTGATCAGCGTCCAGACGAGGTTGATGGCGATGCGGTTCTGGCCGACATGATCGGCCAGGGCGGCGACGTTCTTGTCGGCGGCGTTCGACGACTTGGCCAGCTTCTGGCAGTCGCCCGACTGCAGGCCGCTGGTGCTGGTGATGCCGTCGGCGGCACCCTCCAGGCTGACGCAGGTCCCGGTGGTGGTGCCGTTCTGGTCGCCGACCGCGCCGCCCGACTTGGCGGCGTCACTCGCCGACGAGGCGCAGCCGGCCAGCATGATGCCCGCCAGCGGGATGACCACCAGCATCAGCATGAGCCGTGCAGGACTGAGGTGCAGCCGCTGGCGCAGCCGCGCGACCAGCGCGATCATGCCGTGCTCCCCGAGGCATGCTCGCGCTTGGCGCGCCACAAGATTGCGAACGCCGCGATGTCGAGGCCGAAGCCCAGGACGGCCAGGACCGCCTGCAGGATGGGGTCGGCGTACGCGAAGCCCCCGACCCACATGCACAACCCCGCGACGAACAGCAGGATTCCCCATCCTTCTTTGCCGACGCTCTCCGCCGGTCCGTAATCAGCCACGTTGCCTCCTCTGTTGACCGAGCTGGCGAGCCACCAGCTTCTCCACGTCCTCACGCGCACCGGTGGGGAAGAACACGCTCAGCGAGGCGAGCTTCGTCCCCGACCGCAGCACCAGCTTGTTGGAGCCGAGGCGGTATCCCTCGAAGTCCTTCCAGCTGCGGAAGAGCGCGTTGTGGGCCATCACCCCGCGCGAGGTGAAGACCAGCGTCTGCCGCTTCATCAGCATGGCGAACATCACCAGCAGCGCCAGGAATCCCAGCATCGGCGAGACGGCGCGCTGCGAGCTGAACAGGCCGCCGGCCAGCGCCACCACGGCGCAGACGGCGATGACGTTGGCGCGCTGGCTGAGGGCGCGCTGCACCAGGCCGAGACGCACCTCGAGGAGCACCTTGCCCTCGGGCCTCGCCTTCACCGGCGCCAGGGTGCGGCTGGCCATGATGGCCAGCGGCCCCAGGATCATGGCCACCGGGAGCAACCCGGTGATCGTGTCACCCATGTCGAATACTCCTGTTCGTGCGGTTCACCCGGTGGCCTCCAACCGGCGCAGCCGGGCCATGAAGCGAAGTCGGTGGGCCACCCAGCGGATCGCCTTCTCCACCGGCGCGGGCGGCGGCACCTCGGTGCAGCGCTGGAACGAGCCGCGCTCCCGGGCCCGCGACTCCTGGTAGAGATGCGAGACCAGCTGGTAGTTGGCCCAGCTGGTGGGCGGCAGCAGCATGGCGGTGAACAGCGCGCCCGACGCCTCCTTGTAGAGGCCGAGGCGGTAGAGCACCTCGCCGTGGGTGGCGTTGCAGGTGAACGACTCGGGCTGGCCGCGCAGCGCCGTCTCCACCTGCTCGCGCGCCGCCATGAGGCGGTGTCCGCGCACGTGCTCACGCGTGCGCGCGAGCGCGTCGATGACATGCTGGGGCAGGCGCTCCGGCGCCATCGGGAGTCGCTGGTCCCCCACCAGCAGCGACGCCGGCGGCGGCGCGGGTGTCAGCGCAGTGCTGCGCCGTCTCATCGTGCGCACCGCATGCGGGTACGCGACGTCGATCGATGTGTGATGGCGTCGTCCTCCAGCGCCCGTCCAGTGGTCGACACGTCCAGGGGTGTCGACGGAAGTGCAGGCTAGTGGCCGATCGCCGTGTGCCGGAACGTCGGACTCGCACCAACGCGGTGCGCCGTCTTTGGTGCAGCGCGCAGCACCGTTTGTGCAGCGCGCAGCAAGGTCAGGTGCGCGTGCGCGTCGCCTCGGCGCGCCACGGCGTCACCCACGGCGTCTCCGGCCATCCCTCCACCGCGGCGAGGAGCGGTACTGCGGTGGCGCCGTCGATCGACTCGCGCACGATGTCGGCGTGGCCCAGGTGGCGCGCCGTCTCCTCGATGAGGTGCAGGATCACCCAGCGCACCGACCATGCCTCGACGTCCTTGGGAAACCAGGGCACGTCCTTGGGGACGGGTACGGGATCGTCGAGGTCGAGCCCGGCGAGCGCGGCGTCGGTCTCGCGCGCAACCTCCTCGTAGCTGCGCAGCGCGCCGTCCAGGGTCTCGTCGGGGCCGAGGCGGAAGCCGGACATGTAGGTCTCGACGCTCTGCTCCAGCGGGCGGCGCGGGCGCTGCAGCGCCATGTCCGTCCAGTTGCGCTCCACCTGGGTGAGGTGCTTGATCAGGCCGCCGACACTCAGTGAGCTGGCGGTCGGGGTCATGCGCGCCTGCGCGTCGCTGAGGCCGTGCGCCTGGACGCGGACCAGCTGGCGCTGGTGGGCGAGGTAGCCCATCAGGCAGTCGCGCTCGCCGGTGAGTGGGGGAACCGAAGCGGGCATGGTGCCGATCCTCCGTGTCGTGCGCTCACCCCTGACTGTCGATGGGGACGTCAGGGCACACCCGGCATGCTGCTGCTCTTAAGTGGCCACCTGCTGTCCGCTTTTTCTGCCATCCTTGGTCGGGTCATGCGCGCCGACCGCCTCGTCGCCGCCCTGCTCCACCTCCAGGCCCACGGCCGGGTCACCGCGGCCGAGCTGGCCCGCGAGCTGGAGATCTCGGAGCGCACGGCGCGGCGCGACCTCGAAGCCCTGGCCATGGCCGGCCTGCCCGTGTACGCCCAACCGGGGCGCAACGGCGGCTGGTCGCTGGTCGGCGGCGCGCGCACCGACCTCAGCGGGCTCACCGCCGCCGAGGCGCGGGCGCTGTTCCTCGTCGCGGGACCGGCGGCGGTGACGCCCGAGGTGACCGCGGCGCTGCGCAAGTTGGTGCAGGCGCTGCCCGAGCCCTTTCGCGCCCACGCCCAGGCAGCCGCCGGCGCGGTGCTGCACGATCCCGCGGGCTGGGGCGGTTCCCGCCCGACTGTCGCCCCTCCCCCACACCTCGCCGCCCTGCAGGACGCGGTCATCGACGGCGTGCAGGTGCGGGTGCGCTACGCGGGGCGCGACAAGCCGGAGAGCTGGCGCACGGTGCACCCGCTCGGCCTGGTGGCCAAGGGTCGCGCCTGGTACCTCGTCGCCGACACCGACAGCGGGATGCGCACCTTCCGGGTCTCGCGCATCCGCTCGATCGAGGTCACCACGCTGCCCGCCCGCCGCCCCGAGGGCTTCGACCTCGACGCCGCCTGGCGGGCCACCGTCGCCGCGCTGGAGGAGCGCCGCCTGCCGTTCCGTGCCCGCGTGCGGGTTGATGCCGACTTCGTCAACATCCTGCGCTGGGTGTTGGGCGCGCAGCTCACCGTCGTCGCCGACGGCTCGCCCGTGGAGTGCGAGGTGCGCGGACACTCGGCGGAGATCCTCGCCGCACAGCTGGCCGGCTTCGCCGACCACCTCGACGTCGTCTCGCCCGACGAGGTGCGCACCCACCTCGCCCGACTCGGCGCGCTGTTGACGCGCCGCTACGGCGAGGCGCCACCGGTATCGTTGCCGGCATGAGCCAGGACGACCGCGCGGCTGGGACGACGCGCGCACCCTCGACGGAGGCGGAGATCCGCGCCGCCACGGTCGGTGAGCTGGTGCCGCTGGACAGCCCGATCACCCTGGTCGAGTACGACCCGCAGTGGCCGCAGCTTTTCGAACGCGAGGCGGCACGGGTGCGCGCGGCGCTTGGCGACCGTGTGCTGCTGCTGGAGCACTGCGGGTCGACGTCGGTGCCCGGCCTGGCCGCCAAGCCGATCATCGACATGCTGCTCGTCGTGCCCGACTCAGCCGACGAGGCATCGTACCTGCCCGATCTCGAGGCCGCCGGCTATGTGCTGCGCATTCGCGAGCCGGACTGGTACGAGCACCGCGTCCTCAAGGGTCCCGACACCAATGTCAACATGCACGTCTTCTCCCCCGGCTGCGTCGAGATCGCGCGCATGCTGGCCTTCCGCGACCGCCTGCGCCGCGACGATGCCGACCGCGCCCTCTACGAGCGCACCAAGCGCGAGCTGGCCGCGCAGCGCTGGCAGTTCGTCCAGAACTACGCCGACGCCAAGACCGCGGTGGTCGAGGAGATCATGTCGCGCGCCCTGCCCGACCGCGACGCAGAGAGTCCTCCTCCCCGAGGATGAACCCGGCCGGCCGATGTGGCGGGCGCCCGGCGCTGGTACCGTGCCGCGTGTGACCGCCAGGACGCCCGAGGGGACGACCCCGCCGCGCTCCGCCGCGCGCCGGCGCAGCACCGCGCTCGACCTCGGCCTGACCCTCTTCGTCACCTTCGTGTCGGTGGTGCAGCACCTGGCGCCGGCGGAGCGCTCGCTGTCGGCGTCGATGACGGGGCTGGGCATCGCGCTGGCGCTGGCGGCCAGCCTCCCGGTGTTCTGGCGGCGGCGCAATCCCATGCTGGTGCTGGCCGTCGTCGAGGGCGCGCTGGCGTTGCGGCTGGTGGCGGTGCGGCCCGACCTGCGCGCCGGGGCGCTGCCGCTGATCGTCGCCATGTACACCGTGGCGACGCGGCGGCCGCGCCTGGAGTCGCTGCGCGCGGCGCTGCTGGTCGTCGCGCTCAACGCCGCCATCGTGCTCGGCGAGTACATCGCGGGCAACTGGGGGACGCTCGGCGACGTGGTCTTCTACGCGGTGCTGGTCGGCGCCGCGTGGGCGGTGGGCGACAACATCGGCACGCGCCGTGCCTATCTCGCCGGCCTGGTGGAGCGCGCCGAGCGGCTGGAGCGCGAGAACGAGATCGCCACCCAGCGCGCCGCACTGGAGGAACGCGCCCGCATCGCCCGCGAGCTGCACGACGTGGTGGCGCACCATGTCAGCGCCATCGCCGTGCAGGCCGGCGCCGCCGAGGAGATCGCCGAACGCGACCCGGCCCGCGCCCGCGCCGTGCTGGGCACCATCCAGGCAACCAGCCGGCAGGCGCTCGCCGAGATGCGCGCCCTGGTCGGCGTGCTGCACGGCGAGCCCAACGGCACGCTGGCGCCCGCACCGCACCTCTCCGACCTCGACCAGCTCTGCGCCCAGAGCCGCGCCGCCGGTCTCGACGTGCACCTGCACGTCGAGGGCGCGCCGCGATCGCTGCCCGAGGCGCTCGACCTCAGCGCCTACCGCATCGTCCAGGAGGCGCTCACCAACTCGCTGAAGCATGCCGGCGCGGCACGGGTCGACGTGACCGTGCGTTATGGCCAGGACAGCGTGGAACTCGTGGTCGACGACGACGGCACGGCGCAGCCGCTGGTCTCGCCACTGCCCGGCGCGGGACGCGGGTTGGTGGGCATGCGCGAGCGCGTCGCCCTCTTCCACGGGCGGCTCGAATTGGGCCGCGCGCCCGCCGGCGGCTTCCGCGTCCACGCCGTGCTGCCGCTGGGGACACAGTCGTCGTGACCGGCGCACCCATCCGCGTCCTCATCGCCGACGACCAGACCCTGGTGCGCGCCGGCTTTCGCATGGTGGTCGAGGCGCGCGACGACCTCAGCGTCGTCGGCGAGGCGGCCGACGGCGACCAGGCGGTGGCGCTGGCCGCCGAGCACCATCCCGACGTGGTGCTGATGGACGTGCGCATGCCCGTGATGGACGGCATCGAGGCCACCCGCCGCATCCTCGCCGCCGCCGACGCCGACCAGCGCCCGCACGTGCTCATCCTCACCACCTTCGACCTCGACCAGTACGTCTACGAAGCACTGCGCGCCGGCGCCTCCGGCTTCCTTCTCAAGGACACCCCGCCCCAGGACCTGGTCGCCGCCATCCGCACCGTCGCCGCCGGCGAGTCCCTGCTCGCCCCCTCGGTGACCCGCCGCCTCATCGAACGCTTCGTCGGCCTTCCCGCCCCGCGCCCCCAGGCCCCCCGCAACGACGTGCTCGCCGACCTCACCCCCCGCGAAGCCGACGTCCTCCGCCTCCTTGCCCGCGGCCTCAGCAACCGCGAGATCGCCGACCAGCTCGTGGTCAGCACCACCACCGTCAAATCCCACGTCGCCCGCCTGCTCATGAAGCTCGGCCTGCACGACCGCACCCAGGCGGTGGTCCTCGCCTACGAGTCCGGCTTCGTCACCCCGGGGAGCTGATGCAGCGGCGCCTCAGTGGGGACCGCCACGGGTACAACCGGAGTACGTAGCCCGACTCAGTCTCCAACCAATACCAGCGCCTTGTGTTCGCGTTCGCACTCCTGCGCCAAGCTCACGAGCTCAGCAACGAACGTGGCACCGTCTTCATTCATGCTCAACTCGGCGCGGCGGCGGTTCAGCTCGGCGATGATGAACGGCATCTGCAGCGAGTTGAAGACGGTACGTCCATACGGGTCGATACAACTCAGCAACGGGTACCGCCCGAACATCTCTGGTCCCAACGGCAAAACGTCGCCGATCCAGCCACCGCCTGTGTACGCGATCCGTTTCAAGGGAGGATCGGCGGAGGGCCGAAACGCCCGCATCTCTGCGAAGAGTGACATGGTGCGCCTAGCTCGTTCTCACGGCAGGGGTCCATTGTACCAGCGAGGTGTGCCCGGGAAGGCGGTCACTACAGTGCCGTCGGCTTCGGTTATCACGGTGTACACATTCGTCACGGTGGTTCCGTTGGCGATGCCGACGTCCCCCGGATCAGCTGCAATATAGGCCAGCCTGGACGAGCCAGGTTGTGGAATGGGGGAAACGCCAGAAGCCTCTCGCACAAGATCAACCGGGTTGACGTTGCTGAAGAACCAGCTGTCATCGCTCCCTGGGTTGAATTCGGCGCCGGTGGGCAAATGCCGAGCCAGGATGTGCTCAAGGCTCTCTTGCGGCAGGCGGAATGGGGTGCCCAGGACGTCCGCGCCGCAGTTCATCTCACCCCGCTGCTCGGCGTTCATCCAGAGCGCGTTGGCCGCGGCCCATGCGTCACCGTTGTTGGCTTCTAGCGCATCGCCGCCGCCGAACGCTTCGGCAATGGGCGGCTGTGCCGCTTGAAGCGAGTTTTCCTCGATGAGCCGTTCGATGTCCCGCTGTTCCTCTTCGGGATCCTCCTCTTGGAGGCCACTTGGGTCCAAGGAATTCAGCGGATTTCCGGCAACGTACTGATACGGACGACCGGTAACAGAGGCCCTGCGGTCGCGTGTGAGGAACTGTGCCGTAGAGGGGTCGTAGTAGCGGGCGCGCAGGTAGTAGAAGGCGGTCTCGCTGTCTCTGTACTGGCCTGCAAAGAGGAGTGGGGTGGTCACCGTGCCGGTGGAAGCCGCCAGCTTGCCGTATGACCCATACGTGAAGGTTGCCACAACGTTGCCCGTAGCGTCCGCGAGGAGACGGGTGCTGCCGAGTTGGTCATGGTAGTAGTAGTCCGCGGCGCCGGAGGAGGTGAGCTGCTCGACGGGCACGTCGCCGGGGCCGTAGATGAAGTAGGTCGTGGCGGTCGGGGTCGAGTCCACGAGCAGGTCAGCCGTTCCGCGAACGGCGCTCCAGGTGAAGGTGTCGGTCACGCCGTTGACGGTCTTGCTCGTACGGAGGCCGTCGCCGTCGTAGTGATAGGTTGAGCCGGTGTTGTAGGTGATCAGGCGGTTTGCCTGGTCGTACGCGTAGTTGTTCGTGCCGCCGCCGTCGGGGAGGGCCGCGCTGAGGCGGTTGCCGCGCGGGTCGTAGCCAAAGGACGTGACGGGGGCGCGCAGGGCCAGGATCAGCCCGGTGAGCTGGGCCGCGGTGCCGACCGTGGCGGTGCGGGTGCCCGTGGCTCCCGGGGCGCCGAGAGGCTGATCGAACACTGCTGCCGTGGCGCTCGCCTGGCCGGCGAACTGAGCCTGCGACGTCATGCCTGATGGCGCCGTCCAGGAGGTCGCCGTCGCGTTGCCCACGGAGCCACCGAAGACCACGAGCCTGTCACCGGCTATCGTGGTGGTGAGCGAGGGCGCCGTGACGGCGGTCGCGGCCGCTGCGGTGGCGGAGCTCTGGACGTCGATCGGGGTGTTGGGATCGAGGCCTCGATAGACCACGGCAACAACGGCCTTGGGGAACTTGTTCTGGTAGGTCAACGTGACCTGCGTCTCGCCGCCGGCGGCCGTCTTGCGGTACAGGATGGTGTTCGCGGCAGGTGAGCCGGACGAGGTGACCGAGGCGACCTGGGTGAAGCCGGTGGGGGTGGTCAGCGTCTTTCCGCTCTGCTGCGTGGTGGCGATGAGGATCTGGTCGTTGGCCAGGATGCCGGCGGGCAGGGACAGCGTCACCGTCTTGCCGCTGCCGGTGTCCCCGCCGGTCGCGCTCCCCACGATCGAGATCGGTGTCGGTGCGGTGGTGGTCAGCTGGTCCGCGGCGTCGTATGCCAGCTGCGTACCGTCATCGAGTTGCGTGATCGCGTCAGCGGCCGAGTAGGTCAGCGTGGCGCTGTCGACGCTGTGGAGCTGGTTGAGCGATGTGTAGCCGTAGTTGTGGTTGTCGATGGGAACGCCTGTCGAGGTCACCGCATTCACCTGGCCGTTGCCGTCGCGCCCGTAGCTGAAGCTGGCAAATGGGCTGCTCGGTGTTGATGTCGGAGCGTCGCTGATCGACGTCACCCTGTCCGCGTTGTCGTACGTCGAGGTGGCGGTCGTGCCGTTGGGATAGATCTCGGCTGTAACGTCGGAGTCGGGATCGGGGGTGAACGAGGTCGTATGTGACAACCAGTCGGTGACCGACGTCAGCCGGCCGGCGCCGTCATAGCCTCGCTGGACGGCATGGCTGCCCGGGTACGTCAAGCTGGTGAGCTGCCCTTTGAGGTCGTACCCGTAGCCGACCGTCTGCCCGGCACCGTTGGTGGAGGACGTCATGCGGTGGAGACTGTCCCAGGCCCATGACGAGGTGCCGGTGCCGTCCGTCATTCCGGTCCGCTGGCTATCGGCGTCGTAGGTGATGCTGGTGACGTTCGGTGTGCGACCATCGCTGTAGCTGATCGCCGTCAGCTCGTTGGCGACGTCGTACGTGTACGAGGTCGTCTGCCGCGGTGACTGTGCGTCGACCAGGGTGAGGCGGTTGCCGGCTCCATCGTATGTGTAGTTGGTGGTGCGCTGAAGAGGGTCGGTGGACGATGTCACCCGGGCGAGGGCGTCGTAGCCGTAGCTGGTGGTGTGGCCGAGGCCGTCGACCTGGTCGAGGACCGTTCCATCCCCGTTGTAGTCCGTCCTCTGTGTCGTCTGGTCGGGTCGAACGAGGGCGATCTGCTCACGAGCCAGGTCATGTGTGAACTGGGTCGTGTTGCCGTCCCCGTCCTTGCGGCTGATCACGTCGCCAACCGCGTCATAGGTCGCCTGCGTGGTGTGGCCGAGCGGGTCGGTGACTGTCCCCACGTCGCCGAAGCCGTTGAGATGCCCGGTGCGAAGATCGGTGTAGTCGTACGCGGTCGTGTGCTGCGCTGCGCACCCACAGCCGGACACGTTGCCACGAGGGCTGACGGCGCTGGTGCGCCAGCCGGCCAGGTTGTACTGGTACGTGGTGATGTCACCGACCGGGTCGGTGGTGCTCGCCACGTTGCCGTACTGATCGTAGGTGGTCAGCCATGTCTTGACATCCGGGTCCACCACCGACGTGACGTCACCGGGATGCCCGGGATCGCCGTAGTTGTACGTCGTCGTCTCATTCTGCAATGGGCTCGAACCGACCAGCGGCGTCGACGCGCTCTGGATGTTGCCGGCGGTGTCGTAGACGTAGGTGGTGGTCACCTGCTTGGGGTCCTGGGACGTCAGCAGGTCGTTGAGCGCGTCGTAGGTGTTGGTGGTCGTGCGGTTGAGTGGGTCGGTGGTGGTCAGCAGGTTGCCCGAGCCGTCATAGGTCATGCGGGTGACGTGCCCGTTGGGATCGCTGATCGAGGTGATGCCCAGCGTTGCCGGGTCGAAGGTGTAGCTCCAGGTTGCCGCCTGCGGCGTTCCACTGCCCTTGGTGACCGACACGCGCTCCCCGTTTTGGTAGTGCTCGACCACCACGTTGCCCTTGGGATCGGTGATCGTCACCGTCCCGCCCGAAGCCGAAGAGTTGTCGCCGGTGTAGGCGAACGTGGTGGTCCGGTCCTTGCTCCGATCCGAGGCAACCACCGTCTCGGTCTGCGATGACACCTTGCCGGTCGTGCTGTCGTAGACGTTGGTGACCACCTGCCCGATGGGGTCGGTCATCGTCAGGAGGCGGTGACTGGCGTCGTAGGTGAAGTGGGTGACGCCGCCGTTGGCGTCCGTGACATCCGTGAGATTGCCCTGCCCGTCGTTGTAGGCAAAGCCGACACTGCGGCCAAGGGGGTCGCTCACGCTCGTCAAGTTGGCGCCGGTCCACCCGAACGTCAGCGCGCGGCCGGCCGGTTCGGTGACGGTGGCCAACTGGCCGCTTCCGTTGTAGGCCAGCGTCGTGGCATACCCGTTGAGGTCGGTCACGCCCGTCCACTGCCCTGAGGCGTTGAAGGCGTAGCGCAGGCGCGCGTCACGCGTGAAGGTGTACGAACCGTCGGGATTCTTGACCAGCGTGGCGATGTCGCGCGGAGGCGCGCTGTAGACGCCGCCGGAGAGGGTGAAGGCAACCAGGCCGCCGTTCTCCTCGCGAATCGTGACATTGCCGGTTACCGGGTCCGCCCACAGGGACATCGCATAGCTCTCGGTCCAGCCGTATCCCAGGGGCCCGTTGGTTCCGGCATTGGTCGAGCTGTAGGTGTGCGTGAGAGAGAGAGGCACTCCGCGACCCGCCACCGACAGGTCAGAGAAGGTGTGCCAGAAGTTGCCGAAGGCCGTGTTCACCGGCTTGCAATGGCAGCCCTGCGAGTCCTGCGTGTGCGGGGCGGTGGGCGATGAGCCGGCGCTGTGCTCGGTGGCGGAGACGACTCCCCCGGTCGGTGCCCCGTGGCCGCTCTGCTGGTAGTGGTAGGCGACCCGGCTGGCGTCCAGGGCGCTGCCGTACAGGGCCACCTCGGCCACCGAGCCGGTGAGGTACGAGCAGACGCAATTGGGGTCAGCCGCAATGCCGACGTTCGTGGACGAGTACACCAGGCTGTCGGCGTCCGGGGTGGTCGCCGCCAGCTGGCCGTCCACGTAGATGTCGAGGTTGGCGGTGTCCTTGGTGTACACCAGGTAGTGCCAGTTGCCGTCCAGGATGGGATTGGGTGCGTTGAGGCCGGCCGAGCTGCTTGCCCCGTACGCCTGGCCGCATGGTTGTCCCGTGCCGCAGAGGCCGAGTATGTAGCCGAGCCCATGCGCGGCGAAGATGACGGCCTCCCCGTAGGGTGGAGGCGGTTGCGACGTCGTCTTGACCCACGCCTCGACGGTGAAGGTGTTCGGGACCATCGCGGACGTGTCGCCGTCGAGGCTGACATCGCTGCCCGAGAAGCCCATCGCCGCACCATCCGAGATCGGGCCCGGCTGGTTCAGCGTCGCGCCGCCCTGGATGGTGCCGTTGAACACGCCTCTCTGATCGACCGCGGTCGTCCCGGAGGTGTCGTTGAGGCGCCAGTAGGAGATCGGGCTGTCGCCGATGACCGCCTGGGCGTACGCCGACTGCGCGGCGAGCACCGGTGCCGCTGTGCCCGCCCCCGGAAGACCGGCGGCGGATGCCAGGGCGTTGGCCACCAACGCCGCCGGAACCGCCAGAGAGAGGCGGCGACTCCCAAACCCCGGCACGCCACCGCGCTGCGTGCGCCCGAAACTCACGCGCAGGATGCTGCGCCCGGCGCCAGTCGCCATTGGCTTCGGTCCCCCCGCCGAGCACCCCCTCGCCGATGCCCCAGCCGCCATCGGGTACGCCGCGGCCCGCGCTTGAGACGAGAGACGGGCTGCGTGGGGCGTGATCCTGGGCCACCGCCGCCGGCTTGTCAAGGGGACGCCGGCCGTCAAAGCGGCATCAGGCCGCCGCGGGATTCATCCTCGGGGAGGAGAGGTTTCGATCCCGCGGCCGACGCGCCGGGGCATGGGGAACGTCGAGGATTGACAGCGTCGCAACCACGACGCGACCCGACGACATCGACAAGGGGAGACACAGAGCACCATGGACTGGGCGATCCGCACCAGCGGACTCACCAAGCGCTACGGCGCGCGCCGCGCCGTGGACGGGGCCGACCTGGCCGTGCCCGCGGGGCAGATCAGCGGCTTCGTCGGTCCCAACGGCGCGGGCAAGACCACCACCATGCGCATGCTGCTGGGGCTGATCCGTCCCACCAGTGGGAGCGGCAGCGTGCTCGACGGTGACATCGCCGATCCCAGCCAGTACATGCACCGGGTCGGTGCACTGATCGAGGGACCGGCGTTTCACCCGAATCTGTCGGGACGGCGCAACCTCGAAGCGCTGGCCACGCTCGGCGACATCCCGCGGCGGCGCGTCGACGAGGTGCTCGACAGGGTGGAGCTGAGCGACCGCGCCGGCGACCTGTACCGCGCCTACTCGCTGGGCATGAAGCAGCGTCTCGGCGTCGCCGCCGCGCTGCTGCCCGACCCCGAGTTGCTGGTGCTCGACGAGCCGGTCAACGGCCTCGACCCCGCCGGCATCATCGAGACGCGCGCGCTGCTGCGGCGGCTGCGCGACGCGGGCATCACCGTCTTCGTCAGCAGCCACCTGCTCAGCGAGCTGGAGCAGATCGCCGACTGGATCGTGCTCATCCACCAGGGCCGGCTGCGCTTCCAGGGTGCCATGGAGGAGCTGCTGGCGAACACCCGCAACAGCCTGGTCCTGGTGCCCGAGGACGTCGCCGACGTCGAGCCGCTGGCCGGCATCGGGCGCGCCCTGGGCCTCACCGTGACCGTCGACGACGGCCGGCAGGTTCGCGTCCAGGATGGCCACAACGTGGCGGCCGATATCAATCGCCGGGCGATGCGCGCCGGCATCACCCTGGTGCGCATCGGTGTCGAACGCAGCAGCCTCGAGGACACCTTCCTCGCCATGACCGGGGAGAACGCAGCATGACCCGCGCCTTCCGCTCCGAGCTCCTCAAGCTCCGCCGCAGCAGCATGGCGCTCGGCTCCTTCGGCACCATGGCCGCGCTGGCCCTGCTCGGCGTCATCATCACCCTCACCCGCGCCGGCGCCGGCAAGGCGAGCGTCAGCATCGCCAGCCTCAACCAGCCCAGCGGCTTCGCCGACATGATGCAGCGGGGCACCGAGCTGCTGGGCGTGGTCGCCCTGGGCGTCGTGGCCATCGCCGTCGCCCAGGACTACAGCACCGGGATGCTGCGCTCCATGCTGATGCGCGAGCCGCGCCGGCTGCGCCTGCTCGGTGGCAAGCTGCTCGCCGACCTCTCCTTCACCGTGGCCGCGGTGGTTGTGGCCATGGTCGTCGCTTTCGTCGCCGCCCTGGCGATCGCTCCCACGCGCGGCATCGACGGCTCGCAGTGGCTCGGCTCAGGCCTGGGCACCACGCTGGCGCAGCTCGGCGCCGAGGCGCTGGTGGCGCTGGGCTTCGGCATCTTCGGCGCCGTGCTCGCCCTGGTGCTGCGCAGCCCGGCCACCGCGGTGATCGCCGGCGTCGCCTGGTCGCTGCCCATCGAGGGATTGCTCAGCCGGGTGTGGAGCAGCCTGGAGGACTGGATGCCGGTGCACCAGCTCAGCATCATCGCCGGCCGCGGTCAGGACAACACCTCGCTGGCCACCGCGCTGCTGGTCGCCGGCGCCTTCGCCGTCGGCGCACTGATCGTCTCCGGAACCCTCTTCCAGCGCAGCGACGTCACCGCGTAGCACAGCGCGCCGAACGCCATGCCGACCACGGTGTCGAGCACGTAGTGCTCACCGAGGTCGACGACGGCGAAGCACATGGTCAGCGGGTAGAGCAGCCAGAGCCAGCGCGCTCTCCCGCGGCCATGTGCGCTGATCAGCGACAGCGCGATGACCATCGGCACGGCCACGTGCAACGAGGGCATGGCGCCGTCGGGGTAGAGGTCAGCACCGGCGTAGAGGCGGCCCAACCCGGGAACGTGGCTCAGGGTGGTCACCACGACGCGCGACACCGGTTGCAGCAAGCCGTGCTGCGACGCCAGCCACGGCGGCATCTCGGGGAAGAGCAGGTACACCGTGAAGCCCGCGGCCATCACCAGGCTGTAGGCGGCGACGTAGTTGCCGAAGCGGCAGCGGAACCTCCAGAACAGCCAGGCACCGGCGAGGATCGGCGCGACGAAGTGGGCGAGGTACTCGCCGACCAGTGGCAGCTGCCACCACTGCGCTCCCTGCAGCCCGCCGAGATGCTGCTGCAGCCAGGGCGCGACGTCGACGCCGAACAGGGCGCGCTCCAGCGCCGCGGGTCCGGCGGCGTGCACCGAGGAGGCGACCAAGCCCTGCAGCGCGCCCATGTCCTCGAACATCACCGCGACGAAGAGGAAGGGCAGCCAGGCGCGCACCGCCGAACGCAGCCGGGGCACCAGCCCGGCGATCACCAGCAGCAGCAGGATGGCGTGCTCCGAGGTGATGCCGACGCGCCGGGTGGCCACCAGCCCCATCGAGGCGACGCCGTACACCGCGATGCCGGCGTGGACACCGGCGAGGATGCGCGCCGAGTGGTCCGCTGCCGGCCGCGTCCGCGCCGGCGCGGCGCCGCGGGTGAGGACACCTCGGGCGGCCAGCATCATGTGGCGACCCTACGCCCGCGTCTCTGTCGTTTCGGTTATCCGCCCGCCCCCCACCCGCTGAGGCGGCTCACTTTCAGACGGTGGCCGCGACCTCGCCGCCGGCCATCTTCCGCAGCAGCGCGAGGAAGGTGGCGCGCTCGTGGGCGTCGAGGCGGCAGATGCCGGGGACGTCGTCGAAGAGCATCTCGCCGAGCCGGCCCTGCATCTCCGTGCCCTTTTCGGTCAGCACCAGCTTCTTGATGCGGCGGTCGGCGGGATCGGTCTCGCGCCGGGCCAGGCCGCGCTCCTCCAGGGCGTCGGCGATAGCGGTGATGAAGGAGGCGTCGCAGTGGATGCGGGCGCCCAACTCCTTCATGGACACGGCACCGTCGATGAGGCGCAGCGCCTTGGCGCAGGGGCCGGGCAGGTCGAGGGGCTGGATGGTCCGCTCAAAGTGCTGGCGCAGCTGCTCGAAGACCTGGACGAAGGCGTCGACCACCGCTTCGGCGGAGGCTCCTTCCTGGCTCATGGCGATCACCATACCTTAGCAAGTCGATAGTTGACAAGGTCAAGCATCACCGGGTAGGCTGCACTCCTACTTCAGTCGATCAACCATTGGGTGGCTCAGGCGTTCGCCCGTCGAAACAAAACGCCGGCCCGCCCTGGCACATGGAGGCCACGATGGCAACCGCTCTCTCCCCGGTCGAGCGGCGCTCCTCCGCTCCGCGCGCAGCCGGCTCCAGCAAGTGGCTGGTGCTGGTGCTGGTCGCCCTGGCCCAGTTCATGGTGGTTCTCGACGCCACCGTGGTCAACGTGGCCCTCCCCTCCATCCAGCGCGGGCTGCACTTCTCCACCGAGGGGCTGCAGTGGGTGGTCAACGGCTACACCCTCGCCTTCGGCGGCTTCCTGCTCCTCGGCGGCCGCGCCGCCGACCTCTTCGGCCGGCGACGCCTCTTCCTCATCGGCATCGCGGTGTTCTCCGCCGCCTCGCTGCTCAACGGGCTGAGCGTGTCGCCGGCGATGCTCATCGTCGGCCGCTCCCTGCAGGGCCTCGGCGGCGCGCTGGTCTCCCCCGCCGCGCTCTCGGTGATCACCACCACCTTCGCCGACGGTCGCGAGCGCACCCGCGCCCTGGGCGTCTGGAGCGCCGTCGCCATCGGCGGTGGCGCGGCCGGGCTGCTGCTCGGCGGCATCCTCACCGACCTCGTCTCCTGGCAGTGGGTCTTCTTCGTCAACGTGCCGGTGGGCGCCATCGCCCTGCTGCTCTCGCTGCGCTTCGTGCCCGAGAGCGTGGTCGCCGCTGACCGCCGGGTGATCGACGTCTGGGGCGCGGTCTCGGTCACCGCCGGCCTGCTGGTCGCCGTCTACGCCATCGTCAACGCCCAGACCGCGGGCTGGATCTCGGGGCAGACGCTGGGCCTCGGCGCCGTCGCCGTGGCGCTGATCGCCGCCTTCGTGGCCATCGAGGCGCGCCACTCTCACCCGCTGATCCGCCTCGGCATTCTGCGCGTCCGCTCGCTCGCCGGCGCCGACACCGCCATGCTGCTGGCCGCGTCGGGCATGTTCGCCATGTTCTTCTTCGCCTCGCTGTACGTGCAGGACGTGATGGGCTACAGCCCCCTGCGCGCCGGCCTCGCGTTTCTGCCAGTCACGGCAGGAATCATCACGGGCGCGGGACTCTCCCAGCAGTTGATCCGCCGCGCCGGGGTGCGCGCGGTGGCCATCGCCGGCATGGCGATCGCCGCTGGCGGCCTGCTGCTGCTGAGCCGCATCCCGGTGCAGGGCACCTACCTGGGCGACCTGCTCCCCGGCCTGATGGTGATGTCGCTGGGCATGGGCCTGACCTTCGTGCCGATCACCCTGATCGCCACCACCAACGTCGCGCCCGACGACGCCGGCCTCGCCTCCGGCCTGCTCAACACCGCCCAGCAGGTGGGCGGGGCGCTCGGCCTGGCGGTGCTGGCCACCCTCTCCGCCGACCGCTCCTCCGGCCTGCTCAGCTCGCTGGGCCACGCACCCACCCCGGGTGACCGGGTCAGCGCCCTGGTCAGCGGCTTCCGTCTCGCCTTCTTCGTCGCCGCCTGCCTGCTCGCTGCCGGCTCGGTGGTGGTCGCCGCGGTGATCCGCCGCGAGCACGTCACCGGCATCGACGTCGAGGCGCCCCCGGCCGCCATCGCCGCCTGACCTTCACGCGCACCGGGACGGCGGCGACCCACCGGGTCGTCGCCGTCCTCCGCGCTGTCAGTGCAGGCGCACCTCGCGGCGGCGCCGCCGCGCCACCACGGCGAGAGTGACGACGGCGATCAGCGCCAGCACCGCGGTGGCACTCGACGGCACCCGCGACGAGGTGTTGGGCAGCCCGGTGCCCGCGCCACCACCACCGTTGCCGCCGCCGCCGCCGTTGTTGCCGTTGTTGCCGTTGCCGACCACAGCGTTGGCGTCGGTGTTGTAGGCGGGCAGCGAGTCGGCGATCTGCGGGAAGTCGGTGAAGTTGGAGGCGGTGGGCGGCGTCGGCGCGGTCGGCAGCGCGTGGGTCAGCGCGTACGCGGTGACGCTGTACAGCGTGTCGCCGGTCTTGGGGCTGCCGACGTGGCTGGGCGGCACGGTGATGTCGATGGTGCCGTTGGCGCCGGTGGCAACGGTTCCCTGCTCGCTGGTGCTGGCCGGGTGGTACGCGTACTTGATGGCCAGGCCGTCGCTGACGGGCGCGACGTGGCCGCTGAAGTACGACCACTGCCCGGTCACGTTGGTCTCCGCGGCGGCGTAGTACCACTGCCCGCCGAACCACCAGCGCGTCAGGTAGGTGGCGACGGGAAGCGCGGGGCTGTTGGTCGCCGCCGCCGGGTCGAGGTTGGCAACCTCGAGGTGCACGTGCAGGTTGCCGTCGGTCCCGTAGGTGACCTTGCTGTCGCGCAGCTCCAGGGCGGCATCGCTGGCGCCTGGCGCGGTGGGACCGGCGAAGGGAATCGGGTTGCTGTGCGGACCGACTCGCACCTCGTCGCTGGGCACCGGCACCGGCGGGACGCTGCCCACCGCGGCGTAGAGGCTGGGACCGCCCGCCTGCACGACGTTGTCGGCGAAGGACGGAGCGGCCAGCGGCCCGTTGGCGACGTCCTTGCCGAGCCCGTTGTTGCCGTCGGCGAAGGAGATCACCGCGCGGCCGTCCTTGTCGAGGGCGACGCTGAAGAAGTCACCCAGCTCGCGATCGCCACCGGGACCGGTGTTGGTGGTGCAGCCGAGGCCGCTGAGGCAGATCGGCTCGACATGGTTGGGACGGTCGGTGGCACCGGTCTGCGTCCACTTCTCGAGGTTCTTGTCGGCGTTGAGGTCCTGCAGCATGTACAGGTCCCAGGGCCCGTAGTTGATCGTCGGCGACTGCTTGACCGGCGAGCCGTAGAAGGCGAGGTCGACACGGCCCTTGTCACCGGCGACGATCCAGGGCATCACGGTGGTGGCGACGGGATCGCCGTTGACCGCGACCGGCGTGGTCCACGTCGTGCCCTGGTCGCTGGAGCGCGCCACCAGCAGCTGGTAGGTGCTGGCGTCGGTCCACGCCGCGTAGAGGATGCCGGCGCGGTCGACGGCGACGGTGGGGAAGAGCACCGGCGAGACCGGGTGGTTCTCGGTCGACGCGTCGACGACGCGCTCGGCGACGTGCGGCGAGGTCTTCAGCGCGTCGGGGAAGCTGGTGGTCGGGTTGAT
Organism: uncultured Actinomycetes bacterium; assembly: GCA_964499205.1. GTDB lineage: Bacteria > Chloroflexota > Dormibacteria > Aeolococcales > Aeolococcaceae > DASRDZ01. The sequence goes on along the minus strand of CAZCJX010000010.1, from coordinate 25,561 downwards.
CACCGCCAGCTTGACGCCGCCCGACGTGGCCATGGGCAGGTAGGTGGTGCCGCGGTAGGGGCTGGCCGGCGAGTTGTCGGTGATCGCCGGGCCGGCGGTGCCGACGTCGCCGATGCACGACTCGGCGACGACGCCGGTGGAGTCCTTGCACAGCGATGCGAAGTCGAGCTGGGTGATGGCGCTGGCGCTGCCCGGCGACGCGGCCAGCGGCGCGGACTTGATGTACTCGCCGTAGACGTGGTGGTTGAGGTCGTCGACCGGCCCGTTGGGGTTCACCAGGCCGTCGCGGTAGATGTACCACTCCACGCCGTGCACCGTGTCCGTCGACAGCCACTGGCGGTCGGTGAAGACGTTGGCGCCGTCCATGTCGTTGGCCAGGCAGTTGCTCTGGAAGGTGGTGCCGTGGTCGGTGGAGATCGACGCCGGCACGGTGGGTGCGCCGCTCAGGTCGATGAAGTAGAGGTCGTCGTTGGGGTCGGTGGCCATCGCGCTGTCGCCGCCGCCGGTGCACTCGGTGGGCTTGCCCACGCCGGGAACGCCGAGCACGTTGAAGGTACGGCCTCCGTCGTCGCTGCGCTGGACGAACGACTGGGTGGTCGAGAAGCCGAAGATCGGGCTCTCGTAGATGGTTCCCTTGGGCCCGACGACCACCGACGGCTCGGTGCCCAGCCGGAACGGGTCGGCCAGGGTCTCGCGGGCGAAGCGGACGCTGCCGCTGGGATGCTGCGGCAGGGCCACCTTGTGGCTGGCGGTGAGCGTCGCCGTGGCGCTGTACGACGGCTCGCCCAGCGAGATGTCGCCGTCGATCTCGACGGTATAGGTGCCGGGATCGACCAGGCCGCTCACCGTCACCGGGGTCGCTCCGCCGTTCCCGGCGATGACGTCGTTCTTGTCATCGAGGATGGCCACGTCATCGGTGGACACGCCGCCGGACGGGTCGGCGAAGGTCACCGTCACGGTCAGGGTGAGGTCGTTGGCGGCGGCGAACGAAGGACTGGCGTGGACGGTGAGGGTCTCGCGCTCGCACTGCCCCGGCGCGCACACCGGCGACGGCGGACCGAGCGGGTCAGGGTTGCCGGCAATGGGGCCGCCGGTCCACGACGCGGAGGCGGGACCGCCGCCGCCGACGTAGACGTCGAGCGAGGCGGGGCTGGGCGCAGCGGTGGCCGGGGTCAGCAGAACCAGGCCGGCGCTGCCCAGGGCAACGGCGGCGAGAACCAGCGCAGGGCGCCGGCGGCTGAGGACGTGCATCGATCAGTGCTCTCGTGGTGGGAGGAGTCACGGTCGCGGGCGGCGACAACCGTCGGGGCCCCACGGCAGAGGAAGACGCCCGCAGGCGCCGATTCATTGCGGTGGGTGGCTAACGACCGGCCTCGTCGGCCGGGTCGTCCTCGTCCTCGGGAGCGTGCATGCCGGCCATGTAGGAGATGGGGATGCCGGCGAAGCAGATGGCGATGAAGAAGGCCATGGGCAGGTAGAGCGCGGCGCTGACGCCGGTGGCCATGCCGGCGAAGACCACCACCAGCACCGTGCCGCTGAAGGTGATCCAGGGCAGGACGTACTTCCACTCCTGCCCCGGCGCGATGGCGATGCCAAGCCGCTGGTAAAGGCCTCTCACAGAGACCAGGGTACGCCGGCGTGAGGGCGATGGGCCCGGGGGCCCAGCATCAAGGCGTCGCGTCGCACACCACCGGCGTGGTCAATGTCTGGATGTGGACGATTGCAGTCGAACCGTCGTTGAACGTCACGGAGGCCACAAAGTCCTCATACACATCTACGGTGACGGCTAAAGAGCACGCTTGATGGAACGCCTTCGAGAGGTCAGCCGACATGGCCAAAGCGCTCGAGTTGCTTGCAGCATCCACCTGCGTGAAGCTGCCGAGGGGCTGCGCGCCCTCCATTAGCGATCCGCTGAGGGCCACGCTGAGCATAGGGTCGACGCATGCGACGCCACCACCGTAAGAGAAGTCGAAGCGGTTCGACAGTGGCAGCGAGCTGGCCTGCGCCTGCGCGCTGAACTCGCACTCGTGAACGATCGTGACGGGTTTCGTTACGCTGGGCGCCGCAAAAGTCGGCACCACAGCGCCGCTCGACACCGCCAGCATCGTGGCGAGAGCCGTCGCGCGGAATAAATTGGTCAACGTCATGCTGGGTCTCCTGGTACGAAGAGGGACCGGCAATTGCCGGTCCCTCCCGACGAGTCTTGCCGCTACTTGGCGCTGAGGTAGGACCCCATCCCGAGCAGCAGGTTGGCGTCCGCCTGCGCATTGCCGCCGTAGTTCGGCTCGATGGCGACATTCCACCAATCGCTGTTGGGTTGGTCTTGCGGGACCGCGGTGTCGATGGTGCCGGCGTAGTTTCCGTTGGCGTCGTAACAGTCGACGCCCACTTGACCGACCCACCAGTACCCTCGGACATAGGTGTTGTAATACGGCAGGCTGGCGAAGGCCTGGACCCACTGGCCATTCTGGTTGTAGCCATAGATCGATGCCTCATAGCAGTAGCGAGATGTGACTTCGATCTGCTGTCCATTGGATCCGGCGAACGCCGCCATTGGCAGAACAGCCGCGGGCACCCCGATGGCACCGGCGGTGACAAGCCGGCGCATAAGCCCTCTCATCTAATCGATTCCTTCCTTGTTGATCGGTCGGGACGGAGAGTTCTCTCCTGCTCATTGTGGTGTCGCGCGTTGAGGCGGCCCACGATCTCGCGGAAGCCAGATACGAGCAATACATCCCCCACTCTCTATCACCGTCGTTCCGCCAAACCCGGATCAGACCGCCTGGGCGGCGGGTAATGCCACGGGGGCAGCACCCGGTAACATTTCGCGTGTGTCATCCAACAGCCGGCCATCCCGCATACGCACCACCCGTTGTGCGCAACTGGCGATCTCCATATCGTGGGTCACGACCACAACCGTGAGGCCTCGCCGCTCGTGGAGACGCCGCAGCATGCCGATGATCCGTAGGCCGTTCTCATGGTCCAGATTGCCAGTTGGCTCGTCGGCGAAGATGACCGATGGCTCGTTGGCGAGTGCTCGCGCGATGGCGACCCGCTGCTGCTCACCGCCGGAGAGCTGATCGGGGAGGTGTGTGGTCCGTTCAGCGAGCCCCACCTCGTCGAGTAGCGCGAGGGCGCGAACACGATTCGCCCGCTGGGCTCGCCCCATGCCCGTCATCGCCGCCTCGACGTTCTCTAGAGCCGTCAACGTGGGCACCAGATTGAAGTTCTGGAAGATGAACCCGAAACACGAGCGCCGCAGGGCAGTGAGCTGCCGATCGGACATGGAACCCAGGTCCTGCCCCTGCCATTCAACTGTGCCCGAGGTCGGGTTTTCGAGAGCTCCAAGCACGTGTAGAAGGGTGGATTTGCCGGCGCCACTCGCTCCGGCGACGGCGACGATTTCGCCCGACGGAACACTGAGGTCGATACCAGCCAGCGCATTGACTGTGCCCCCACCACGACGGTACACCTTGGTCAAGTCGCGAACTTCGAACACTATCCGAGCTCCCGCAGTGCATCCATGGGACCGAGCCGAGCGGCGCGCATGGAGCCCATGGCCCCGGCCAGCAGCCCGCCTACGATTGCCGCACCCGCTGCGAAGAGCATTGGTACGACGCTGAAGATTGCGTCGAGTTGTACCGTCTGATGGAGTTGACGGACGGACCTGGCGTCGCCAGGCAGACTCGGCAGCGGACTGGTTGTCAGCTGCAAGGACGGTGCGAAGTGGACCGCGACGAGCGCGACGGCGATGCCCAAGGCTAAGCCCGCGAGTGCGGCGATAATGCCCTGAGTCACACACTCGAGGATGATCTGCCCCACGACCCGGCCGCGACTCCAGCCGATGGCCCGGAGGGTGCCCAACTCGCGAATCCGCCGGCGAACGTTGGCGAGGGTGATCAGACCTGCCATGCCAAGTGTCGCGACGAGGACGATGACGATGGTTGCGAGCTTCACCGACGAGGCCAGGCGCGACGCGTCGAGCAGCGAACCCGTGACCCGGCTTGCCAGCTCGCGCGAACTGAGCACCTTGGCGCCCGGAAACGCGGAGGACGCGCGCGAGGCAACACCCTCGACCTGCGCTGAGTCATGAACGCGGAGGAGCGCGGTGTTGACGCGCCCAGGCCGGCCCGCGAGCTGCTGAAGGGTGCCTAGCGACATGTAGACGTCCGACGTCAATCCGCCGAGGGGAGGCGACGCTAGGCCTACAACCGTGAAGTCGGTTCCCCGGAGAGTGAAGTTGCGTCCGACGGCGAGCTTGCGGCGCTGCGCGAACGCGGTGTCGAGGACCACCTCGTGCGTTGCCGCAGCGCTGAAGTACCGACCCGTGACCACCTGAGCCCGTGTGAGAAGCCCCAGATCCGGATGCTGCGTATCCACACCGCTGACCTGGAAGGATGCCGATTCAAAGTCCGTCTGCGGCGGGTTCACAATCTGAGTAATCACCTGCTGCTGAATCGCCACTTGCCGGAAGCGGGTGGGGAGGCAGGCGACGTACTCGTCAGGCGTCAAGGTCTGGGCGAAGGCGGAGCCGTTCGGCTTGACAGCAGGCGGGCGGCTGCGCGCGTCTAACGTCCGGATGGCGCATTGGTTCACCGCCTTGCGCTCAGCGTCGTTCAGGGGTGCGATGGTCACCGTCTGGGGCTGAGTTATCAGCTGCGCGACGATGGTTGGCACCGTCCCGTCGCGATGAGTGACCTGCAACGTTAACGAGCCAGCCACATCGGTCACGCCGACAAGGTGGGCCAGATGTGAGAGATCCTCGGCCGGAAAGGTGAGCTGGGATGCCGGGAGGAAGAAGTCCTGCGTGAAGTGCGTTCCTGGTTTACCCAGCTTGGAGAGGTCGAGGAGTGAAGCCTGCTCGCTCTGCTGCTCCTCGGCGTTCATCGCCGCGACGTCGTCGGCGCTCACATGCGACTGGTCGACACCGCGGGTAACCAACAGATCACTGCCGACGCTGGACAGTGGGTTGAGCGCCCGATTCTGAGATCGCAACAGCCCGGCAGCCAATGCGTTGGTGGCGACGACCAGCGCGACACCAACGGCGATACCCAGCACCAGCGCAGTCGTCCGTCGACGGCGACGTATCAGCTCGCCGCGAAGGTAAGTCCACTGAAACATCCCCGCCGCCCCTCCTCAACTCTAACCTTCCTCTCCACTGGCCACCCAGCGTGGCGCGGATATTAGCGAAGGGTCGGCGACGAGTGCAAGCCCGAGCGTACTTGCCGGCTGGGCGGCCACCAAGCCCAACCCCCGGTCGCCTGCGCGCTGAGCCGTGGAGCGCAGAGGGTACGCCCCCCGCCTCAGTAGCCGCCCTGCACGCTGAAGATGTCGCGGGGGTTGCGCACCAGCATCTGGTCGACGTCGTCCTGGGAGACGCCGCATTCGAGCAGCATGGGGATGACGTCGTTGGAGATGTGCAGGAAGTGCCAGTTGGGCGACATCGCCTGGCGCAACGCGTCGTCGATCGGCTGCAGCCAGTCGATCCAGCAGGAGGCGTCGTGGCTGAGCACCATGCGGTTTGCGTGGCCGCGCCGGCAGAGCTCGGCGATGGTCTCGACGCGCTGCTGGCTGGGCAGGTAGACGTCGAGGCCGAAGCGGTCCATGCCGATGTAGGAGCCGGCGTCGATCAGCTGCTGCAGGTAGTCGAGGTCGGCGCTGTCGCCGCTGTGACCGATGATGACGCGCGAGAGGTCCACGCCCTCCTCGCGGAAGATGCGCTGCTGCTCGAGCCCGCTGCGGTTGTGCACGTCGGTGTGGGTGGTGATGGGCACGCCGGTGCGGCGATGCGCCTGGGCGCAGGCGCGGATCACCCGCTCCACGCCCGGGGTGAGGCCATAGGCGTCGGTGGCGCACTTGAGCACCGCCGCCCTGACGCCGGTGTCGGTGATGCCCTCCTCGATGTCGTGGACGAACATCTCCACCATCGGCTCCGGTCCCTGCAACAGCGTGCCCGGCCCGCGGAAGTGGAAGTAGAAGGGGATGTCGTTGTAGGTGTACATCCCGGTGGCCACGATGACGTTGAGGTCGGTCTGCTCGCACACCTTCTGGATCCGCGGGATGTAGCGGCCCAGGCCGATGACGGTGGGGTCGAGGATGGTGTCGATGCCCGCGGCCTTCAGCTCGTTGAGCTGCCTGACGGCATCCTCGACGCGCAGCTCCTCGTCCCAGATCTCCGGGTGGTTGATCATCACCTCGGTGTTGAGCACGAAGATGTGCTCGTGCATCAGGGTGGGGCCGAGCGAGTCGACGTCCACGGGTCCGCGGACGGTGTTGACCATCGGGCTCATGGCGGTGCTTTGTAGTCGCTGGGACCATGCCGGGTCAAGCGGGCACGGGGGACAGCGCGCGGCCGCGGGGGTACGCTTCCCCGATGCGGGTGAGCAGGGAAGGCGTGGGTGGAATCGTGGACGACGCCCCTGGGCGCGTCGCGCCCGGCGACGTGCTGCCCGCGGCGCGGCGGATGTTCCTGCGCAGCGGCACCCTGGAGATGCGGGCCCTGGCGCGGGAGCTGGGCATCGGCCGGGCCACCCTGTACCGCTGGTGGTCCAGCCGTGAGGCGCTGCTGGAGGAGGTGCTCGCCGAGCTGGGGCCGGCCAACCTCCGCCGCTGCGAGGCCGAGGTGGGCACGCCGCCGGGCCCGGCCCGGTTCGTCGACGTGCACGACCTGCACATCCGCCGCATCACGGCCAGCCCGCCGCTGCGCGTCTTCCTCGAGGGCGAGCCGCGGCTGGCCCGGCAGGTGCTCCTCTCCGCCGAGGGGCGGGTGCACCGCGCCGCCACTGCGGCGCTGGCCGACCTGATCCGCCGCCAGGAGGCTCAGAGCGGCTGGCGCGCGCCGCTGGGCGCCGACGCCCTGGCCGCGGTGGTGTCGCAGATGTCGGAAGCGTTCATGTACGGCGACCTCATCGCCGGCAGGCAGCCCGACGTGGTCACCCCCACGCTGGTGCTGCGGCTCATGCTGGGACTCGACCGGCCGTCGCCGGCAGCCAGCTGAAGCGCCGCAGGGCCACCGCCAGGCCGACCGCCGCCCAGATCAGCATGGCGCCGATGTCGTTCCACATGAAGGCGCTGCCCTGCACGGTGGGATCGAAGGCGGTGTGCAGCCCGTTGGCGAGGTGCTGCACGGGAAAGGCGCGGGCCACGTCCTGCAGCCAGGCGGGCAGGTTGACGTTGGGGATGAACACGCCGGAGATGAAGTAGAGCGGCAGCATCACCGCCTGCACCACCGGCTGCGCCGAGTCCGCCGAACCGATGAACGAGGACAGCGCGTAGGCGAGGACGCAGAAGGTGACCGAGCCGGCGATGGCGGTGACCGCGATGGCGGGGATGGCGCTCGCCGAGATGTGGACACCATAGGCCAGAACGCCGACTACGATCAGGAGCGTCATCACCGCCAGCGACAGCGCCATGGCGCTGAGGGTGCGGCCGGCGACCAGCACCCATGCCGGCACCGGCGTGGCGCGGCGGCGCTTGAGGATGCCGGCCTCGCGCTCGGTGGTGACCGAGATCACCAGGTTGACGAACGACGACGCGATCACCGCCAGGGCGGCGATGCCGGGGACGTAGTAGGTGGACACCTTGACCTGCTGGTGGCCGACGGTGTTGTTGCCGAAGACGCTGACGAAGATGACCAGGAAGAGCAGCGGCAGCAGCAGGGTGAAGAAGCGCGCCTGGCGGTTGCGCCAGACCCCGAGCAGGTCGTAGCGGGCCTGGTGCAGCACCAGCGCGGCGGGAGTCGTGGGGTGCGCGTGTGGGCGCGATTGCGAGCGTGTGCCGGTGCGCTGCGCCGCCTGCGCCGGCTGGGCGCCCGCTGCCGCCGCGCGGTTGCGCTGCCAGCGGCGGTACAGCTTGACGAGCAGGTAGATCATCGGTGTGTCTCCGCGGGGGTGCGGCTGGTCAGCGAGAGGTACACGTCCTCCAGGGTGGGACGGTGCACGGTGATGTCGGCGAGGTCGAGGCCGCGCCCCAGCGCCCATTCGGTCAGCGCGTGCAGGTGCGGCGCCGGCGCGTCGCTGCGCAGCACCACCCGGGTGCCCGCCTCGCTGCCGGCGAGCGGGCGCAGCGCCTCGGGCAGGTCGCCGACGCCGGTGCCGGCGGGAAGGGTGAACCCGATCTCGGCGCGCATCCGGTCGCGGCCGCCGAGCGTCTGCGGCGTGCCCTCGGCGACGATGACGCCGCCGGCGATCACCGCGATGCGGTCGGCGAGGCGCTCCGCCTCCTCCATGTAGTGGGTGGTCAGGAAGACCGTCTTGCCCAGCGCGCGCAGGCCGTCGATGACCTGCCAGGCGGCGCGTCGCGCCGAGGGGTCGAAGCCGGTGGTCGGCTCGTCGAGGAAGACCAGGTCGGGATCGCCGACCAGGGCCAGGGCGACGTCGAGGCGGCGGCGCTGGCCACCGGAGAGCTGGTCGGCGGGGGCGTCGCCATGCTCCTCGAGCCCGACCAGGGCCAGCGTCTCGTCGATGTCGCGGGGATGGGCGTAGTAGCCGGCGTAGAGCCGCATGCACTCGCCGACCCGCAGGCCGCGCTCCGGCTGCGACTCCTGGAGCACCACGCCGACGCGGTCGCGCCAGTTGCTGCCGGCATTGGCAGGATCGACGCCGAGCACGCGCACCTCGCCGGCACTGCGCCGGCGGAAGCCCTCGAGGATCTCGACGGTGGTGGTCTTGCCGGCGCCGTTGGGGCCGAGGAAGGCGAAGATCTCGCCACGGTGCACGGTGATGTCGATGCCGCGCACCGCCGCCACCTGGCCGTAGTGCTTGGCCAGGCCCCGCACCTCGACCACGGGATCGGCCGGGCGTGGCGCGGCCTGGACACGCGGCGTGCCGGCGGTCGCGATCTCGAGCGGGGTCACTGTCGTCCTCCGGGCTGCCATTGGTCGGCGGAGCCTGGCGTGCAGTCTGCGTCGTCCCCTGGCAAGAGCGCGTCGGAGCGGGGATGGAGTTTGCCCGGGGCACGGCCTCAACCCCCGGGTGGAGCCGCCGCGCGGTGCGCTCCACCCCCGCGGCGACGACCGGCGCGCCGTCGCCGCATACGCTGTGCGTCGATGGCCGCCGCCTCCCGCCCCGCCAGCGAGCTCCAGCCTCCCGCGCTGCTCGCCTCCCTGGAGCGCGCCCGCGCCCGCCAGCAGGCGACGCTGCGCATGCTCCGGCCGCTCGGGGTGGTGGTGGTGGTGCTGGTGGAGATCTCCGGGGTGCGCGACCAGCCCCACCCCGGCCTCAGCGGCGAAGGGCTGTGGGTGCTGCTGGGCCTGGTCGGCTTCGCCGTCGGCGTCCTCGGCGCCATCCGCGGCCGGCAGTGGTCGCCGCCGTTGCAGATGCCGTTCTATGCCGTGCTGGTGCTCAGCTCGGCGCTGCTCGCCTGGACCCAGCCCGGCGGTCCGGGTGTGCTCGGCTGCTTCGTCGCCGTCAGCGCCGCGGCGATGCGGCTGCCCGGGCTGGGCGGGTCGATCGTCGCGGGCGTCGCCTTCGTGGTGATCACCACCACCGCCGCGGTGGGCGCCGGCCGCTCGCTGACCGGCGTGGTGCTCAACGGCACCGGCGTGATCGCCTTCTTCGTCATCGCCCGGCTGGCCCACCGGCTGCGCGAGGGCCAGGACCAGGCGATGGCGCTGCTGGCCGAGCTGGAGCAGAGCCATCGCGCCCAGGCCGAGGCGATGGCGCTGGGCGAACGGCAGCGCGTCGCCCGGGAGATGCACGACGTGCTCGCCCACTCCCTGTCGGGCCTGGTGCTGCAGCTGGAGGGCGCGCGGCTGCTGGTCGAGCGCGACGGGGCCGACGGCGAGCTGCGGTCCGCCGTCGACCGCGCCCTCCACCTCGGCAAGGCCGGCCTCACCGAGGCGCGCCGCGCGATCGGCACCCTGCGCGACGACGAGCTGCCCGGTCCCGACCGCCTGCCCGCGCTGGTGCGCGAGTTCGAGAGCGACGCCGGTGTTCCGTGCAGCTTCGCGGTGAGCGGCGACGAGCGGGCGCTGCGCTCCGAGGCGCGGCTGACCCTGTATCGCGTCGCCCAGGAGGCGCTGACCAACGTGCGCCGGCACGCCCGACCGCGCGCGGTGGCGGTGCATCTCGCCTACGAGCCCGGCGGCGCGCGGCTCACCGTCGAGGACTTCGGGGACGAGCGCGTACCGCAGGGCGCGCCGCACGCGCCCGGTGCCGACCACGGCGGCGGCTACGGCATCACCGGCATGCGTGAGCGGGCCGAGCTGCTCGGCGGCCGGCTCGACGCGGTGCCCACCGAGCGCGGCTTCCGCGTCGAGCTGTGGGTGCCGGCATGACGGCGACCCGCGTGCTCATCGCCGACGACCAGCGCGTGGTCCGCGAGGGCCTCGCCCTGCTGCTGCGATTGCTGCCCGACGTCGAGGTGGTCGGCGCCGCCTCCGACGGGGAGGAGGCGCTGGCGCTGGTGGAGGCGCTGCGTCCCGACGTGGTGCTGATGGACCTGCGCATGCCGCGCTGCGACGGCGTCGAGGCGACGCGGCGGCTGCGCGACACCCATCCCGCCTGCCACGTCGTGGTGCTCACCACCTACGCCGACGACCGCTCCGTGGTCGAGGCGCTGCGCGCGGGGGCGCGCGGGTTTCTCACCAAGGACGCCGGTGCCGAGGAGATCCACCGCGCCATCGCCGCGGTCCTGCAGGGGCGCGCCGCCATCGATCCCGCGGTGCAGCACCACCTCGTCGACGCGGTGAGCGCACCCGATGCGGTCGCGGGATCACCCGAATCGCCTGCCGACGAGGCGCCGGCCGTGGCGCCCATGCTGCCCGACGGGTTGACGGCGCGCGAGGGCGAGGTGCTGGGGCTGATCGCCGCCGGGCTCTCCAACGCCGAGATCGCCGCGCGGCTGGTGGTCAGCGAGGCCACGGTGAAGACGCACATCAACCACCTGTTCATGAAGACCGGGGTGCGCGACCGGGCCCAGGCGGTGGCCTACGCCTACCGCAACCGGCTGGCGGCTGACTGACCGGTCGGTCAGTGCGTCCCGGTGGCGGCGGCGGTGGCGGCGGTCGTGCCGGTGCGCACCGAGTGCAGCCCGAAGTACTCGGCGAAGGCCTGGTTGACCCAGTAGTCGGCGCTGGGTTGCAGCTCCTGGGTGCTCTCGTGCGACAGCGGGCCGATGCCGCCGCTCGAAACCGCGGGGACGACGAGGTCGCTGCCGGGCGGCGCCGACGCGGCCATGCGCCACTGCGCGTCCTCGGCGGCGGCGTAGGTCGACATCGCCTGCCAGCTCCGGGCCACCAAGGCCATGGTGGTGGCGGGAGCGACGGCGACCGCCGCGGTGGCGGTGGCGATGGCCAGCACCGCGGCGCGGCGCGGCGAGGCGATGCCGCGGCGGCGCGCCGCCAGGGTTGCCCCGCTGCCCCAGGCGAGGAAGGCGACGAAGAGCACCACCGCATACCCGGGAATCAGCTCGGAGCGCGGCGGCGGCGGCCCGCTGGTCATCGTCTCGGCGGGCAGGTGGGCGGCGACCAGCACGGCGCCGAGGGCGAGCAGCGCGATCAGCGCGCGGCGCAGGGTGAGGCCGGGCTCCGGTGCGGCGTCGCGGGCCGGCGCAGCGGTGAGGCCGAGCACCAGGAAGGCGACGACGACGGCGGCGAGCAGCGGCAGGTTGTGGGCCACCGGGCCGGCGAGGAAGCCACCCGCGTCGCGTGCCGCCCAGGCCAGCGCGGTGGCCAGGTGCGGCGGGGCGGGGTAGAGCGAGCGGCGCACCGTGTTGCCGGGCGCGTGCAGCATGACGATCAGCCCGACGCCGCTGGCGATCGCCGACACGGCCAGCGCCCTCATCGCCGCCCGGCGACGCGGACCGGCGAGGAAGCCGGCGCAGACCGCGAAGCCGCCCAGCAGCAGCGGCTGGATGCCCGCCCAGGTGTCGGAGAAGCCGACGGCCAGCGCCGAGAGCACCGCCAGGAGCAGGCCGGTGCGCAGGTCGAGCCGCCCGCGCGACATCGCGCCAAGGCCGATGCCGAGCACCGCGGTGCCCAGCGCCAGCGGGGTGATGTAGGTGATCGACCCGGTCAGCTTGTAGAGGTCGAACCACAGGGCTGGGGCCAGGCCCAGGGTGCCCAGCAGGACCACCTCGACGGCGAGCAGCCGTGCCATGCCGCTGAGCTCCCGACCCATCTGCGCCGCCACCCGGGGCAGCGCCACCCAGAGAACCGCACCCCAGAGGCACATGGCGAGCCCGGGCAGCACCCGCGCCAGGCCGGGGCCGGCCGCGGCGGCGGCCAGCCAGGTGGCGTTGGCCCCGAAGCGGCCCGTCCAGCCCAGGTACCAGGCCACCTGGCCGCCGATCCAGCCGCTGCGGTGGAGCAGATCGGCCATCTGGAAGGCGTGGCTGGTGTAGCGCACGAACCACCCGCAGACCAGCAGGCTGAGCAGGCCCGCGCCGGACGCGACCGTGGTCACCAGGCGGGCAGCGCGGAAGGCGGCATGCCCCGCCATCCCCCTCTCCGCACCCTGGGCGACCTCCGCCGCCGGCTGCGGGACGAGGATGCGGACGCCGGGTGCGAGTGGATGGACGACCACGCTCATCGCGGCCACGGTAGGCGGGCGCGCGCGCCGGCAGCCGCCATGTGACCGAGTTGTGCTCGCCATGTCGAACTCTGCACGACGCTTCACCGCCGGGCCGTCGCCTACCATCGCGCCGGTGAGCTTCAACGCGGTGTCCGTCGCCGCCCTGGCGGCAGGCGCGATCCTCTGGGTGGTCGCCCTGGTGGGCGTGATTCGGGGGCGGGGGATGAACCGGGCGCAGCGCGTCCTCACCGCGGTGGTGCTGGCGGCGGCGGTGGTCGGCGTGGTGGTGCTGATCCACTGAGCCCCCGCTGGCTCAGCGGGCGCGCTGGCGCTCCAGGGCGACGGCGGTGGCGGAAATCTCGACGGGGACGCCGAGGGGCAGGGCGTTGACGCCGACGGCGGCGCGGGTGTGGCGGCCGCGCTCGCCGAGGACGTCGGCGAGGAGGTCGGAGGCGCCGTTGGCCACGGCGGGCTGCTTCTCGAAGTCGCCGGCGCTGCGCACGAAGACCGAGAGCGCGGTGATGCGCTCGACGTTGGCCAGGCCGACCGAGGCGTCGAGCTGGGCGAGCAGGTTGAGGGCGCAGGCGCGGGCGTTGGCCACGGCGTCGTCGAGGCTGACCTCGTCGGGGACGCGGCCGCGGTGCAGCGGCTCACCGTTGTGCATGGCGACCTGGCCGGAGATGGTCACCTGGAGGCGGCCGCCGCCGAGGGGGACGACGACGACGGGGACGTACGACGCCAGCGCCGCGGGCGGTGACGGGAGGGCGAGGCCGAGCTCGCGGAGGCGGGCGTGGGGGTCGCTGCTGGCGGGCATGGCGCACGAGTGTAGGTCCGCCGTGCCGGGGGCTGCCCGGTAGCATCGAGGCACATGGACCTGCGCGAGGTGGCCCGGCTGCGCTGGCGTCGCGGCACCGGCGTGGGCGCCTTCGGGCGCGCGGCCGACGCGGCGGTGCGCTGGCGGCTCGGCTTCGTCGGCTACCACGAGCCGTCCGCCAGCGAGGCGCAGCTCGCCGGCAGCGCCGCCGAGTTCTGGAGCCACAGCAGCGTCGCCGACCCGCCGCCGCTGACGGCCACCCCGGTGCCCACCGGCTGGGTCCGCCCGGCGCGCACCCTCGACCTCCGCGGTCCCAGCCGCGGCCCCGGCGACCACCCCGGCGCCCGCGAGCTGCGCGCCCGCGCCTACCTCCACCCCACCGCCCCGGCCGGCACGCCGCTGGTCCTGCTGCTGCACGGCTACGCCGCCGCGGTGCCGACCTACGAGGAGCACCACGCGCGGCAGCTGCTGCGCCGCGGCGTCCACGCCGCCCGCCTCGACTTCCCATTCCACCTCAGCCGCCGCCCGCCCGGCTCCGGCGGCGGTGCCGGCTTCTTCGGCAGCGACGCGCCGCGCAGCAACGCCTCGCTGCGCCAGGCCACCGAGGACGCCGCCGCCGTGGTCGCCTGGGCGCGCCGCGAGACCGGCGGCCCGGTCGGGGTGCTCGGCTTCAGCCTGGGCGGCCTGGTCGCCTGCCTGCTCGCCGCCAACCTGCCGCTCGACTCGGTGGTGGCGGTGACCCCGCCCGCCGACCTCGCCGACATCGTGCTGCACCGCACCGCGATGCGCACCCGCCGCCGCCTCGGCGTGGTCGACGGGCGCGGCGGCCCATGGGGCGAGGACCTGGCCAGCGCCTACCAGGCGCTGTCGACGGCGATGGCGCCGGTGATACCGCGGCTGCTGCGCCCGGTGACGCCCGCCGAGCGGATCACCCTGGTTGCTGCCGGAAACGACGGAATCGTCGGCGCGCCGGCGGTGCGCGAGCTGGCCGCCGCCTGGGGGACGCGGCTGGTCGAGTATCCCCACGGCCACGTCACGGTGATGTCGGCGCGGGGCATCACCGCGCGGCTGCACGACACGCTGCTCGCCGATCTCGCTGCGCGCTGAAGCCCGCAGCGTCGCGCCGGCGGCTCGAAATCTCAGCCCGTGTTCTGCAGCCCCGCGGCGATGCCGTTGACCGTCTCGTGCACCAGGCGCAGCCGCTCCTCGTCACCCCGCGCCCGCCACTCGGCGAGCAGCGCGACCTGGAGGCGGTGCAGCGGCAGCAGCGCCCGGCCGCGCGCCGCCAGGCGGGAGCGCAGGTCGGGCTGGTGGTCGAGCAGCGCGTCGCCGCCGCGGATGGCCAGCAGCGCTGCGACGCAGCGGTCGTACTCGCTGCGCAGCACCGGCAGCCAGCGCGCCGCGCTGTCGCCGCCGTCGCCGGGGGCGAGCTCGGAGTACATGTCAGCAACGTCCCAATCTGTCTTGAAGGCGACCATCTCCAGGTTGTCGACGGTGGAGCGGAACCAGATCGAGGAGCGGTAGAGGCCCTGCGCCTGCGCCAGGTTGGCGTCGCCGGCGACGCCGGCCAGGCCGGTGCCGGCGCCGTACCACACCGATGCGATCACCCGCGACTGCGACCACGAGAAGTGCCAGGGGATGGCGCGCAGGCTCTGCGGCGCCGGGTCGGCGTGGCGTCGCGCCGGGCGGGAGCCGAGGGCCAGCCGCTCCAGGGCGTCGATGGGCGTGAAGCGGCGGTGGAAGGCGGCCAGCTCGGGGTCGGTGAACCAGGCGCGATACACCTCGCGGCTGCGGTCGGCGGCATGGCGCAGGAAGTCGGGCGGGGTGCTGGCGTCGCCGCCGCCGGCGGCGCTGCTGGCCAGGGCGGCGAGCGCCTCGGCGAGGTGCACGGCGCCGACGGTGGGGTCGTCGAAGCGCAGGCTGATCGACTCGCCCTGCTCGGTCCAGCGCAGGCGACCGTTGAGGGTTCCCGGTGGTTGCGCCAGCACCGCGTCCGCGGTGCGCGTACCGCCGCGGGCGACCGTGCCGCCGCGGCCGTGGAACACCAGCGGCGTCGCACCCGCCTCCTGGCAGGCGCGGGCGACGTCGTCGTGCGCGGTGCGCAGGGCCAGCGTGCCGCTGAGGTAGCCGCTGGCCTTGGTGGTGTCGGAGTAGCCGAGGGTGATCTCCTGCACGTTGTCGTGGCGGCACAGTGCGTCGCGGTAGGCGGGGATGGCCATCGCCTCGCGCAGCGTCTCGCCGCAGCGGCGCAGTGATCGTTCGTCTTCGAACAGCGGCGAGATGCGCACGCGCTCGCTGAGCGGCGGGTGCGCGTCGAGCAGCCAGAGCGCGATGGCCATGTCGCGCGCGTCCTCGGTGCCGCTGAGGATCAGCGAGCCGCGCAGGTCGGAGGCACGGTGCGCCGACGCCTGCCAGACGCGCAGCGCGTCGAGCAGCTGGTCGCGCTCGGCGCTGCCGCCCAGCGGCGGGCCGGCCTCGACCAGCGCTTCATGCAGTGCTGCGGCGCGGCCGTGCCGGGCGGCTTGGCCGTCGAGTCGCGCGGTGGCGATGTCGTGCAGCACGTCGTGGTGGGTGCGCATGTCGAGGTCGAGCAGGTGCAGTCCGGCGACGCGGCACCAGGCGCGCCAGCGGCCCAGCAGCGGCGCCACCAGGTGCGCGGTGCCGCGGCGCTGCATCTCGTGGGCGAGCAGCTCGACGTCGGCGGCGATCTCGGCGCCTTCCGCGTAGCTGGCGGGATGGCGCGGGTCCAGACGCTCGGCGATCACCTCGGCGCAGAGTCGCAGCGTCTCGCCGGGGTGGCGCACGCCGATGCGGTCGGGGGCGTGCACCCGCAGCCACTGCGCCGTCGCGGCGTCGAGGTCGTCGGGCTTGCAGGGCAGGCTGAGACTGTCGGCCGCGTGCAGCGCGAAGGCGCGGTGGCGCTCGCGGGCGATCTGCGCTGCGCCCTGCAGGGCACGGGCGAGGTCGGCGGCGGTGCAGTAGGGGTTGCCGTCCTGGTCGCCGCCGATCCAGCTGCCCAGGCGCAGCACCGCCGGCGCGGTGGCCGGCGCGTCGGGCTGGGCGTCGGACTCCGCGGTGATCGCCGCCTCGCCGAGCGAGCCGCGCAGGAAGGTCTCGGCGAAGCCGATCTCGTCGCTGACGGTGAGCCGGGTGTGGCGCACCGTGTCGGTGCGCCAGAGCATCTCGACGGCGACCTCCAGCTGCTCGCGGGCGGGCGCCGCGTCGGGCGTGTCGTCGAGCACCGGGACCAGGGCGCTGCGCACCTGCTGGAGGCGGCGCAGCAGGGTCTGCCGGCGCGCCTCGGTGGGATGGGCGGTGAGCACCGGCTGGGCGAGCACGCCGTCGAGCGGCGCGCCCGTCGGCGTGGGGATGGCGCTCGCCGCGGCGGTGCGCAGGCGGCGGCTCTCGCTGGTCAGCTCGGCGAGGTTGGTGAGGTGCAGCGCGGTGGTGGCGGTGCGCACCTCGAGCGCCAGCGCGTCGCTCGTTCCCGGGTTCGGCGCCTGGCGGGCGACGACGCGGTCGAGCACGTCGAGGAGCAGGGCGACGGTCGGCTCGGGAGGGACCAAGGTTGCCGGCGATTCTAGGCCAGGGGGTCCCCATCGCCCCCGGCGCGTCACGCCGTGGCGCTGCGCACGCGCTCCTGCCGGCGTCGCACGTCGAGACGGCGGAACGTCAGTCGAGCGAGGAGTCGGTCTGCGCCGACACCTCGTCGGTCGGCGCCAGCGGGTGGTGCCGCGGCACGTGGCCGAGCTTGCCGGCCTGGAAGTCCTCGAAGGCCTCGACGATCTCGTTGCGCGTGTTCATCACGAAGGGGCCGTACCAGGCCACCGGTTCGCCGATGCGGCGTCCACCCAGGACCAGCAGCTCCAAAACGCCGGTGCGCGTGTCCTGCTCGGCGTCGGCCTCGATGCTGAAGCCGTCGCCCGGGCCGAAGACGATCAGCTGTCCCATCTGCACGGGGCGGCGCTCGGCGCCGGCGCGGCCGCGGCCGCCGAGGACGTAGACCAGCGCGTTGAAGTCGGCCGGCCAGGGCAGCAGCGCGCGCGAACCGGGGGTGACGCTGATGTGCATCATGGCCATCGGCGTGTGCGTCGCGCCGGGACCGCGGTGGCCGCTGATCTCGCCGGCGATGAGGCGCACCAGGCTGTCGCCGCTGTCGGTGGTGAGCATGGTCACCGCCTCGCCTTCCAGGTCCTGGTAGCGCGGGTCCATCCACTTCTTCTCGCGCGGCAGGTTGACCCAGAGCTGCAGGCCGTGGAACCAGCCGCCGCGCTGCACCACCTCGTGGGGCGGCGTCTCGATGTGCAGGATGCCCTTGCCCGCGGTCATCCACTGCGTCGCGCCGTCGCGGATCACCCCTCCCCCGCCCGTCGAGTCGGCGTGCTGGATGACGCCGTCCATCATGTAGGTCACCGTCTCGAAGCCGCGGTGCGGGTGCCAGGGCGTGCCCTTGGGCTCGCCCGGCGCGTAGTTGACCTCGCCCATCTGGTCGAGGTGGACGAAGGGATCGAGCTCGGCCAGGTCGACGCCGGCGAAGGCGCGGCGGACGGGAAAGCCGTTGCCCTCGAAGCCCTTCGGCGCGGTGGTCACCGAGCGGATGGGGCGCTGGCGCGCCTCGTCGCCGAGGCGGGCGATGCGGGGGAGGCGGCTGGTGTCGTCGACGGTGATGGCGGGCATGCCGCCCAGCCTACTGCGGCCGCCGCGACGTCGTCTCGCGGCGGCCGCAGTAGATGGCAACTCCGAAAGCGGGCGAGCGCGTCAGGCGTTGGTCGACTCGACGAAGAGCAGGCTGTTGCCGTCGGGGTCGCGGAAGAAGAACATCGGGGGCACCGGGCCGCCCTGGCGCATGATCTCGTCGCAGTCGACGCCGTTGGCCTTGAGGTGGGCGTGGGCGGCCTCGACATCCGTGGTGTTGAGCGAGCAGTTGGCGTTGTCGCGCGCGGGGGTGGGCTGCCCCTCCATGGGCATGCACAGCGCCAGCGTGGTGACGGCGCCCTGCGGGGCCACCTCCACCCAGCGGTAGCTGTCGCCCATGCGCACGTCGACGCGCTTCTCGAGGCCGATCACGTTGCAGTAGAAGGCGATCGAGCGCTCCTGGTCATCGACGGGCAGGAGCACCGTGCCGACGTGGGTGACAGCGGTGGCGGTCTTGGTCTGGGCCATGTGCGTCGTCTCCTCGGTGGTTGAGGCGGTTCGTCAGGGTAGACGGCGGCGGCCGCCGCGACTCATCGGTCGATGAGTCTGCACCCGCGCGCCGGTCTCAGGTGTATGGGTTCAGCCAAGGGCCGCCGGCTCGACTTCGCCATCCGCGGCCCCATCGCCCGGTCCGACCTGCCCGGGCTGTGCGACCGCGTCTGCGCGCTGCTCACCGCCAATCCGGGCGTCACCGTCGCCGACTGCGACGTCAGCGGCCTCGAGGGCGACGCCGTGGCCGTCGACGCGCTCTGCCGGCTGCAGCTGGCGGCGCGGCGGCACGGCTGCCGGGTGGTGCTGCGCAACTGCGGCGAGCCGCTGCGCGAGCTGGTCGCCTTCGTGGGGCTGAGCGAGGTCCTGCCCGAGTAGCCGCCGCTTGGCGCTACGCGTCGAGGTGGAGCGGCAGGCCGAAGAGCGGGAAGATGCGCGCGGTGTCGAGGAAGAAGACGATCTCGGCGATGCCGCCCTCGCCCAGGTCCAGCACCTGCAACGCCCAGGGGTCGAAGCCCTCGCCGGTGGCGCTCGGCTTGTACTGCCCGAAGGCGACCTGCCCGTTGGCCCGCTCCACCGGCAGCAGCCGCGAGCCGCGGCAGCCGATGCCGGGCCCGAACCACCAGGCGAGCACGTCGTCGCGGCCCGACAGCCACATGTCGTACGGCGGCATCGACTGGCGCGCGTCCTCGCGCAGCAGTGCGGTGAGGGCGTCGACGTCGTAGGCCTGGAAGGCGGCGACGTAGCGGGCGAGCAGGTCGCGGCGCTCGTCGTCGATGGCGCCGCCGGCCTCGTCGGCCTTCAACTCGCGTTCCTGCAGGGTGGCGCGCGCCCGCTGCAGCGCGCTGTTCACCGAGGCGACGCTGGTGTCGAGCAGCTCGGCGATCTCCGCCGCCGACCAGCGCAGCACCTCGAAGAGGATGAGCACGGCGCGCTGCCGCGGCGGCAGGTGCTGCAGGGCGGCGACGAAGGCGAGGCGGACGGTCTCGTGGGCCACCGCCAGCTCGGAGGGATCGGCGGCGTCGGCCACCGCGCTGGTGGGGATCGGCTCCAGCCAGGTCACCTCGGCGGGGATGTTGAGGTTCTCGGCCACCGGCTCCCTGGCGGGTCCGAAGTCCATCGGCACGGCGCGGCGGCCGCGCGCCTCCGCCATGTCGAGGCACACGTTGGTGGCGATGCGGTACAGCCAGGAGCGCAGCGCGGCGCGCCCCTCGAAGCGGTCCATGCCGCGCCACGCGCGCAGCAGCGTCTCCTGCACGGCATCCTCGGCCTCGAAGGGCGAGGCGAGCATGCGGTAGCAGTAGCCGGTCAGCTCCTTGCGGTGCTGCTCCAGCTGCTGCTCGACATTGGCGGGCGGGACGGCGGACGGGTGGGCCACGACGCGCATGGTATCCGACCCTCCCCCGCCCCGCGACGCCGACATGGTGTGTGGCTCAGCGGGTGTACGCGCCGACGCCGACGAACTCGACGTGCATCACCTCGTACATTGCGATCTCGGGCTGCCCGGCCCCGCCCAGCTCGAAGATCTCGCGGCGCACCGGGGCGATCTGCGCGTCGCTGGCCTGGCGCGCCTCGGCGCTGCTCCAGACGCCGGTGACCACGACGTCGCCGCTGCTGCGGTCCACGCCCACGGTCAGGGCGCGAAAGCCGGAGGCCTGGCGCAGGATCGGCATCGCGCGGTCGCGCGTCGCCTGCACCATGGCGTCGATGCGGCTGGGATCGCAGGTGCCGCGCACCACGCGCAGGAACGAGGGCAGCTTCGGCTCGGTGGCGCGCTCCATCAGCACCACTTCGAGGCGCTGCACCGCGGTGACCGAGCCGCCGCCGGCGCCGACCGTCTCGCTGCGGATCTCCGTCGCCCGAGCCTCGCTGTCGTGCAGCGCCTGCGCGGACTCCCAGAAGGTCACCGCCTGCCCGTCACCGCTGCCGCGGTCCACGGCCAGCGTCCCCCCCGCGTAGCCGGGCATTTTGCGCAGCGCGGGAAGTGCGGAATCCTTGAACGATGCGGTGAGAGCGTCGAGCTTGTCGACAGGTGCCTGGACACGGGTAAGACGCGCGTACATCCGGTCTCCTCCAGTCGGCCACGCCAGCGCTCTGCTCCGCTGGCCCGCGCAGTCTAAGTCCGCCCCGGTGCGCTGCCTACCCCCTCGATTCGGTGTGCGAGCGCGCGCCGAATCTCGTACGTCACGCGGGCAGGCGGATCACCTTGCCGGCGTTCTCGACGGCGACTTCCAGCTCGCCCATCGGTGGCGGCGACTGGTGCTCCAGCATGGCGGTGATCTGCTCGGCGGCGACGGGCCGGCTGAAGTAGTAGCCCTGGGCGCATTCGCAGCGCAGGTCGCGCAGCTGGTCGCGCTGCTCGGGACGCTCCACGCCTTCGGCGACAAGCTTCAACCCGAGGGTGCGACCGAGGGCGACGATGGCCTTGACGAAGGCGCGCTGGCGCGGGTCCTCGGCGATGCCGTCGATGAACGGCTTGGCGATCTTCAGCGTGTCGACGGGCAGGTACTGCAGGCAGCTCAGCGACGAGTAGCCGGTGCCGAAGTCGTCGATGCTGAGGTTGACGCCCAGCTCCTTCAACGCCTCCAGGCGCGTCACCATGGTGTCGGAGTCCTCGACCATGAAGCTCTCGGTGATCTCCAGCGTCAGCAGCGCGGGATCGAGGCCGGTCTCGGCGAGCACCGCGGCGACGTCGTGCGGGAAGTGGGGATCGTTGAGCTGCCGCGGCGAGAGGTTGACGCCGACGCCGATGGTGCGGCCGGGATGGCGCAGCTGCCAGGCGCGCGCCTGGCGGCACGACTGCTGCAGCATGAACTGCCCGATGGCGCGGATCAGCCCGGTGCTCTCCGCCAGCGGGATGAAGGCGTCGGGCGGCACCATGCCGCGCGTCGGATGGTTCCAGCGCACCAGCGCCTCGACGCTGACCATGCGCCCGCTGCGCAGCTCGACGATCGGCTGGTAGTGCACCGTCAGCTGGTCGCGCGCCAGGGCACGCTCCAACTCCACCTTCAGCTCCAGGCGACTCTCGACGGCGCGCTGCATGCTCGCCTCGTAGATCTCCAGCGTCGCCTTGCCGCGCTCCTTGGCGCGGTACATGGCGACGTCGGCCTGGCGCAGCAGCTCCTCGGCGGCGATGGGCGCGTGGCCGGCGGTGGCGACGCCGATGCTGGCGTGCATGGCGACCTCGTGGCCGCGCACCGGGAAGGGATCGCGCAGCGAGTCGACGATGCGCTCGGCGACGCCGACCGCCTCCTCGGGGCCGACGATGTCCTCGAGCAGCACCGCGAACTCGTCGCCGCCGAGGCGCGCGGCGGTGTCGAAGCCGCGCAGCGCGCTGCGGATGCGATCGGCGACGAAGCGCAGCAGGTCGTCGCCGGCGCCGTGGCCGAGGCTGTCGTTGACCATCTTGAAGTCGTCGAGGTCGATGAACAGCACGGCGAGACGGGCCACCCCGGTGCGGGGACGGCGGCTCAGCGCGTGGCGCAGGCGGTCGGTGAAGAGCACGCGGTTGGCCAGGCCGGTGAGCGGGTCGTGGAACGCCTGGTGCTTGAGGCGGTCCTCGAGGCGCCAGTTCTCCAGCGAGGCGCTGGCCTGGGCCACCATGGTGTCGAAGAGCTTGACGTCCTCGGCGTCGAAGGTGCTGAGGTCGCCGAGTCGGCTGCCCACCAGCATGCTGCCGATGATGCGGCCCTCGCCGCGCAGCGCGGTGAACATGGCGTCGTCGATGGAGCGCGCGGCGAGCACCTCACGGTGCGGCCTCCCCGGCTCGTCGACCAGGCGCAGGGCGCGACTCGACTCCTCGCCGGCGAACGCCAGCACCAGCAGCTCGTCGAGCAGCTCGGCGTCGACCTGGCGCACGGTGCGACCGTGCACCCCGCCGCGCACAGAGACCACCGTGGCGGGGGTGACGCCGTCGCCGAGCAGGGTGATTTCTGCCATGTCCGCCCGAAACACCTGGCAGCACTCGCTGAGCAGGGCGGGGATGCCGTCGAGGGTGCCGTCGCCGGGCTGGAGCAGGTCCTTGGACTGGTAGAGGTACTGCATGCGGTGATGGCGGCGGCGCTCGCCGGTGTAGGCGGCGTAGGCGATCACCAGCGTCATCATCGGCACCAGCAGCAGCCACAGCTCGCTGGCGTCGCGGTGCACGATGGCCACGCCCTGCAGGGCGATGCTGCTGTTCGACGCCGCGGTGATCAGGGCGAAGCCGATGCCCTCCACCGCCTGCATCAGCGAGGGCTTGCCCTCGCTCAGCGCGATGGCCACCAGCACCGCGACGGCGCTGAGCGTGGCCAGCACCGCCAGGGTGAGGATGACGCCCAGCCAGGCGTGCGGCCCCACCGGCTGGTTCAGCGGCACCATGGCGTGCACCAGGATGGTCGCCAGCGAGGCCTCGATGGAGAACAGAGAGAGGTTGAAGGCCAGCTTGACCGGCGGCTGGCGGCGCAGCGCGCCCAGGGCGACGCCGGCGCCGAGGAGGCGGCCCAGCACCAGGCCCCCGGGGCTGGTGAGGAAGAGGCCGAAGACCAGGGGGATCTCGCTGAGCGACAGCGAGTGCGCGCTGCGGCGGAAATGGATGTAGACCCGCCACCACTCGGCGATGCAGAAGGCACCGGCGAAGGCGGGCCAGGGGATGTCGATCGGCGCCGGGAACGGCCGCAGCGCGGCCACCGGCCCCAGGTAGAGCCCGAGCGCGCCCACCGCCATGATGGCGTTGAGCATCCACAGGCGGCGCGCCGGACCGCTCAGACGCAGGCGAGGGAGGCGCCGCACTGCGACGCCTCCCCCACTGGCGCTCACGACCAGGTGGTTCCCGACCAGCCGCTGCCGGACCAGCCGCTGCCGCTCCAGCCGCTGCCGCTCCAGCCGCTGCCGGACCAGCCGCTGCCGGACCAGCCGCTGCCGGACCAGCCGCTGCCGGACCAGCCGCTGCCGGACCAGGCGCTGCCGCTCCAGGCACTGCCGGACCAGGCGCTGCCGGACCAGGCACTGCCGGTCCAGGCGGTGGTCGCCCAGGCGTTGCCCGACCAGGCGCTGCCGGACCAGGCGCTGCCCGACCAGCCGCTGCCGTTCCAGGTGCCGCCCGACCAGGCCGAGCCGGTCGATTCGGCGGCGGCCATGGTGGTGCTGTTGAAGGCGTGGCCGAAGATGTCCTGCTCACCGGTGAGGGCGACGCCGTTGGCGGTGAGGATCACCGAGCCGCGGGAGCCCTGCAGGGTGCCGTTGCCGACCGAGGGCGGCCAGGCCTGGGTGCTGGTCGTCGAGCTGACCACGCTGGTGAGCGAGTTGCCGCTGTTGCTGCCACTCTTGGCCAGAGCCGCGGCGAGGTTGAGCTCGCCGGCGCCCTGCGCCGCGGCGGGCTGGCCGAGCGACGACGCGGTGCTGGTGAGCAGCGACTTGACCTGGTCCGGCGTGGCGTTGGGACGCTGCGAGAGGACCAGCGCCGCCGCGCCGGAAACGACCGCGGTGGCCTGCGAGGTGCCGCTGCCGCGGAAGAAGCGGGTGCCGACGTCGGCCAGGCTGCCGAAGGTGGTGTCGAGGTACGAGCCCGGGTCGCGCAGGCTGGCGACGTGGACGCCGGGGGCGACCAGGTCGGGGTTGCGCGTGCCGTTGCCGTTGGAGGAGAAGGCGGCGACGGTGTCGTCGCCGGTGGCCACCGTGCCGTTGGTGTCGGCGGCGCCGACGGCGATCACGTAGGGATCCATGGCGGGATCGGCCACACCGCCGCTGGCGGCGCCGCCGTTGCCCACCGAGGCGACCACCACGATGCCGTGCTTCCAGGCCTGCTCCGCCGCATAGGCGAGCGGGTCGAGGACGTACGACTGCGTGCTGTCGGTGCCGAAGGAGAGGTTGAGAACGCGGATGTTGAGGCCGTCGTCGTTCTTGTGCTGCACGATCCAGTCGATGGCCGCGATCACCTGCGACACGTCGGCGGCACCGGTGTGGTCGCCGACCCGCACGCTGACGATGCGGGCGTCGGGCGCCATGCCGACGAAGTCGTTGGTGTCACCGACGACGTTGCTCGGCGCGGCGTCGTCACGCCCGGCGATGATGCCGGCCATGTGGGTGCCGTGCCCGTAGCCGTCGAGGTAGCGCAGCTGCGAGTACTGGGAGTCGAAGGAGAGGTCGGGGCCGGTGACCACCTTGTTGTTGGCGGTCAGCCCGTTGACCGGGACCACGCCGGTGTCGAGCAGGGCGACGTCGATGTTCTTGCCCGTGTAGCCGGCCTTCCAGTAGGACTGGGCGCCGGTCATCTGGGTCACGTCGTAGACGGAGTTGACGTCGGTGGTGGGATCGTAGCCGCCGATGCTGAAGAGCTTGATGCGGGCGTTGGCGGTCACCTGGAGCACGCCACGCGTCGCGGTCAGCTCGGGGACGGCGTCCGACGGCACCCTGACGGACAGGCCGGAGATGACGCCGAGATGGCGGTCGACGGTGCCGCCGAGGTCGCGCACGCTGTGCTCCACAGCCGGCGTCTGCGACGGCTCGGTGCGCACGATGACGGAGACCAGGTGGCCCACCGCCCGGTGCATCGCGCCGCTGGTCACGAGCTGGCTCAGTGGCAGGAAGGCCGCCACCGCCCCGAGGCCCACCATGGCCTCACGGAATCCCCAGCCCACGCCCCGCGGCATCGTGCGGCCGGTTGTCATCGTCGCATTCACCCCTCTCGGTCTCCTCGTCGTCGGTCATGGCCGGCTCTCAGCGGCATGGGGGATATGAGAACCGAGCAAGCGCAACAGACCCGGCGAGCTAGTGGTGAGCAGTTGTGAAGTGGCTGCAACGAGGCGATGACTGTCGTCCCCGTTTTTCGGAATCGTGAATTTCCGAGCCGGTTTCAGCCCTCGCTGGGGGCCGCCATGCGCGCGCGCGCCGGGGTGTCGGCCCGTTCGCCGTTGAGCGTCGCCGCCGCCTCGCCCGCCGGGCGCAGCGCCAGCACGAAGCAGCTGCCCTCCTCGCCGCTGTGCTCCAGGCGCAGCGAGCCGCCCTGCTCCATGGCCAGCTCCCGGCTGATGTAGAGGCCGAGCCCGGTGCCGGGCAGCGGACCCAGCCGGGG
>CAZCJX010000009.1:1197-61735 GCA_964499205.1 uncultured Actinomycetes bacterium | reverse complement strand
AGCAGCAGCTCCACCTCGACGGAGAGCAGCAGCGGCACGTCGACCCAGACGAGCAGCAGCAGCTCGACCTCGACGGGCACGAGCAGCAGCAGCCCCACCCCGACGGCGGCGCCGAGCGCCACCCCGGCCGGCACGGTCCTGGGCACCACCACCGCGACGAGCAGCAGCTCGGACGGCGGGGTGGGCGCCATCAGCACCCCGAACACCGGCGCCGGCACCAACCCCGCGCTGTCGACCGGCCTGCTCGCCGCCGGCCTGGGCTTCCTCCTCGCCGGCGGCCTGATCGGGCGGCGCCGCAAGGCCGGCTGACCCTCGGCTGACTGAACCGGGACGGCCCGGTCCGCGCCCTCACCGGGCTGCGGGCCGGGCCGTTCTGCTGTCCGGGGTCAGGCGGTACGGCGCGGCCGGCGCGCAGCGCTGCGCGTCTTTGCCGGCGCGGCGGCGCGGGCCTTCTTCGGCGCGGCGACGCGAGCGGTCTTCGTCGGCGCGGCGGCGCGTAGGGCCTTCTTCGGCGCGGCGGCGCTAGCGGTCTTCGCCGGCGCAGCGCTCCGCGTCTTCGTCCCCGCCGCAGCGCCCTTCCGCGGCGCGGCGACGCGCCTCGCCTCCGGCGCAGCGCTGCCCTCCGCCCACGCGCGCAGCGCATGTAGCGCCTCGGCCCGACCCGAGCGCATGAAGTCCGGCCACGAGCTGCGGTCGATGAAGTGCTTGTAGAACCCCGCCCCCTGCACCGCGGTGTACGGCACGGGGTCGATCATCATCACCTCGGTCTCGGCGCGCAGCCGCTCCAGGTTGGTGCGGGCCAGCTCGATCTGCTGCGAGGTGCGGATCTGGCTGGCGATGCGCAGCACGCTGGCCCGCTGCTCGCGCCAGCCGTAGGCGCTCTCCCCGGCGAAGTTCGGCGGGTAGAAGCCGTTGACCGCCAGCACCACCTCGCAGGGCTCCTCGATCTCCAGCACCGGGCGCACCGGGAAGATGTCGACGATGCCGCCGTCGCACCAGTGCAGCCCGTCGATGGTCACCGGGTCGATGAACAGCGGGATGGCGATGGCGGCGCGGACCACCCGGGCCACGGGCAGGTCGGGATGGGTCTGCGGGCCGGCGTACTCGAGGCGGTTCTCCTCGATGTTCCAGATCGGTGCGTAGCAGGGGATGGGCATCTCGCCGAGGGTCAGGTCGCCGAGCAGGCGGCGGTAGGTGGCCTCGATGCGCTCCCCCACCACCATGCCGGCGAAGCCGCGGCCGCCGGCGACGACGACGCTGGCCAGACCTGGCCAGTTGACGTCGACGTAGTCCTCGGTGCGCAGGCTCAGGGTGAACTCGGCCACCTCGTCGGCGGACAGGCCGCAGGCCAGGGGAAAGCCGAACAGCGACGACCCGCTGCACACCGACACCACGTCCGGCGTGATACCCGACTCCTCGAGCGCCCGCCACACGCCGACCACCGAGGCGAGCGCTCCGCTGCCGCCGGTGGCGACCACGCCGAAGCGGCGGCCATCCAGGGCGGCGGCGAGGCGACGGCCGCGGGTGGGCTCGGGGAACGGGTGCGTCTCCACGGCGGCGATGTGCTCGAAGGGCAGGCGCACCAGGGCGCGGCGCACCGTGTTGAGGAAGGTGGCGTCCTCGCGCACCAGGTGAGCCACCTGGCGCGCGCCCGTCACCGCGTTGAAGTACTGGCGCAGACGGAAGACGTCGATGACCGGGCTGAGCATCGGGGGCTATTGTCGCCGTTGCGCCGATCCGGCGCGCAGCACCCCGCACGGCACCCACCGGGAGGCATCACCTGTGAATCGCTGGCTCGACGGATTCGCGGCCGGACTCGAGCCGGCGACGGACGGGCTCACCCGCGACGAGGCCGCCCTGGTGCTCGACCTCGCCGGCGCCACCGCGCGCAGCGCCGGGGCGCGCCAGTTCGCGCCGCTGGCCGCATACCTGGCGGGACGCGCCGCAGCGGGCGCGGACGTCGAGAAGCGGCTGGCGCTGCTGCGCGCCGCGGTGCGCCTCGCCGGAGAGCTGGGGACGGCCGAGCCGCTGGGGATCGAGTAGCGGTTTTCAGCTGCCCCCCGGCCGGACGTTCCGCGGCGACGGGTGCCTGGGCTGGTACAGCCCCACCTCTCCCCCGCCGGGCAGCTGGATCCGCGTCACCGAGCCCCAACGGGCTTCCTCCACCTCGCCACACGCCGCGCCCTTGGCGGCGAGCGTCTGCATCTCGGCCTGGAGGTCGTCGCACATCAGGTAGAGCTGGCGCTGGCCGTTCTCCGTGGCGGGGTGCACGGCGAGCTCCGCCGGGGGCAGCGCGAAGATCAACCACCCGTGCCCCGCATCGACCGCCTCGAACCCGAGCACGTCGCGAAAGAAGGTGCGGTCGGCGTCAGGGTCCCGGCTCTCCACCACCACATGCGCGCCGACGATCATCTCGGATCTCCTTTGGGTCGACGGTCAGTTCCCCCAGGGCAATTGTCGTTGTCCGCAGCAGGGATTGCCTCTTTATCCGCTGCTCCTGGCGGCGCACCATGGACCGTACCGGACAGCCCTCCGTCACCTGCCGAAAGGAACCGACATGGCCACGACCACCGCGACCCGATCCGCCCTTCGCGGGCCGAGCCTGCTCCACGACGCGCATCGCAACCGCGGCACCGCGTTCACGCGTGAGGAGCGTTCTGCGCTGGGTCTGGAGGGCCTGCTTCCGCCCGGCGTTCTCTCACTGGAGGAGCAGGCGAAGCGCTCCTACGAGCAGTACCTCGCGGAGCCGACCGACCTGGCCAAGAACGAGTACCTGGCCGCGCTGCACGACCGCAACGAGGTCCTCTACTACAAGCTCCTCGAGGACCACCTGACCGAGATGCTGCCGGTGGTCTACGACCCGGTGGTGGCCCAGGCGATCGAGCGCTACAGCCACGAGTTCCAGCGCCCCAACGGGGTGTATCTCTCCGTCGACGACATCGACGGTGTGGAGACCGCCTTCCGCAACTACGGCCTGGGCGCCGACGACGTCGACCTGCTGGTGGCGACCGACGCCGAGGAGATTCTCGGCATCGGCGACTGGGGCTCCAACGGCATGGACATCTCGGTCGGCAAGCTGGCGGTGTACACCGCCGCGGCGGGAATTCATCCCGATCGGGTGATCCCGGTGATGCTGGACGTGGGGACCGACCGGGAGTCGCTGCTCAACGACCCGATGTACGTGGGCAACCGGCACAGCCGGGTGCGCGGCGAGCGCTACGACCAGCTGATCAAGGCGTATGTCGAAACGGCGAGCCGGCTCTTCCCCAATGCGCTGCTGCATTTCGAGGACTTCGGGCCGTCGAACGCGCGGCGGATCCTCAACCAGTACCGCGGCACGGCGCGGATCTTCAACGACGACATGCAGGGCACCGGCGCGATCACGCTGGCGGCGATCCTCGCCGGGATGCGCGTCGCCGGGTCGCGGCCGAGCCAGCAGCGCGTGGTGATCTTCGGCGCGGGGACGGCCGGTGTCGGCATCGCCGACCAGATCCGTGCCGTGATGGTCGCTGACGGCCTCAGCGAGGAGGACGCGACGCACCGGTTCTGGCTGGTGGACAGGCAGGGTCTGCTCGTCGATGACATGGGCGACCTGCGCGACTACCAGCAGCCGTACGCCCGGCCGAGGTCAGAGGTCGCGGGCTGGGGCGCGGGCGGGACGGTCGGCCTGTACGACGTCGTCGCCAACGTCCACCCCACGATCATGGTCGGCACCTCCACCGTGGGCGGGGCGTTCACCGAGCAGATCGTGCGCGAGATGGCCAAGCACGTGCAGCGTCCGATGCTCTTCCCGCTGTCGAACCCGACGGAGCGCATCGAGGCGGTCCCCGCCGACGTGATCGCCTGGACGGACGGGCGCGGCCTGGTGGGAACCGGGACGCCGTGGGACCCGGTGTCCTACAACGGCATCGAGTACAGGATCGGCCAGGCCAACAACGCGCTGATCTACCCCGGCATCGGCCTGGGGACGATCGTCGCACGCGCCAGCCACGTGACCGACGGGATGCTGCTGGCGGCCTCAGAGGCGATCGCGTCGCTGGTCGATCTCAGCCGCCCGGGCGCCGGGCTGCTGCCCGAGGTCGAGAATCTGCGCGCCGTGTCGGCCACGGTCGCCGTGGCGGTCGCCCGGCAGGCGATCCAGGACGGCGTAGCCCAGGCCGATCTTGCCGATCCGGTGCAGGCGGTCCAGGACGCCATGTGGCAAGCCGCCTACCACACGGCGGCCTGATCCGCACCCGTCGCCGAGCACCAGCCGGGCGCCATCCCAGCGGAGGTGGCGCCCGGACCGTCAACCGAGTTTCTCGGAGCACGACATGACAACCACCAGCGATGCACCACCGACGATTCTCGAGCTGCCCATCGGCCTCCACGCCAGCGGGATGCGCCGTGAGTTCGACAGCCTCGGCGAGGTCGAGGTCCCGGCCGACAGGTACTGGGGCGCACAGACGCAGCGCAGCCTCCAGCACTTCGACATCGGCAACGACCGCATGCCGAAGGAGGTCTACCACGCCTACGGCTACGTGAAGAAGGCCGCCGCGATCGTCAACACCCGCGCCGGTCGCATGCCCCGCTGGAAGGGCGAGCTGATCCAGCGGGTGTGCGACGAGGTGATCGCCGGAAAGCTGGACGAGGACTTCCCGCTGTACGTCTGGCAGACCGGCTCGGGCACGCAGTCCAACATGAACGTCAACGAGGTCATCTCCAACCGCTGCATCCAGCTGGCGGGAGGGACGCTCGGCTCACAGCAGCCAGTCCATCCCAACGACCACGTCAACATGGGCCAGTCGAGCAACGACACGTTCCCGACGGCGATGCACATCGCGGCGTACACCATGGCGACCGAGAAGACGATTCCCGCGCTGCGGCGGTTGCGGGATGCGATCGAGCGCAAGTCGCGGGCGTGGTCGGACGTGGTCAAGATCGGCCGCACGCATCTCGAGGATGCCACCCCGTTGACGGTCGGCCAGGAGTGGTCGGGCTACGTCGGCGCGCTCGACGACGCGATCGCCGAGGTCGAGCACGCCACCCGCGGACTGCTCAAGCTGGCGATGGGGGGAACCGCGGTCGGCACCGGGCTGAACGCTCCCGTCGGCTTCGGCGAGGAGTGCGCCGCCGAGATCGCGTCGATGACCGGCGCCCCGTTTCAAACCGCGCCCGACAAGTTCACCGCCCAGGGGACGCTGGACCGGATGGTGCGCGCGCACGCCGGCCTGAAGGCGGCCGCGGTGACCCTGTTCAAGATCGCCAACGACCTGCGCTGGCTGGGCTCCGGCCCGCGCACCGGGATCCACGAGCTGATCCTGCCGGCGAACGAGCCGGGCTCCTCGATCATGCCGGGAAAGGTCAACCCCACCCAGGCGGAAGCCATGCTGATGGTCGCCATCCAGGTCATCGCCTCCGACGTCGCGGTGACCATGGGAGGAGCTGAGGGCAACTTCGAGCTCAACGCGTTCCGGCCGATCCTGATCGACAACTATCTGCACTCGGCGCTGATCATGGCCGACATGTGCGATCACCTGCGCGAGTTCATGATCGAGGGCGCCGAGCTCAACCAGCCCAAGCTGAAGGAGAACATCGAGCGCTCGGTGATGATGGTCACCGCGCTCTCACCGATCATCGGCTACGACAAGGCGTCGGTGATCGCCCACCACGCCATCGACCGCAACCTGACCTTGAAGCAGGCGGCGCTCGACAACGGGGTGAGCGAGGAGCTCTACGACCGGG
Source organism: uncultured Actinomycetes bacterium (assembly GCA_964499205.1). GTDB lineage: Bacteria > Chloroflexota > Dormibacteria > Aeolococcales > Aeolococcaceae > DASRDZ01. The sequence goes on along the minus strand of CAZCJX010000009.1, from coordinate 56,011 downwards.
TGGTCGATCCCCTCGCGCTCACCCGCGGAGGGTCCGCTGACCTCGCGCCGGAGAATCGACGGTGACCGATCAACGCCACGCCACACCCGCCAGCGCAGTCGACCAGGTGGTCACCAAGACGAGCCCGCGATCCGTCGCCGACACGGTGGCGCGCCTCACCTCGCTGGTGGAAGCAAAGGGCATGAAGGTCTTCGCCGTGATCGACCACAGCGGCGAGGCCAGGCAGGCGGGGCTCGATCTGCGCGACACCAAGCTGGTCATCTTCGGCAGCCCACGGGCGGGGACGCCGGTGATGGTGGCCGCTCCCCTGGCGGCGCTCGACCTGCCGCTCAAGGTGTTGGTGTGGAGCGACCAGGGCACCACGAAACTGAGCTACACGGCGCCGGCGGCGCTGGGCGCGCGCTATGGCGTCAGCGACGAGCTGGCGGGACGGCTCGCCGGCATCGACCCGCTCACCGACGCTGCGATCAGCAGCTAGGCGCGCCCCGAACTGATTCGCTCGGCCAGCCGCGACGCCAGGGCCATGATGGTCAGCGCCGGGTTGGCGCTGCCCTGGGTGACGAAGACGCTGCCGTCGGCGATGTAGAGGTTGGGCACCGCCCAGGTGCGGTGGTCGGAGTCGACCACGCTGTTGTCCGGCCTGGTCCCCATCCGGCAGCCGCCGACGAGGTGCGCGTAGCGGTCGATGGTCAGCGTGTCCTGGGCGTCGCTCTCCTTCCAGATGTCGTTCAGGACACCTTTGGCATAGGCGATGTTCGCCCGGTCGTTGTCGCAGAGGCTGTGGATCATGTGGGCGACGGGCAGGCCGAACTGGTCGCGCTCGTCGGCGAGGACGACGCGGTTGTCCGCCTTGGGCAGCAGCTCGCAGAGCACGCCGAGCACCGTCCAGTGGTTGTAGTCGCGCATGTACTCGCGCAGGTCGCGACCCCAGAGGCCCTCGGCCATGACGTGCTCCGCCCAGGCGATGGGCATCGGCGACACCGTCTGCACGCTGAAGCCGCGGGCGAAGCCGCGCGGGGGATCGGTCTCGTAGAAGTGCTCCGAGGAGACCTCCGGCGGCGGCGCCTTGTACATGCGCATCTCCTCGGGGAAGCGCGCCGCCACCTGGGGGGCACCCTGGACCATGATGTACCGCCCCACCTGGTCCTCGTTGTTGCAGAGCCCGTGGGGGAAGCGCGTTTCTGCCGAGTTCAGCAACAACCGCGGCGTCTCGATGGAGTAGCCGCACACCGCCACCGCGGCAGCGCGCTGGAAGCGGTGCTCGCCGCTCTGCGTGTCGATGTACTCCACCCCGCGGGCCAGCCCGCGCGAGTCCAGCTCGATGCGGCAGGCCATCGAGCCGGCGCGCACCTCGACGCCGTGGACGATGGCGTCGGGGAGGTGGGTGACCAGCGGCGAGGCCTTGGCGTTGACCTTGCAGCCCTCCAGGCAGAAGCCGCGGTAGATGCAGTGCGGCCGGTTGCCGAAGCTGCCGTTGACGATGCCCACCGGGCCGGCGCGCATGGGGATGTTCATCCGCAGCGCGCCGCGCCAGCCCTTGAGCGCTGCCACGCTGACGGGATGCGGCGGGAAGGGATAGGGGTGCGGGTCGCCCCACGGCCAGTCCTGCCCGGCGACGGGCAGCTCCAGCTCGACCAGCTCGTAGTGGCGCTTGAGGTCCCAGTAGGTGATCGGCCAGTCGTCGGCGACGCCGTCGAGGGTGCGCACCCGGAAGTCGGAGGGGTGCAGCCGCGGCGTGTAGCCGGCGTAGTGGACCATCGAGCCGCCCACGCCGTGGCCGCTGTTGTTCTTGCCGAGGCTGACCGGATCGTTGCCGGAGATGAGCCGCTTGTCGGTCCAGTAGAGCTTGTGCTGCGCCGACTCGTCGCTGGCCCAGTCGCGGTCGGGGTCCCAGAACGGCCCCGCCTCCAGCACCACGATGCGGTGGCCGCGCCGAGCCAGGCGCTGGGCGAGCACCGACCCGCCGGCGCCGGCGCCGACGACGCAGAGGTCGACCTCGTCGTCGCCGCCGTAGCGGGCCATGCGGTCGAGCTGGGGAATGCCGCGGCGGTGCGGGTCGAGCAGGTGTCGCGAGTCGTTGTCGCGGGGACCGACGGCGCCCTTGAAGAGGTGGCCGGCGAGGGCGTGACGGATCATTCGTTGCGGCTCGCCACGTCGCGCACGGGGTCCTCGCTGAACGCCTCGGGCTTCTCGAACTCCTCGCGCGCCGAGAGCATGCCGAAGCGGGCGAAGCCGCGCGGGTAGGCGGGACCGCCGAAGCCGATCTCGTTCCAGGCCCAGGGATGCGAGTAGAACTCGCTGGCAACGCCGCGCATCACCACCGAGAAGGCGCGCTTGGGATCGAGCGAGTCCCACACGCTGCCGTGCAGGTTGCCGCATGAGAAGTCGCGGCAGATGCCGCTGCGCGATTCCACGTCGAGCTGCGCGAAGGGTGTCCCGAAGCGGCGCATGGCGACGTCGTCGACGCCGCGCAGCACCTGGCGCCAGACCTCACGGTCGTCGGGCATGTCGGCGTGCTGGTAGCCGTCGAGCTTGCCCTCGGCGTACTTGGCGTCGACCATCTCGGCGACGGGCACGCGGGGATCGGCGTGCTGGTCGGTGAGGCTGTCGCAGAGGGCGCGCAGCACCGGCTCCTCGGCGGCGGTGAAGAAGCGCAGCGGCCCGGGCGGCTCCAGCCGGGCGAACACGGCGCGGCGGGTCACCTCGTCCCAGGTGTCCGCCGTCTCCAGCACGTCGTAGTCGGGGTAGCGCCCGATCATCTGCGGCGTGACGCCGCGGCGCTGCCGGGGCAGGTGCGAGGAGTCGTAGTGCCCGTCGTGGCGCTTGGGCAGGTGTCCCGCCTCGCGGAAGTCGACCACTGCCCGACTACGCCTCCCGGCGCAGCACCGCGGCCAGCAACCCCATGCCGCCGACCATGGCGAACAGGCCGGGCGCCATCATCGGCGGCCCCATGGCGATGTTGTAGGTGGGGATCGCCCAGCCGCCGGGACGGCGGCCGATGCCGCGCAGGTGGTACCACTCGCCGAGCAGCCCGTCGGCGGCGTAGATGGCGCTGAACAGCGGCAGCCAGGTTTTGGCCACCTTGCGGCTGAACACGCCGGCCACGCCGGCGGCGACCACGGGCGGGGTGATCACGATCGGGCTCCACATCATCTTGTGGCCGAAGCCGCCCTTGTAGTGCTCGTAGTAGACCTCGACGGTGGTGATCACGGCGCTCATCGCCGTGAGCGCGGACATGGAGCGTTCGAAGCGGCCGTGCGACACGTTCTTCACGAAGCGGTCGATGAGATGCTCCGATGCGGGCACCGGGGTGCCAGGAACTCTGGTATTGGCGCCGGAGACTCGTCTCATCGCCCGGGGAGGAACTCGTCGATCTTCTCCCGCGCCGACTGCAGCATCGCCGGCACCCGGCCGGGATCGCCCTTGAGCACCGACTCGGCCATCATCTTCGCCTGCTCCAGCTTGATGTGCGGCGGCAGCGGCGGCTCCTCGGGATCGGTGACGGCGTCGATCACCACCGGCCGGTCGGCGCTGAGCGCGTCATGCCAGGCGGACTCGATGCGGTCCGCCCTGTCGACGCGCACGCCGCCCAGCCCTAGGTCGGTGGCGAACTTGGCGAAGTCGACGCGCGGGATGTCCTGCGACGCCTCGAACTTGGGGTCGCCGTAGAGGACGCGGAACTCCCAGGTCACCTGGTTGAGGTCGCCGTTGTTGAGCACCAGGATGACCAGCCGCGGGTCCTTCCACCGCCGCCAGTACTTGCTGACGGTGATCAGCTCGTTCATGCCGCCCATCTGCATGGCGCCGTCGCCGATGGTGCCGATGGCGATGCGATCGGGAAAGGCGAACTTGGCGGCGATCGCGTAGGGCATCCCCGGCAGCATGGTGGCGAGGTTGCCCGACAGGGACCACTTCATGCCGCGGCGCATGCGGATGTGGCGCGCCGCCCAGTTGGCCGCCGAGCCGGAGTCGCTGGTGATGACGGCGTCGTCGGGCAGCATCCGCGAGAGCGTCGCGAAGAGTGCCTGGGGACGCAGCCCGCGCTCGGTCTGGTAGGGCTCGCCGCGGTCCTCCATCAGCCGCCACCAGTGCTGCACGTCCTCGACGATCCCCTCCTGCCAGCTGCGATCCTGCTTGCGCTTGAGCAGCGGCATCAGCTCGCGCAGCGTCTCGCGGCTGTCGCCGACCAGCGGCACGTCGATCGGGTAGCGCAGGCTGAGCATCTCCCCCATCAGGTCGATCTGCACCGCCCTGGCCTGTCCCGACTTGGGCAGGAAGTCGCTGTAGGGGAAGCTGGTGCCCACCATCAGCAGCGTGTCGCAGTCCATCATCATGTTCCAGCTCGGACGCGTGCCGAGCAGGCCGATGGTGTTGGTGCAGAAGGGAACGTCGTCGGGCACCGCGGCCTTGCCGAGCAGCGCCTTGGCGATGCCGGCGCCGAGCACGTCGGCGACGGAGATGATCTCGTCGGTGGCGTGCAGCGCACCGGCGCCGACCAGCATGGCGACCTTCTTGCCGGCGTTGAGGATGTCGGCGGCGGCCTGCAGGTCCTCCTGGCGCGGGATGACCCGCGGCTCGCGCCAGCCGACGCCGGTGTGGATCGTCTTGCTGGCGTGCGGCTGCTCGGGCACCGCCTCCTGGGCGCCGATGTCGGCGGGAAGGATCACGCAGGTGACGGTGCGGCGGGCGATGGCGATGCGCATGGCGCGGTCGAGGATGTGCCGCGCCATCGACGGCTCCATCACCGTGTGGCAGTACTCGGCGGCGACGTCCTTGTAGAGGTTCTCGAGGTCGACCTCCTGCTGCATGTGGCCGCCGATCGACTTGAGCGGCGCCTGGCCGACGATGGCCACCACCGGCGCGTGGTCGAGCTTGGCGTCGTAGAGCCCGTTGAGCAGGTGGATGGCACCCGGCCCCGAGGTGGCGGTGCAGACGCCCACCGACCCGGTGAACTTGGCGTGGGCGCAGGCCATGAAGGCGGCCTGCTCCTCGTGCCGCACCTGGATGAAGGTGAGCCTGTCCTGGGTCCGCCGGAGGCCCTCGAAGAAGGGCGTGATGCCGTCCCCGGTGTAGCCGTAGACCATGTGGACGCCCCATTCCACCAGCCGCTTCGCCATGAACTCCCCGACGGTCATGCTCATGGGGGGACCTCCACTGGGACAACCGCAGCGTGACGTGCACACGCGGCTGGGATATCAATTGACAGCATTGTACTCATAGAAACTCCCTGAGCGGTAGCATGTGAGGTCGTGGCCGAACCCGCCCTGGAGATCCGTCCCCACGTGCTGCGCGAGTACGCGCTGCTCGCCGACGGTGAGCGCGGCGCGCTGGTTGGGCCGCGCGGCGACGTCGCCTGGCTCTGCTTTCCCGGCTGGGACGGCGACCCGCTCTTCGCCTCCCTTCTCGGTGCCGCCAGCCGCTACGCGGTGCACCCGACCGACCGGTCGGTTTGGGGCGGGTACTACCAACCGGGCAGCCTGATCTGGCACAGCCGCTGGGCGTCCGGCGGCAGCATCGTCGAGTCGCGCGAGGCGCTGGCGTTTCCCGGTGACCCGCGGCGCGCCGTGCTGCTGCGACGGGTCGCGGCGCTGCGCCAGCCATCGCAGGTTGTGGTGGGCCTCGACCTGCGCACCGGCTGGGGTCGGCGGCGGGTGCGGCTGCAGCGCGGCGAGGACGGCGCCTGGACCGGCCAGGCGGAGGCCATTCGGGTGCGCTGGAGCGGCGCCGCCGAGGCCCGCCCCCACCCCGACGACGACGGCCTCCTGGTGCTCTGCCTCGACCTCGGCGAGGGCGACGAGCGCGACCTGGTGCTGGAGCTCGACACCGCACCGCTCGACGCCTCGCCGGCCGACCCGCAGCGACTCTGGGCGGCCACCGAGGCCGCCTGGCGCGATGCCGTGCCGCACATGCACACCGCCGCCACCCGCGATGCGCGCCATGCCTGCGCGGTGCTGCGCGGGCTCACCACCCAGGGCGGCGGCATGGTGGCCTGCGCCACCACCTCGCTGCCCGAGCGGGCCACCCGCGGCCGCGACTACGACTACCGCTACGTCTGGATCCGCGACCAGTCCTACGCCGGCCAGGCCGCCGCGGTGTCCGGCGCCACCGGCCTGCTCGACAGCGCCGTGCGCTTCACCGCCGAGCGGCTGCTCGCCGACGGCCCCCGGCTCCGCCCCGCCTACCGCAGCGACGGCTCGCCGCTGCCCGAGGACGCGCAGGTCGACCTCCCCGGCTACCCGGGCGCCCCCGAGGTGCACCGCGGCAACCGCGCCGGCGACCAGTTCCAGCTCGACACCTTCGGCGAGGCGCTGCTGCTCTTCGCCACCGCCGCGGCGCAGGATCGCCTCGACGCCCAGGCCTGGCGGGCCGCCTGCGTCGCCGCCGAGGCCGTGGCGCAGCGCTGGGAGGAGCCCGACGCAGGCATCTGGGAGCTGGTCGAGCGGCGGCGCTGGACCCACTCGCGGCTGGTCTGCGCCGCGGGCCTGCAGGCCATCGCCGGTGCGCCCGGTGCGCCGGCGCAGGCCGCCGACGGCTGGCGACGGCTGGCCCGGCGCCTGGTCGACGAGACGAGCGCCCACTGCGTCCATCCCAGCGGCCGCTGGCAGCGCGCACCCGACGACGACCGCGTCGACGCCGCCCTGCTGGTTCCTGCCATCCGTGGCGCGATCTCGCCGGCCGACTCGCGCACCACGGCCACCGTCGCCGCGGTGCGCAGCGAGCTGTCGCGCGAGGGCTTCGTCTACCGCTACCGGCACCGCGGCGAGGAGCTGCACGAGGCCGAGGGCGCCTTCCTGCTCTGCGGCTTCTGGATGTCCCTGGCCACCCTGCAGCAGGGCGACGCGCTCAATGCGGTGCGCTGGTTCGAGCGCAGCCGCACCGCCTGCGGACCGCCCGGCCTGCTCTCGGAGGAATACGACGTGCGCCAGCGCCAGCTGCGCGGCAACCTGCCGCAGGCCTTCGTCCACGCCGCCCTGCTGGAGACGGCGGCGCGACTCCATCCCCACGTCGGAGACGAGCCGTGAGCGACGACGGCCTGGCCATCGAGGCGCTCGACACCGCCGTCTACGAGATCCCCACCGAGCTCCCCGAGGCGGACGGCACCCTGCAGTGGGACAGCACCGTCGTCGTGGTGGTGGAGCCGCGGCTGCGCAACGGGGTGCGCGGCATCGGCCATGCCTGGGGCCACCGGTGCATGCAGCCGCTGATCGACGGCAAGCTCCGCGGTGAGGTGCTGGGCCGCGACGTGCGCGACGTCACCGGCTGCTGGGAGGCGATGGTGCGCGCCATCCGCAACCTCGGCCGGCCCGGGATCGTCTCCATGGCCATCGCCGCCGTCGACCTGGCGCTGTGGGACACCAAGGCGCGCGCCCTGGGACAACCGCTGCATCACCTGCTCGGCGCGGTGCGCGAAGCCGTGCCGGTGTACGGAAGCGGCGGCTTCACCTCGTACGACGAGCGCACCCTGCTCGACCAGCTGCAGGGTTGGGTCGACGCCGGCATCCCGCGGGTCAAGATGAAGGTCGGCACCGAACGCGGCCGATCGTGGCAGCGCGACCTCGAGCGCGTGCGCGCGGTGCGCCGCGCCGTCGGCGACGGCGTCGACATCTTCGTCGACGCCAACGGCGGCTATGACCGCACCCTGGCGCGACGCCTCGGTGAGGAGTACGCGGCGCTCGGCGTCAGCTGGTTCGAGGAGCCGGTGTCCTCCGACGACCTCGACGGGCTGCAGCAGCTGCGCGAGGCGCTGCCGCTCGACGTCACCGCCGGCGAGTACGGCTATCACCTGCTCTGCTTCCGCGAGATGCTGCGCCACCGGTGCGTCGACGTGATGCAGGCCGACGTCGCCCGCACCGCCGGCATCACCGACTGGCTGCGCATCGCCGCGCTGTGCGCCGCGGCCGAGGTTCCCTACTCGGCGCACTGCAGCCCGTCGCAGAGCGTCCACCCCGCCTGCGTCCCGCCCAACCTGCGCCACATCGAGTGGTTCCACGACCACGTGCGCGTCGACTCCCTGCTCTTCGACGGCGTCCTCTCCCCGGTGGGCGGCTGCCTGCATCCCACCGACGCGCCGGGCAACGGGCTGGCGCTGAAGCGCAGCGACGCGGAGCGCTACCGCGTCGGCTAGCCGCGGCGCTGCTTCTCGCGGGCCTGGGCGAGGCGGAAGAAGGTGACGAAGCCGATGCCGCCGACCAGGTTGCCGGCGGTGGTGAGGCCCAGCCATCCGGCCACGTCGGTGGCGGTGTGATGGGCGTGCATGAAGCCGGCGAAGAGGATCGCCGCGCCGACGATGGCGTGGGAGAGGTTGCTGGCGAACAGCACGTAGCCGGCGGCGAAGATGGCGACGCACTTGGCCACGGGATGGCGGATGGCCAGCATCAGCCAGGTCAGCACGGTCATCACCATGCCGGCGAGGATCGCCGACACGAACGTGCCCACGCCGGGAACCGCCAGCTTGTAGGCGGTGTACTCCCGGTAGCCGGCGACGATGGGATCGCCGATGGCGTGTGGAACCGCGAGCAGCGCCGCGAACGCCGCGCAGCCCGCGAGGTTGCCCAGCCACGACATGGTCCAGGTGCGCAGCAGCGACACCACCGGCCGCTGGCGGGTGAGCACCGCCACGACGGGGATGAGGAAGTTCTCGGTGAACAGCTCCGAGCGGCCCATGATCACGAAGAGGAAGCCGGCGGGGAAGACCAGTCCGCCGGCGGCGAGGCGGACGTAGAGCGGCAGGCCGGGAACGGCTTCGCCGAGTGCGCCGACGACGAGCATCGCCGCCAGGCCGCCCAGCGAGACCTCGACGCCGCCGATGATCCCGGTGATGAAGGTGTCGGCGCGGCTGCGGTCGAGCCGGCTGCGGCCGACGCCGGCGGCGCGGTCGACGATCTGCTCGGGCTCGTGGTCGAGGACCTCGTCGATGCGTTCCTCGGGGGGCGGCGGCGCCGCCTCGATCCGCCTGTCGTCGCGCTGGCCGCGCAGCTCGGTGCTCATGCCTGGGACTCCTCGATGATCGCCACGCTCTCCGGCGGCAGCGCCACCTGCTCGCCGGCGACGTCGATCCCCTCGTGCGAGGCGAGCAGGACACGCCGCGTCCCGCGCCCGAGCGGGATGCGTGCGCCGCGCTCGGAGATGGTGCAGAGCACCGCCACCGCGCCACGCCGCAGCACCAGCCAGCCCGCGCTGTCGTCGGCGCGCACCTCGACGTTCTCCATGCGGGCGTCGTTCAGCGCGGGGTGGGTGCGGCGCAGCGCGATCAGGGCGCGGTGCCAGGCGAGCAGGGAGCGGTGCGGCTCGCGCTCGCGCTCGCTCCAGTCCAGGCGCGAGCGGGCGAAGGTGGCGGGATCCTGCGGGTCGGGCACGTCGTCCTCGCGCCAGCCGAAGGCGGCGAACTCGCTGCGGCGGCCGCGGCTCACCGCGGCGGCGAGCTCGGGGTCGCGGTGGTCGGTGAAGTACTGGAAGGGCGAGGACGCGCCCCACTCCTCGCCCATGAAGAGCATGGGGACGAAGGGCGCGGTGAGCACCAGCGCGGCGCCGATGCGCAACCGCCCCTGGCTCATCAGCGCGCTGCTCCTCTCCCCCGCCGCGCGGTTGCCCACCTGGTCGTGGTCCTGCAGGTAGCCGAGGAACCGGGTGCCGGGAAGGCCGGCGGCCGGCCGCCCGTGGCGCCGCCGGCGGAACCGCGAGTAGCGGCCGTCGTTGACAAAAACGTGGCGCAGCGCCCTGGCCACGTCGCCCAGGCCGCCGAAGTCGGCGTAGTAGCCGGTGTGCTCATCGGTGAGCGCGGCGTGCAGGGCGTGGTGGAAGTCGTCGCTCCACTGCGCGTCCATTCCGTAGCCGCCCGCCTCGGTGGCGCGCACCAGGCGCGGGTCGTTGAGGTCGCTCTCGGCGATCACGCACAGGGTGCGCCCCGTCGCCGCCTCCAGCGCGCGCACCGCGGCACCGAGCTCCTCGAGGATGTGCACCGCCGAGATGTCGACGATGGCGTGCACCGCGTCCAGGCGCAGGCCGTCGCAGTGGTAGTCGCGCAGCCACATCAGCGCGTTGTCGACGACGAACTGGCGCACCGGGCCGCTGTCTGGCCCGTCGAAGTTGGGCGCGTCGCCCCAGGGGGTGCGGTACCGGTCGGTGAAGTAGGGGCCGAAACGGGGCAGGTGGTTGCCGTCCGGGCCCAGGTGGTTGTAGACGACGTCCATCACCACGGCGAGGCCGTGCGCGTGCGCCGCGTCGACGAAGCGCTTGAGGCCGTCGGGGCCGCCGTAGGCGTGGTGCGGGGCGTAGAGGTCGACGCCGTCGTAGCCCCAGCCGCGGTCGCCGGGGAACTCGGCGACGGGCATCAGCTCGACGGCGGTGACGCCGAGGCCGGCGAGGTCGGCGAGGCGCTCGACGGCGGCGTCGAAGGTGCCGGCCTCGGTGAAGGTGCCGACGTGCATCTCGTAGACCACCGCTTCGGCCAGCGGCGCGCCGTGCCAGCCGCCGTCGCTCCAGGCGAAGGCGGCGTGGTCGACAACCTCGGAAAGCCCGTGCACGCCGTCCGGCTGCGACGGCGATCGCGGGTCGGGCAGCGGCTCGCCGCCGTCGAGGCGGAAGCCGTAGCGGTCGCCCGGCGCGGCGTCGGCGTCCTCGACCGACCACCACCCGTCGCCGGCAGGGTGCATCGGCAGGTTCTGGCCACGGATGGCCAGTTCCACCGACTCCGCGGCGGGCGCCCAGACGCGGAACTCACGCACCGCGCGGCTCCTCGACGAACGGCTCGCGGGCCAGCAACGACACCGGGAAGTCGCGCAGCAGCTCACCCAGCGGCGCGTCGCCGCCGCGCACCACCGCGCCGGTGAGCTGGTCGTGCCACTCCCCGCCCGGCAGCCCCACCACGGTGTCGCGCCAGTCGCCGCCGAGGCGCAGCGGCCAGCGCGGTACCACCGCCACCGCCCCCGCACCCGCACGCACACCAGCATCCGCCCCGCCCCCGCCTCCACCGCGCGCGAACGCGATGACGTGCTCCGCCCGCGCACCCGACGCCGCGAGCGGCAGGTACGCGCCGGCCTCGCCCGGTCCGAACAGCTCCGCATGCCGCCGCCGCAGCGCCAGCGCCCGGCGCACCAGCAGCAGCTTGGGCAGCCCGCTGTCCGCCTCTCGCGCCCACGCCTCGCGCGCCGGCACCTGCCGGGAACGCTCGAGCAGCCGCTGCCGCTCCGCGTAGTCGACCGGCCGCCGGTTGTCGGGATCGACCAGCGCCAGGTTCCACAGCTCGGTGCCCTGGTAGATGTCCGGCACCCCGGGCGAGGCCAGCTTGAGCAGCGTCATCGCCAGCGAGTTGACCCGCCCAGGCATCAGCAGCAGCCCGGCGAAGGCCTCCACCTCGGCGAGGAACTCGGCGTCGCCGTAGAGCGCCTCGACGAAGCCGCGCAGCGCCGCCTCGTACTCGGGCGACGGGTCGGTCCAGGAGGTGTGCACCTTGGCCTCGCGTGCCGACTTCTCCATGCAGGCAAGCATGCGCTCGCGGTCCACCGGCCAGGCGCCCACCATGCTTTGGTAGAGCAGGTGCTCCATCACAGCGTCCGGACGCCCGCCGCTGCGGCGGTGGCGCTGGTTGCGGCCACGCCAGGCACGAACCTGCGCGTCCCAGCGCTCGGGGATCTCCGAGAGCAGGGCCAGCCGCGCCCGCACGTCCTCGCTGCGCTTGGTGTCGTGGGTGCTGGTGGCCAGCAGCATCTGCGGCCAGCGCTGCTGCACCCGCGCATTGTGGCGATGCAGCTCCTCGACCGTCGCCGAGAACGGCAGCGGCGCGCAGCCCACCTCGTCCAGCGCCAGCAGCGGCGTGACCCGGTAGAAGGTGGTGTCCTCCATGCCCTTGGCCATCACCGCCGAGCTGACCTGCTGCATGCGCTGCACCAGCTCGCCGGCGACGGGATCGCCGTCGCGCGCCGCACCCTCCACCACCAGGCGGCCGATCATCTCGAGCAGCTCGGCGTCGATGTCGGGCCGCGCCGCGCGCACCCGGGCCAAGGCGCAGCGCATCCGCTCCGCGTCGGGCGCCGCGGCGTCGCTGCCCGGCACCGCGTAGGTGCGGTACACCGTCAGCGCCGCCAGCGTCTCCACCAGCGCCTCGCGCAGCTCGTCGGGCGCGTGGTCGCGCTGCCGCGGGCGCGTCGCGCAGACGTCGCGCAGCATCAGCACCAGCCGCTCGACGTCGGGCGCCAGCGTCTCGCGCATCACCTGGCGCTTGGCGGCGCGCGCCTCCGCATCGACGTCGGTGGGGCCGCCCAGCTCGCCGTGCAGCCGGAAGAGCGGCCGCTCGCCGCCGGGGTGCACCAGCAGCCGGGTGGCCAGCGCGGCGAACTCGTACCCCGTGGTGCCCTGCACCGCCCAGTCAGCAGGCAGCTCCTCGCCCTCGGCGAGGATCTTCTCCACCACCACCCAGGCGCCCTCGCCGACCGCCGAGCGCAGCCGGCGCAGGTAGGCGCCCGGGTCGCGCAGGCCGTCGACGTGGTCGACGCGCACCCCGTCGAGCGCACCGGAGCGCACCAGCGACACCACCAGCGCGTGCGCCGCCTCGAAGGTGGCCTCGCGCTCGGCGCGGAGCGCGATGAGCGAGGTGATGTCGAAGAAGCGTCGGTAGTTGAGCACGCTCAGCGCCAGCCGCCACCGCGCCAGCCGGTACGGCTGCTCGGCCAGCACCGCCTCCAGCGCTGCGGGATCGGCGTTGATGCCAGAAATGTCTGCAACCGACACGCCGCCGACCGGCACCTCGTGCTCGTGGTACCGGGCCACCACGCTGCCGTCGCCACGCTGCGCCAGGCGCAGCTCGCCGCTCTCGACGACGCGCCCGACGTGGTCGCCCAGCACCGGCACCATCACCCGCCCCCGCATGCTGGGATCGAGCACCGACTCCCAGTCGACGTCGAAGTGCTCCGCCGCCGCGCTGGCCGCACCGGAGCGGAGCACGTCCCACCACCACGGATTGGCGGGATGCGCAGCCATGTGGTTGGGGACGATGTCGACCAGAAGTGCCATCCCCTCCTCCCCCACCGCCTCACCCAGCCGGGCCAGCCCCGCCGCACCGCCGAGGTCCGCGGAGATGCGCGAGGGGTCGACGACGTCGTACCCGTGGGTGCTGCCCGGCACCGCCTGCAGCAGTGGCGAGCAGTAGACGTGCGAGACGCCGAGGTCGCGCAGGTATCGGACCTGCGCAACCGCGGCGTCGAAGGGAAACCCGACGTGCAGCTGCAGCCGGTATGTTGAGAGGCGGTCGGTCATCCGCCGGGGCGGGTCACCTCGCCACGCCAGGCTCCGGTCTCGGTGCCGCGGCTCTCGATGAAGTCGCGGAAGCGCTCGAGGTCACCCTTGACCCGCCGGTCGAGCACGCCGGTGAGGTCGCCGACCTTCTCCACCAGGTTCTCCGGCTGGGCCTCCATCTGCAGCATCACCCGGGTGGTCCCGTCGTCGATGCGGTGGAAGGTCACCACGCCGGCGTTGCCCTTGCCGCCCACCGCGCGCCAGGCGATGCGCTGGTCGGGCACCTGCTCGGAGATCTCGGCGTCCCACTCCATGCGCCGGCCGCCGACCTCGGCGACCCAGTGCACATGGGTGTCGTCGAGCTGGCGGACCTCCTTGACGCCTTCCATGAACTGCGGGAAGGACTCGAACTGGGTCCACTGGTTGTAGGCGGTGTCCACGGGGACGTGGACGTCGACGCTCTTCTCGACTGTGGTCATGGTTCAGCTCCTCCATCTCATCGTCGGCACCGGCTCAGGCACGGGTTCGGGGAGCGGCGCCGGGTCGGGGTCGGGCAGGGGATGGGGACCGCCGGGCTCGGGCGGCGGCCGGGGGTCGGGCTCGGTGGGCAGCTCCGGCGGCTTGGTGCCGGGAATGCCCGGCGGGTCGCCGGGGTTCGGCGGGGGCAGCGGGGTCTCCGCCCGCGCCCCGCCGAGCTCCGGTGTCGTGGCGACGGTCATCGCGTCGCGGCCGGCTGCTTCTCGAGGAGCTTCAGCGACTCCCGGCTGAAGGCGTCGAGGTCGTCCGGCTTGCGCGAGGTGACCAGGTTGCCGTCGACGACCACCTCGCTGTCGACCACGTCGGCGCCCATCTTGCGCAGGTCGTCCTGGATGGTCGGCCAGGCGGTCATGCGGCGGCCCTTGTACTCGCCGGCGGCGATGATCAGCTGCGGCCCGTGGCAGACGGCGAAGACCGGCTTGCCGGCGGTGAAGAACGCCTTGGTGAACTGCACCACCTTGGGGTTGATGCGCAGGTGGTCGGGCGAGTACCCGCCGGGGATGAAGAGGGCGTCGAACTGGTCCGGGGAGACCTGGTCGATGCCCTTGTCGGTGGTGTACCGCTCCTTGCCGCGGTACCCCTGCACCTCCTTGCCGGCCTCGAACCCGATCACGGTGACCTGGTGGCCGGCCTGGGTGAACGCGTCGAACGGCTTGCGGAACTCGGAGTCTTCGAAGCCGGTGTCGAGGAGGCAGGCGATACGCATGGCGATCTCCTCTTGACATCACGCGGATGGGCAAATCTGATAGCAATTATATCACTATCAGCCCCCGGAGGGGTCAGTGCGGGTCCAGGGCTCCCGGTCCCAGGTCGCGCCGGTAGGCCTCCATCAGCACCCGGAGCACCGCCTCGCGCCGGGAGTGGAAGCCGGACGGCGGCGCGCCGGACCCGCGCCGGGCACCCGGGGCACCGCGCTCGCAGCGCTGCACCGTGCCGGTGACCGGCCCGCGGCTGCTGCCCAGCCCCTTCTCCGCCTCGGCGGTGCGCGACCTGGAGCTCATCGCCGCTCCGACCCGGGCTGGCGGCCCTCCCCGCCGCTCGACGAGACCGGCTGGGACACCTCGGGGTTGTGCGTCCCCCGCGGCTCCGGCTGGTGGATGGTGCCGCGCCAGGCGCCGGTCTCGCGCCCGCGGCTCTCGATGAACTCCTTGAAGCGGTGCAGGTCGTGGTCGACGCGGCGGCCCACCAGGCCCAGCGAGGCCCAGACGTTCTCGGCCACGCCGTGGGGTTCGAAGTGCATCGACAGCTCGATCCGCGTCGCGTTGTCGCCGACCGGGGCGAAGCTGACGTGGCCGGCGTTGGGAGTGCCGCGCGTGCTGCGCCAGGCGATGCGCTCGCCGGGGAACTGCTGGGTGATCACGGCGTCCCATTCGCGCACCGTGGTGCCCAGCCGGGCGCGCCAGTGCAGCGTCCGCTCGTCGAGCTGCTCGACCGACTCCACGCCGGTCATGAAGGCGGGGAACTCCTCGAACTGGGTCCACTGCGCGTAGGCAGTGCTCACCGGGACGTCGACGACGATCGAGCGTTCGACCTCGCTCATCGCTCCTCCTTGCCGCGCTCAACTGCAGTCAGCACACAACGTGATAGAGCGAGTGTAGCAGTTCACCACCACGCCGCTCTCAGAGCCGGTGGGCTGAACGGCGATGTACCGTGTGCGGCCATGCCGCTGACGCTGGACGAGTTCCTCGCCCTCCCCCGTCTCGCCGCCCTCCATCTCAGCCCCGACGGGACCCGCCTGGTGGCCACGGTGCAGACCGTCGCTCCGGACGGCAAGCGCTTCGCCGGCGCGCTGTGGGAGATCGACCCGGCGGGGCAGCGCCCGGCACGCCGCCTCACCCGCTCCGCCCGCGGCGAGGCCGCTGCCGGCTTCCTGCCCGACGGCTCCGTCCTCTTCACCTCGCCACGCCCCGACCTCAGCGCCGCCGACGCCTCCGCCCCCGACGCGCCGGCGCTCTACCTGCTTCCCGCCGCAGGCGGTGAGCCGCGCCGGCTCTGCGCGCCCGACGGCGGCGTGGAGGCGGTGTTCACCGGGCGGGACGCCACCACCGTGGCACTGGTGATCTCGGTGCACCCCGGCAGCAGCGGCCTCGAGGACGACGCCGAGCGGCAGAAGGCGCGCCGCGACGCCGGGGTCGAGGCCATGCTCTTCGAGCGCTACCCGATGCACTGGTGGGACCACCCGCTGGCCGGCCGCGAGCCCCACGTCATGGCCCTCGACCTCGCCGGCATCGACGCCGCCGCCGACGCCCCGCCGCCCCGCGACCTCACCCCCCAGGTGCCGTGGCACGGCTGGCTGGCCGACGCCGGCGCCGACCTCAGCCCCGACGGCAGCATCCTCGCCCTCGGCGCCCGCACCCGCTCCGGCACCCAGGCCCAGGTCGACCTGGTCCGCCTCGACATGCGCAGCGGCGAGATGCGCGTGCTGCAGCAGGCCGACGCCGACCACGACCACATCGCCGTCTCCCCCGATGGCCGCACCGTCGCCTGCGCCCGCTACCACTGGGGCGCCCCGGACAGCCCGGCGCGCCAGGACCTGCTGCTCGTCGACGTCGAGACCGGCGCGGCGCGGCAGCTCGCCCCGCAGTGGGACGCCGTGGTCAGCGAGCTCTGCTGGGCTCCCGACGGCTCCGCCCTCTTCGCCGTCGCCGAGGAGCGCGGCCACGCGCCGATCCACCGCGTCGAGCTCGACGGCGCGGTCACCCGGCTCACCGCCTCGGGCAGCTACAGCAGCGTCCGCCCCAGCCCCGACGGCACCACCCTGTACGCGCTGCGCTCGCACGTCGACGCGCCGCCGGCCGCCTGCGCCCTCGACGCGCGCACCGCCGACCAGCAGCCGCGCATGCTGCGCGGCCCGGCCGAACCGCCCGCCCTCGACACCCGCCTCGAGGAGCTGACCGTCGCCGGCGCCGATGGGCAGCCGATCCACGCCTGGCTGGTGCTGCCGCCCGGCGCCGCCGCCGGCTCCCCGGCACCGCTGCTGCTCTTCGTGCACGGCGGGCCCTTCGCCTCCTGGAACGGCTGGCACTGGCGCTGGAACCCCCACCTCGCCGCCGCCCACGGCTACGCGGTGCTCCTCCCCGACCCCCATCTCTCGGTGGGCTACGGGCACGCCCACGTCGCCGACTCCTGGGGCGACTGGTCGGGCCGCCCCTACACCGACCTGATGAGCTGCGTCGACGCCGCGGTGGCCCGCCCCGACGTCGACGGCGAGCGCACGGCCGTGGCCGGCGGGTCGTACGGCGGCTACATGGCCAACTGGATCGCCGGGCACACCGACCGCTTCCGCGCCATCGTCTCCCACGCCGGCGTGTGGGCCCTCGACCAGATGCACGGCACCACCGACTACGGGCCCTTCATGGAGCGCGAGTTCGGCTCGCCGGTCAGCGAGTTCGAGTCATGGATGGCACGATCTCCGCACCGCGCGGCCGACGCCATCCGCACCCCGATGCTGGTGATCCACGGCGACCGCGACCGCCGCGTGCCCTCCAGCGAGGCGGTGCGGCTGTGGACCGACCTGCAGCTGCGCGGCGTGCCCTCGCAGCTGCTGTGGTTCCCCGACGAGAACCACTGGGTGCTCAAGCCGCAGAACGCGCGCGTCTGGTACCGCACCGTGCTCGCCTTCCTCGACCACCACGTGCTCGGCAAGCCGTGGGAGCGGCCGGAGCTGCTCTAGGGATTGCTCGTCGCCGTCGCGCTCGACGTCGACTCGCTGCTGCTCGACGACGTGGATGTCGACGTGGTCGCGCTCTGCGTGCTCGCCGGGGACGGCGGCGCGGTCGGCGCCGGCGTCTTGGCCGGGATCGGCACGGTGTGGGCGATGGTGCCGATGCGCGGCAGGTCGGACTGCCCGCCGGTGAACGGCGCCGAGGTGTCCGACGGGCCGGTGGCCACCAGCGCCGCCACCACCGCCGCGACGGCGGCGATGCCGAAGCCCGCCGTGGCCGCGGCCGCGATCGGACGCATCACCGGGCGGTCGCCGGTGTTCTGCGCCGACTCCAGGTAGACGCGCCGCGCCGGGGTCAGGGCGATGCCCTCCGCCGCCATGCTCGCCCAGGGTGCGTTGGTGTACAGCCATCCCTGGAACACCAGCAGCGCGGCCAGCGCCAGCGTGGTGAACGACGGTGCACGCACCAGCATGAGGAGCGCGGTCAGCAGCGCGGTTATGGCCAGCAGCGTCTCCATCCGCGAGGTGCGCAGCGCCTTGATCCACGACGACTCTCCCACCTTCTTCTTCGGCGTGCGCAGGAACTCGGCGCGCGAGGTGACCAGCCCGCGGGCGCAGGCTAGCGCCACCACCCAGCTCATCGCGAACCAGCAGCGCAGGGCGCGAAAGGCGTCGCCCCAGGTGCAGTCGGTGGTGCGCCGCATCGCCCACATGGCGCGTCCCACGCCGGTGACCAGGAAGACGATCGGCACCACCAGGACCGAGCCGGTCAGCTGCCGCAGCGGCAGGCGGTGGTGCGTCGCGGTGGCGATCGCCGTGGCCACCAGCAGGATGGTGAAGGCGACGGTGACCAGGTCGCCGAACCACTGCACCGAGCCGAGCAGGTAGTGGATGCGCTGCGCCGGCGTCAGCCGCAGGCGGTGGCGGGTGAAGGGAATCAGCTCGCGCCAGTGGAAGCGCAGGATCTGCATGCCGCCCAGCGCCCAGCGATAGCGCTGCTTCTTGAGGCCGTCGAAGTCGAGCGGCATCAGGCCGGCGCCCCAGGCGCGACGGTCGTAGACGCCGCGCCAGCCATGGCCGAGCATGCGCAGCGAGGCCTCGGCGTCCTCGGTGATGCACTCCTCGTTCCAGCCGCCGATCTGCTCCAGCGCACTGCGCCGGATCAACCCCATGGTGCCGCAGAAGATGATCGCGTTGCGGTGGTCGCGGGCCGGCATGGTGACGTCGAAGAAGTAGCGGAAGCTGTAGAAGAGGCCGCGCAGGTAGGGGCTGTCCTGCCACTCGCGGTAGTGCTGCGAGGTCTGCACGAAGCCGACCGACGGATCGTCGAAGTGGCCGATCACCGCGCGCAGCCAGCCGGGGCGCACCTCGTAGTCGGCGTCGACGATGCCGATGACCTCGTACTTCTCGGGCAGCCGCCGCGTCGCCTCGTTGCAGGCACCGGCCTTGAAGCCGGGCCAGTTCTCCAGGTGGAGAAAGGCGAATCGCTCGCCGAGCTGGGCGCAGAGCTGCTCGATGCGACGCCAGAGCGCGGGGTCCTCGGTGTTGTTGTCGACCACCTGCACCAGCAGGTTGGGATAGTCGAGCCGGGCCAGCGCTTCGAGGGTGGGGCGCACCACCTCGACCGGCTCGTTGTAGGTGGGCAGTTGCAGGGCGACCCATGGCATCGCCTGCGCGTCGGGCAGCGGCCTGTCGCGCGCGCTGCGGCGGCCGAGCACGTCGAGGATCTCGAAGGCGTAGGACACCGAGAGCGCCAGCGCGACGATCTCCAGCAGCAGCAACAGGGTCGAGCCGATCCACACCGCGGGCCCGTCGCTGGCGGTGACCGTCCAGTCGGCGGCGTAGGCGAGATAGCTGACCGCCGCCAGGGTGAAGCTGGTGAACAGCAGGCAGGAGACCAGGCCCCATGGCTGGAGCAGGCGCATGCCCACGGTCAGCACCAGGGCGGCGATGGCCATGACCTCGGCGCCGGCGCCGTCGCCGGTGACCATGGTGCTGGCCCACGCCGCCACCGCGACGGCGAGCACGCAGAGCGGCAGCCCCAGCCACATCTGCGCCGCCGGTGCCCCGCGGCGGATGGCGATCAGCGTCGCCGCCGCCGAACAGAAGGCGAAGAAGATGGTCAGCTCGAGCAGCATCGACGTCTCCTAGAGGTGCGGCGGCGGGATGCGCCCGGCCGCCAGGGCGAGGCCGAACCACACCCAGTTCTGCTGGTAGTAGTTGTCGGGATCGCCCCACGCGGGCACGCCGCTGCTGCGGCGCAGCGAGGGCAGCAGCTTCTCCTCGACGACCTGCCGCGCCGCCGCGGTGTCGGTGACGAGCAGGTTGCCGAGGTCGCCGGCGTAGGCGGCGACGTCCTCGTAACCCGCGGCGGCGCTGCCGTCGTGGTGGTACACGGCGGCGAGGCGGTGGTCGCGGCGCCAGGTGTCGCGCAGGAAGGAGCAGCGCTGCAGGTAGTCGCGGGCGCGCGACTCGCCGTTCCACGTCGCGTCGAGGGCGAGGCGCCACATCACCCGGAAGGCGTCGTAGCCGTAGTCGTCGGCATTGGGCATCGACGTCGCCGCGTGGGCCGCGCCGGCGTTGACGACGCACCAGTTGGGCGGCAGCCCGGCGCTGCGCCCGCTGCCCAGCGTCGCCGAGGTGCAGGCGTCGAGCGCGCGGTAGGAGCTGTCGACCACGTCGTTCCAGGGATGCGCGCCGTCGACCTCGGCGAAGAGCCGGTAGGCGTAGGGCGCGAGGTACGAGGGATTGAGCGTCGGGCCCGGCGCGGTGTGCACCGCCCAGTTGCCTGCGGTGAGGTACGGGGTGCCGCCGGCGTGGGCCACCTCGTTGGCCCAGATGGCGCGGACCACCGCGGCGGCCGCGTCGCGGTACTCCGGCATGCTCCAGCGCTGCGCGGCGAGCAGCAGGGCGAGGGCGATGTCCTGGTCCGCGTCGCTGGCGCTGTCGCCGCTGAGCCGGCCCCAGGCGCCGCTGTCCTGGCGGCCCCAGAGGTAGGCGAAGAGCCCGTCGCCAGTGTGCAAGTTGTCCCGGGTCCAGCGCCAGGCGCGGGCGAAGGTGTCGCGGTCGTCGCTCCACGCCGCCCGGAGCATGGCGTAGGACTGCCCCTCCGAGGTGGTGGCGCCGCCGCGCTTGGGGTCGATGACGCGCCCGTCCGGCTGGATGAACTGCTGCCGGTAGCCGTGCCAGGTGGCGCTCAGCAGGGCCGGGACGCTCGCCTCGGCGCCGGTCTGCGGCAGTGCCGGGGTGCCCGCCGCCGGCGACGGTCCGCACCCCGCCACGCCGGCCACGGCGGCGGTCGACACGGTTCCGGCGAGGAGCGCGGCGGCGCGTCGGGACATGCCGTCCTCCGGGGGCGCGCACCGGGTCGGCCCAGGACCCCCCTCTGCCGAGCGCGCAGGCCAGAGCCTACGTCACCCGTACCCAAACGTGACAGTCACGATGTCACTGAATGCAGCGCCGCCGGGCACCGCGTCCGCGTCAGTCCCCGCTGTTGTCGACCGTGTAGACGCCCTGGCCGGCCCGGCCGACGATGACGATGTGGCTCTGGTACTCCGTCTCCAGGGGCACCGAGAGCTCGTCGCCGCATCCCAGGCAGCGTCCCACCAGGCGGCCGCCGACCTCCACCAGGGCGCGCCTGCGCCCGGCGCAGCGGGGGCACGACGAGAGCCGCAGATAGCGCGAGTCCGGCTCGGGGGCGGCGACCTGAGTTGTGGCCGGATCTTGCACCAACGTGCGAGCACCGGACATGGCTCGACCTCCGGGACCTGGGGAAGGGATGGGTCGCGGATTGTGGCACAGCGGTCCGGAACGTACAAGGCCCATTTGGGTTTTCCCGCACAGTCGTCCCCGTCGACAGCATGCGGGTTTGTTGTCGCGAACCATGACGCAGGTGGTGGCGGCGCGTCATGGCGGCCGCGCCGCCGGCGCCGGCGATCGCGGCTGAGTGGTGGCTGGGCGACCGCGCCGGCACCGGCGCCTCAATGGTCGCTGGGCGACCGCGCCGGCGCTCGCGGCTCAGCGGTCGCTGGTGGAGCTGGTGCTGCTGCTGCTGGCCGACCCGCCGCCCCCGCCGCCGCCGTCGCTACCGCTGCCGCTGCCGCCCCCGTCGACGCCGGTGGAGGACGACGAGCTGCTCCGCGTCGAGGTACTGCTCTGCCCCTCGACCTGGGAGGAGGTGCTGGACGAGGCGCTCTCCGCGTGGCTGCTGGTGCTGCTCGACGTCGACTCCCCGCGGTCCTCGCCGCCGGCGGCGCCTGAGCTGCTGCTCGACCGGCTCGACGCGCCACCGCGGTCGTCGCCACCGCCACCGCTGCCCCCGGTGCCGCCGCTGCCGTCCTCAGAACCGCCGCCGGGGGTGGTGCTGCCGCCGTTCTCGCCGCCGTCGTGCTGGCGCAGCGCGGCCAGCAGCGACTCGTCGCGCTGCCAGCGGCCCCACAGCGGGGAGCCGTCACGGAGGTTCTGCCGCGCGTCGTCGAGGAAGCCGGCCGCCTCGTCGAGCGAGGCCGCCGAGGAAGCGGGCTGCTGCTGCGCCTCCCGCATGCGCGACTCGGCGTCGGCGAGGTCGAGGCCGACGCGGTCGCTGCCCGGCAGAGCCAGGGCCAGCGACTCGTGGGCGACGCGGACGGCGTGCAGCGGCGTGCCCGCCGGCGCGTTCCAGCCCAGCGCCGCCACCGCGGCCGCGCCCGCCACCAGCCCGGCGCCACCCGCCATCAGCCGATGCGGGGTCAGGGCCGCGCGCACCCAGCCGGCCACCGCCGCCGCGCGACCGAGCCGATCCGTCGCCGACACACGACCGAGCTGCTCCACCGCCGCCACGCGACCGAGCCGCGCCATCGCCGACACACGACCGAGCTGCTCCACCGCCGCCACGCGACCGAGCTGCTCCACCCCAGCCGCCGCCCGTGCCTGGTGCATCGCAGCGCGCGCCGCCGCCATCGCCTGGGGCCGCGGCCGCACCTCGCTCTGCTCGCGCAGCGCCTGGAACGCCGGCCGCAGGCGCGGGTCGAGGTGGTTCATCGCCACGCCTCCGCCTCGCCGAGCCGCCGGTTGAGCGCCCCCAGGGCGCGGTGCTGCATCGCCTTGACCGCGCCGACGCGGCGCCCCATGGCGGCGGCCACCTGCTCCAGCGACTGGTCGAGCACGAAGCGGCGCACCAGCACGTCGCGCTGCTCCTCGGTGAGTGCCTCCATGGCGGCGCGCAGCTCGCCGGCGGTGAGGTTGGCGGCGGCCAGCTCGCCGGCGTCGGGGGCGATGGCGGGGAGGACGGTCAGGCGCTCGTCGCGGGCCCGACGGCGGGCGCGGTCGGCCAGCTTGAACCGGGCGATTCCCACGAACCACCCCTCGATCCCCGCCTCACTGCGCTCTCGCAGCCGGGAGAGGGTGGCGACTGCGGCCACGAAAACCTCCTGGGCGACCTCCTCGGCCGCGGTGCGGTCCCCCGTCCGCGCCAGCGCGTAGCGGTGGACCGCGGGGTAGAAGCGGTCGAAGAGACCGTCCCATCCCGCTGGATCACCCCGGAGCGCGGCGTTGACGAGGTCGACCGCGGCGGCGGAGGGGGCCGTCGCGTTCACTGCGTCGTCTGGTGCATCCCCAGGAAGGTCGCGGGCCGCGGGCGCGAGGATACGGCCGGCTCCACCCGTATCCCGCAGCATGCCGATCGACGACCTCCTCTACGACGGCGCCCGGGCGCCCCATCGCCCGACATTCTTCCCAGGGTTACCCGACCAGGAGGCCACCATGTTTCGACTCCGTCACTCGGCCGCGGCGCTCGCCGCAGCGGCGCTGGGCATCGGCGGCGGCGCCGTCGCGCTGGGCGCGACCACGCTGGCGGGCCACCACTCCGCCGCGGTTCCCTTCAGCACCATCGGCTCCTCGTCGACCGACGCGCCGGGCAGCCAGGTCGAGGAGGCCACGGAAACGCCGGAGGCGACCGAGACGCCGGAGGCGACCGAGACCCCGGAGGCCACCGAGACGCCGGAGGCCACCGAGACGCCCGAGGCGACCGAGGCCCCGGAGGCCACCGAGGCGCCGCGGGCCAGCGAGACCCCGGAGCCGAGCGAGACGCCCGAGGTCGAGAACGAGGACGGCGACCACAGCAGCACCACCACCGCCGCGCCGACGCCCTGCACCACCCAGTCCGGCGGCGAAGGCGGGTCCGAGGACCGCTGCGGCGGGGACCACTAGCCAGAAGCTCTCGCCTGCCCAGGCCGGAGTCCCGGGGAGCACAGGCCCCGGGCTCCGGCCGACCCGGACACCTCGGCTGCGATAATCCCCGCGGCCATGCCCCTCCCCCTCCGCCGCATCGCGGCCCGCCGCTCCTCCGCCGCCGTCGCCGGGCTGCTCGCCGCGGCGGCGCTGGCACTCACCGGCTGCACCCAGGTGGCGATCATCAAGAGCGCCCCGGTCGCCGCCGCCAGCTACGACTCCCACCTCGGCAACGACCCCCTCGCCGCCGCCGACGCCGCCTCGCTGCAGGCGGCGCTGCGCGCCCGAGGCCAGGACTGGGCGATCACCATCAGGACCGAGCCCGCCGCCGCCGGCAACGTGACGGTCACCAACCTCAACCAGCTGGTCGCCGCCCGCGGCAAGGTGCGCGACTTCGGCATGACGCTGACCGCCACCCAGGGCCCCACCCTGCAGGGCTTCTCCAGCCGCGGCTCCCAGGGTGAGCAGGCCTACCTGGAGAGCCTGGTGCAGGCGGTCGCCGGCGCCGGCTACGGGCAGGTCACCTCGGTGCGCATCGACGTCTACTTCGGCAGCAGCCACCACTCGGTGCTGACCTGGAAGGCGACCACCGGGTTCGTCTACACCGTCCTCGACGGCAAGCCCTAGGACGCGCCCGCTCGATCCGCTGGGCTGGGCCGCGCCGAGGCTAGGCGGGCAGCGGCGTGGCGGCCATGAAGTCGACCACCACCGCGGCCAACTCCGGCCCGCGGTCCTCCTGGATGAAGTGGCCTGCCTGAGTGAGCGTGGTGTGCGGCTGGCCGGCACAGCCGGGGATCAGCTTCTGCAGCACCCGGTCGGCGCCGCGGGTGATCGCGTCGGAGTCGCCGAAGGCGGTGAGGAAGGGCTTGCGCCACTGCGTCAGCACCTCCCAGGCGGCCCGGTTGGCCGCCGACGCCGGGTCGTCGGGAGTTGTGGGCACCAATGTCGGAAACTGGCGCGCCCCCGCCTTGTAGCGGTCGTCGGGGAAGGGCGCGTCGTAGGCGGCGATCGCCTCGGCGCTCAGCTCGCTCACGCAGCCGCCCTTGACGATGCCGCCGACGTGGAACTCGGGAGTGGTCTGCGAGTAGCGCTGCCAGGCCTTGAAGGCCTCGCCGGGATCCTGGTCGCCGGTGGGCAGGAAGGTGTTGGCGGCGACCACGCGGGCGAAGCGGTCGGGCATCTCGGCGACCAGGCGCAGCCCGATCAGGCCGCCCCAGTCCTGGCAGACCAGGGTGATGTCGCGCAGGTCGAGCGCCTCCACGGTGCCGCGCATCCAGGCGACGTGGCGCGCGTAGGTGTAGTCCTCGCGCGCCGCCGGCTTGTCGGAGCGGCCGAAGCCGACCAGGTCGGGCGCCACGGCGCGGTGCCCGGCCCCGGTGAACACCGGGATCATCGTCCGGTAGAGGTACGACCACGACGGCTCCCCGTGGAGCATCAGCACCACCTCGCCGTCGCGCGGGCCCTCGTCGACGGTGTGGATGCGCAGGCCGTCGACCTCGGCGTAGTGGGGCGCGAAGGGGTAGCCGGCCAGGTCGGCGAAGCGCTCGTCCGGGGTGCGCAGGATCTCCATGGAGCGCGGAGTATGGCGCGCCGATGGCCGCCCGTGCACCTCGGCTAGAGTGCTGGCCCGATGGCGCAGGTGCCGGCGATCAGTTGGGGCGGCGGTCGGGGAAACGCAGCCCGATGGTCGAGCCGCCCGCCTCGCTGCCCCAGGTGACCCGGCCGCCGTGGCCGCGGGCCACCTCGGCGACCAGGCTCAGGCCGAGGCCGAGGCCGCCGTTGCGGGTGGCGCGGCCGCGGCGCAGCGGTTCGAAGGCGCTGCGGCCGAGCGCGTGCAGGCCGGGGCCGTGGTCGCGGACGCGGATCTCCACCTCGCCCTTCTCGCGCAGCAGCTCCAGGGTCACGGCGTCGCCGTCGGGGCCGTGCGAGCAGGCGTTGTCGAGCAGGTTGCGCATGGCGACGACCAGTTGGAAGCGGTCGGCGCAGACCGGGTCAGGACCGAGGCGGCGGTCGTCGAGCCGGAGCTCGACGCGGTGGCGGCGGGCCACCTCGGAGGCCATGGCGATCGCCTCGCGGGCGGCGGCGCGCAGGTCCACCTCGCCCATCGCCATCGGCAGGCGGGCGACGCTCCCTCCCCCCTCGTTGCCGACGGCGTCGGCGAGGTGGGCGGAGATGTCGTTGAGGGTGGCCAGGTGTGAGCGCATCTCGCTCAGCGCGTGCTCGACCCTCTCCGGATCGCGGCGGACCCGGTCGTCCTCCAGGAGGAGCGTCGAGTACCCGTTGAGGACCGTGAGGTGGGCACGCAGCTCGTGGGCGACGAGGCGGAGGACCTGCAGGTCGGAGGCGGGAGGCGCAGCGGGGATGGGCGTTCTCCTCGAACTCGCACGTCCGGACATTAAATGTCACATCGACGGTATCACGTTTACGGTTTGTTGTCTATCAGGATCGTCAAGGAGCGCGGCGTGATCAGCAGGGGTGCCGGAGAGCTGGCGCGCCAGGCGCTGGCCTGGGGGGTGGAGACGTCGTGGCACGACGTGCGCGGCGAGCGGCACGACGTGCCGGCGGAGGCTCTGGAGGCGGTGCTGGCGGCGCTGGGGGCGGCCCCGGGTGCCGCACCGCCGGCGGACGCCGCGCCCCTCGTGGTCGGCCCCGCTGACACCCTGCCCGTCGGCGGGGTGCTGCAGGCGGAGGACGGCAGCGAGACGGCGGTGGCCGCGGGGATGCCCGCGGCGTCGCTGCCGCTCGGGTACCACCGCCTGGTGGGGGCGGGCGGGGCCTCGCGGCCGCTGATCGTCGGGCCGGGTCGCTGCCACCTGCCCGAGGGGCTGCACACCTGGGGGTGGGCGGTGCAGCTCTACAGCCTCCACTCCCAGCGCAGCTGGGGCATCGGCGACTTCGGCGACCTGGGCGCCATCGCCGGCTGGGCCCGCGGGCTCGGCGCCGGTCTGCTGCTGCTCAGCCCGCTGCACTACTCGGCGCCGCTGCCGCCGGTGGAGCCGAGCCCGTACTCGCCGGGGAGCCGGCGCTTTCGCGACCCCATCTACCTCTGCGTCCCCGACGTGCCGGGCGTCGCCGACGTGCCGGGCGCGGCGCCCGGGCCTGTCGGGGACCGCATCGACCGCGACGCGGTGCTGCGGCACAAGCTCGACGCCCTGGGCGGCATCTGGGAGGCGCAGGGCGACCGGCAGCCGCCCGAGTTCGTCGCCTGGCGCGCCGCGCAGGGACCGGACCTCGAGGCCTTCGGCGCCTGGTGCGCCCTGGCCGAGGTGCACGGCACCGCCTGGCTGGAGTGGCCCACCGAGCTGCGCGACCGCCACTCCGCCGCCGTCGCCCGCGAGCACGCCAGGCTGCGCCACCGTGCCGACTTCCACGTCTGGCTGCAGTGGCTGGTCGACGTGCAGCTGCACGCCGCGGCGGCGCGGCTGCCGCTGCTCCACGACGTGGCCATCGGGGTCGACCCCGGCGGCGTCGACGCCTGGCTGCAGCCCGGCACGCTGGCCGGCGGCGTCCACGTCGGCGCCCCGCCCGACCTCTTCAACACCGCCGGGCAGGACTGGGGCATCGCTCCCTTCGACCCCTGGGCGCTGCGCCGCGAGGCCTACGCGCCGTTCAGCGCCGTGCTGCGCGCCTGCCTGCGCGGCGCCGCGGGGCTACGCGTCGACCACGTCATGGGGCTGTCGCGGCTGTTCTGGATCCCCGAGGGCGCCACACCGGCGGAGGGCGCCTACGTGCGCTACCCGATGCGCGACCTCTTCGAGGTGCTGGCCCTGGAGAGCGTGCGCGCGGGGGGCATCGTGGTCGGCGAGGACCTCGGCACCGTCGAGCCCGCGGTGCGCCAGGAGATGGCGGCGCGCGACGTCCTCAGCTACCGGCTGCTCTGGTTCGAGCCCGAACCGCCCCGCGCCTTTCCCCGGACGGCGCTGGCCGCGGTGACCACCCACGACCTGCCCACCGTGGCCGGGCTGTGGAGCGGCGCCGACGTGCGCGACCAGCAGGCGGCGGGACTGTCGCCGGCCGTCGAGGAGCACCGGCGGCTGCGCGAGCACCTTCGCTCGCTGCGCCGGCTGCACGACGGGGCCAGCGTCGAGGAGGCGGTGCTGGCCGCCTACTCCGCGCTCGCTGAGGCGCCCAGCGCGGTGCTGCTGGCCACCCTGGAAGACCTGCTGCTGGTCGAGCGCCGGCCCAACATGCCCGGCACGACGGCCGACCACTGGCCCAGCTGGTCGATGCCGCTGCCGGCCGGCGTCGAGGAGATCGTCGCCTGCCCGCGCGCCGAGGCCATCGCCCGGCTGCTGCGGAGAGGCGGCTGACGGAGTTCTCAGCGCATGGTTGTTGTGAGAAAACGTACTAGTAGCGTTATCATCTGATCTATCAGCGGCATGGACGCGACACCGCTGATTCCGCCAGGTTCGCGTCGGAGCCCGACCCAGATGACGCGCCACTCGTCACAGCACACGAGTTGCCGAGAGGAGGGGTCATGAACCAGCCGAGCCCGTGTCCGCAATGCCATTCCGATCGGGTGTGGGCGCGCGCCGCGCTCGGCGCCTACGGCATCACCCACGTCGCCTTCTGCCCCGGCTGCGCCCGGGCCGCCACGCTGTGCGGCCGCTGCGGCGGCGAGCTGGTGCTGGTCCGCCAGTCGAGCTGGGCCTGGGCAGGCCGACCGCGGGTGGAGACGGTGCTGCAGTGCCCGACCTGCCGGCAGATGGCCGGCTCGGTCGGCCGCGCCGCGCCGGCCGCCACGCCCGACATGCCCAAGCCGGCAGGGACGGGGGTCGCCCCCTCACCGCTCTCCGCGCGCCGCGCCGCCGATGCCGGTGCGGTGCCGCGGGCGGCGATCGGGCGCTTGGTCAGCGACAAGCCGGCGCCGGCGCTGATGCAGCGGGTCGCCGACGAGGTCGAGAGCGGAGCGGTGGAGCGCTACGTGCGGCGGCGCACCTTCGTCGGCCTGCTCGACGAGGCGGCCCGCCGCGCCGACGCCATGGCTCGGCTGGAGATCGAGCTGAGCCGGCTGGACGCCCGCCGGGAGAGCTAGCGGGCGTCCTTGCGCCCCGGCGGGCCGGTGCGCCGATCGACAACACTTGCCCACCGTGGCGACGCTGAGCGAGCGGCTGGCCGCCTGGGCGGCCGGCCTGCGACTGGAGGACGTGCCGGAGCGCGTGCGGGAACTGGCTGTCTCGCAGCTGCTCGCCCACCTCGGCGCGCTGTGTGCCGGGGCGCGGCACGACCTGGGACGGCGGGCGATCGCCGGGTTCGGGGTGCCGTTCGGCGACGGCGTCGATGCCAAGTCGTCGGCCTACGTCAGCGCCGCGCTGAGCATGGCCCTGGACTACGACGACACCGTCTTCGCCGGACACGTCTCACATTCGTCGGTGGGTGTGCCGCTGGCCTACGCGCGGCCGGCTGGGCTGGACGGGGCCTCGCTGTTGCGGTCGATCGTGGCCACAACGGAAGTGGCCGCACGGGTGACGGCGGCGGCGACGCTGGGACCGTTCCGCGGGCAGACCGCGGCACACACGCACCTCGCCGGCGCGGTGGTCGGTCGCTGCACCGCCGAGGGGCTCGCTGAGCCGGTGATGGTCGATGCGCTGGGGATCGCCTTCGCCCAACCGCCGTGGTCGCTGCAGCACGCCTTCTTCGGCAGCGACGCCAAGCTGCTCACCGCGTCGACGCCGGTGCGCAGCGGGCTCGACGCCGTCGACGCCGCGCTCTGCGGGCTCCACGGCGCGCCCGACATGCTGGAGCATCCCGAGGGATTCCTCGCCCGCTTCGCGCAGCTGCCGCTCCCCCAGGCGGTCGACGGGCTGGGGTCGCGCTGGCACACCGACACCCTGTCGATCAAGCCGCGCCCCGGCTGCGCCTACATCGACGCCGCCATCGACGCGGCGCTGCATCTCCACCCCCAGGTTGCTGCCAGGTTCGACCAGATCGCGGGGATCACGGTCGACTGCTCGATCTTCACCGTCGGCATGGAGCAGCGCTCCGCCGCCTACCTCGCCGCCGACCCGCCCGGGGTCGCGGCCCTCAACTTCTCCACCGGCTACAGCGTCGCCGTCGCCCTGCTGCGCGGCGCCCTCGGCGTCGACGACTTCTCTCCCCCACGGGTCTCCGACGCCCGCGTCTGGCGGGTCGCCCGCCTCGTCGAGCTGCGCCACGACGCGGACCTCTCGCGCCGGGCCCTCCTCGGCGCCGCGCCTATCGGTGCCGCGCTGCGCATGGCCGGCCGCCCCGGCGCCGCCTGGCTCGCCGGCGGCGCCGGCATCAGCGAGGACGAGGCCGCCGCCCTCCTCGACCCACCCGAAGCCTCCTTCGAACACGCCGAGAAGGCGCTGGGCGCGCGCCTGTCCGTCCGCTTCGCCGACGGGTCCGCGCTGCAGGCGGCCGTCGACATCCCCGAAGGCGCCGCCGGCCCCCACACCCGCCTCCACCACCGCGACATCGCCCGCGAGAAGTTCCTGCTCAACGCGACACCGTTGCTGGGCGCTGCCGATGCGCAGCAGGTGGTGCACCGCGTCGAGGCGATGCAGCACAACCGTGCATCGGACGTGCGCGCCCTCCTCGGCATGCTGGCTCGCGCGCTGGCCCCGTAGTGCCATGCTGCCTCGCATGGCCAACAACGATCCCAAAGCCGATCTGCACCGGTATCTCAGGGTGGCGCGCGGCGTGCTGCTGTGGAAGTTGGAGGGGTTGTCGGAGTACGACGTACGGCGACCGATGACGCCGACGGGCACCAACCTGCTGGGGTTGGTGAAGCACGTCGCCAGTGTCGGCGTGGGCTACTTCGGCGAGACGTTCGGGCGGCGCTTCGACGAGGCGATGCCGTGGTTCGACGAGGGCGCTGAGCCCAATGCCGACATGTGGGCCACCGCGGAGGAGTCGCGCGACGACGTCGTGGGCTTCCATCACCGCGCCTGGGCGCACGCCGACGCCACCATCGAGGCGTTGCCCCTCGATGCCATGGGACACGTGGCGTGGTGGCCGGAGGAGCAGCGGCAGGTCACCCTGCACCGGGTGCTGGTGCACGTGGCCACCGAGGTCAACCGGCATGCCGGGCACGCCGACATCCTGCGCGAGCTGATCGACGGGTCGGTGGGGATGCGCGAGGGGAACTCCAACCTGCCGCCGGTGGACGCGGCGTGGTGGCAGGGATACCGGGCCCGGGTCGAGCAGGCGGCGCGCGAGGCGCAGGGCTAGTCGGGCAGGATCGGCGGGGCCAGGACGGGCAGGGCGGCGGGGACGACGCTGAGCCGCAGCGTGGACTCGGTGCCCGGCCAGAGGTCGCCGTCGTGCTCGAAGGGGAGCGGGCCGTCGAGGGATTCGAGGGTGACCTCGTGGCCCTGGGCGTAGTGGACTCCGGGCTGCCCCAGGTGGGCGCCCTCCATGGCGGCGAGCAGGAGCGGGACGGCGTCGTCGGGACCGGCGGCGGTGACGACGCAGACGTCGAGCAGGCCGTCGTCGAGCCGGGAGTGCGGGAAGAGATGGAGGCTGCCACCCCGGCGGGGAGCGCCACCGACCGCGGCCAGGGCGATGGGCCCCTCGGCGACGAGGCGGCCGTCGACGCTGACCCGGCCCGGGTAGGGGCGCAGCTCCTGGGCGGCGGCGAGGCCGGCGGCGGCGTAGAGGTCGCGGCCGAAGAGGTCGGGGAAGCGGGCGGTGGCCTCGACGGTCCAGCGCAGGAAACCCGCCGAGGCGCCGAGGAGGACGGCGCGGTCGTGCCCCTCGATGCGGGCGAGGTCGAGGTCGCGGCGCAGCGAGGATGGGCCGAGAGCGGCGGCGAGGGTGTCGGCGGCGCTGCGGTCGTCCCAGAGGGACTTGTGGACGCTGTTGCCGGTGCCGGCGGGGAGGACCAGCAGACATGGGGCGTCGGCGGCGGCGGGGCCCCCGGCGCCCGCCGGCCAGGTGCCCAGCGCGGTGGCCAGGCGCTCGGCCACCTCGCGGGCGGTGCCGTCGCCGCCGATGGAGACGACCAGGGTGAGACCGTCGACGCTGCTGGGCATGGCGTCGGCCACGGTCACCTCGAAGCCGCTGCCGCGCAGCGCCTCAAGCGCGTCCGTGGCGAGAGCCTCAGGAGCGCCGCGGGCGGCCCGGTTGAGAAGGACGAGCGCCTGCTTCACCGACCCCTACGTCAGTGTGGCGGCGAGGCGTCGGCCGCCGCGCGCGGCCAGCGCCATGACGGTGATCTGCGGGTTGACCACGGTGGACGACGGCATCACCGAGGCGTCGAGCACCCACAGTCCCGGCACGTCGTGGGTTTCCCCGAAGCCGTCGACGACGGAGCTGCGCGGGTCGGAACCCATGCGGCAGGTCCCCATGGGGTGATAGGCGGAGACCTTCAGCTCACCCGGCTTCCAGCGTCCCGACTCGATGTGGCGCACCTCGTCGGCGGAGTCGATCGAGGCCAGTCCCGGCAGCATGGGGTAGACGCGCTGAGCACCGGCGGCGAAGTAGATGCGGCAGGCCAGCGCGATGCCGCGGAGGATCTTGCGCGCGTCGGTTTCGGTCAGGTCGTACCGGATCAAGGCACCGCCGCCCAGCGGGCGCACGCGGCCGACACCCTCGTCGGAGATCACCGATCCCGCCGCGGCCATGTGCGGGTACTCGGCCAACAGCTCCTTCTGGGCCCGGCCGGCGCCCGGCAGCGAGCCGGCGGAATACCCCAGGCCCGGTGGCGGGAAGGTCGCCTCCAGCAGGATGCCGTCGCGGATCAGCTCCTCGACGTGGTGGTTCTGCATCACGCCCTTCCAGGCGCGCAGCTCCTCGGCGAAGCGCGCGGTGGTGCCCACCGCGGGATGGATGACCAGGTTGCGCCCCACCAGTCCCGAGGAGTTGGCCAGTTTCTGCCGCTGCAGCAGGACCGGGGTGAAGACGGCGCCCGCGGCCAGCACCACGGCGCGCGACCGCACCCGCAGCACGCCGCGCCGCGCGCCGGTGGCGGGATCGTGCACCGCCGCGACCACGCCGCGCGCCCGCCCGTTCTCCACCACCACCCGGTTCACCTTGCAATTGGCAAAAACTCGAGCGCCGGCGGCCACCACCTGGGGCAGCACCGCGACGTGCATCGCCTGCTTGGCGTCCATGGGGCAGACGAAGGCGCACTGCCCGTGGCCGTGGCAGTCGCGCGCGTTGCGGTGGATCGCCGAGTTGGCGTAGCCGAGGGCGTCGGCGCCGCGGCGGAACACCTCGCCGTTGGGCCCGAGGATGTCGTCGCCGACCGGCGCCACCCCGATCAGCGACTCGACGTCCTCGAAGAACGGCGCCAGCGCGTCGGGCGAGAGGCCGGGCAGCCCGCGCTGCGTCCACGACTCCAGCACCCAGTCGGGGGTGCGGAAGCAGGTGCCGCTGTTGACCACCGTCGTGCCGCCGACGGCGCGTCCCATGGGCAGCGAGATCACCGGCGTGCCCATGGTGGCGGTGAGGCCCTGGTCGCGGTAGGCGTCGAAGAGCCGTTCCACGGGAAGGCGATCGCGCACCCGCTCGCGGCCCACCAGCCCGCCCTCCTCGACGATCACCACCGACAGGCCCGCCGCCACCAGCTCGCGCGCCGCCAGCGACCCGCCGGCGCCCGAGCCGACGACGACCACGTCGCAGCGCACCTCCTCGTCGCGCACGTCGGGCCACTGGGTCACCGGCAGCGACGGCGGCGGCGCCACCCGCGACCAGTCCACCGGCAGCGCCGGCGAGCCGTCGTAGCCCAGCCGGGCGCGCACCTCCGGCGCCGAGGCGTAGGCGATGGTGACCAGGGTGTGCAGCCCCATGAAGGCCTCGCGGCGGAGCCGGAAGCGCGACGCGTCGCTCTCCGCCGCCCAGGCCTCGCGCTCGGGCCCGCTCAACCGCGCGAACGGCCGCAGCTTCGAGGAGAGCAGCGGGGTCAGCGAGTATCCGCCCAACATGGCACGAACCAGCCGCCGCGCCTGGGGTGAGAAGCGCTGTTCCAGCCACTCCTCGAGCCGCTCAGGCACGCGGACGTCGAGGGCGCCCTCGGGGATGCTGCCGCCGGGCGGGATGATGGCGTCGCAGAGGGCGCGCAGCTGCCGCCGCTCGAACCCGGTCAGCGCGCTCATCGCAGGCCCACCTCGGCGTGCGCGGTGCCGTCGAGCACCCACTGCCGCTCCACCTGCCAGCCGCGGGCGAAGCGCTCCAGCGAGATCCACGCCGAGGCGCGCTCGCTGTTGGTGCAGATGCAGGTCTCGCCGTCGGGATCGGTGTACTGCAGCGCCACCGACACCGCCGGCGGCACCGCCACCTCGGCGCGAACCCGGGTCCGTCCCCAGCGCGCCGTCGCCGTCCAGCGGGGCAGGGCGACGTGTGCCGATCCCGCCATCCCCGCGGCGATCGGCTGCCGCGGCCGGTCGACGCCGTCGACGCGCAAGCGCATCAGCGGCAGCGGGGGCATGCGGTTCAACCCCGGCCGCTTCGACACCGCGGCGACCACCTCGAGGACGTCGCCGCCGCCGAGGTCGGCGTGCAGCCAGGCCCACCGCTTGGCGTTGCCGTGCCCGTAGATCCGCGCCACGCCGCCGGGCGCGCCGGCCAGGCGCACCTCGCGCTCGCCGACGCAGATCACCCCGGTGAAGCGCGCCGCCGGCGACTGCACCACCTGCGCCGCGGGCAGCGCCTCCCGCGTCCACGCCCAGCGGGGAAAGGTGAACAGCGGCGGGCCGCCGTCGACGTAGCTGAGGTCCCAGGACATCTCCCCGGCGCTGCCGCGCATCGTCCCGTCGGCCACCTGCGCCCCCGCCGAGCTGAACCACACCGGGCCGCCGGCGCTGCGGGGCATCGCTTCGGGACCGAAGCGCCACGACGCCGCCGGCCCGTCGGGTGGGAAGGCGGCGCCCCAGCCGTGCACGTAGGCCTCGCCGGAGAGCGGCGCGACCAGCTCGTGGTGCAGCCAGAAGCCCTCGCCGGTGGCCGGGTCGGTGATGGTCGTGTACCAGACCTCCAGCCGCCCCGGCTGGCCGCGCCAGCGCGAGGGGCCGAGCCACGCACCGCGCTGCCGCACGCCGTCAGAGCTCATGGTGGCGGGAGCATGCCAGACCCGGGTGCGCCGCCGCATGGCTGTGCCAGACTGCGGCGGGTCATGGGTCTCACCGACTTCGCCGTCGACAGCGTGCGCCGCGATGCGCAGCTCCTCCGCGCCGCCGCCGAGCGCGACCTCCACGCCGCCGTCCCCACCTGCCCCGGCTGGGCGATGCACGACCTGCTGGAGCACACCGGGCGGGTGCACCACTGGGCCGCCGGCATCCTCGACGAGCGCGCCCAGGAGGCGAGGCCGCTCACCGACGCCGCCACCGGGCCCGATGATCCGGAGCAGCGCGTCGAGTGGTTCGCCGAGGGCGTCGAGCAGGTCACCGCGGCACTCAGCCGGGCCGGCGAGGACACGCCGGTGTGGAACTGGTCCTCCGGCGTCTCCCCCTCGCGCTTCTGGGTGCGCCGCATGCCGCTGGAGACGGCGGTGCACCGCTGGGACGCCGAGAACGGCGCCGGCGCGGCCCAGCCGGTCGAGCAGCGGCTGGCGGTGATGGGCATCGAGGAGATGGCCGACGTCTGGCTGCCCCGGCTGAGCCGGCGCCTGCAGAAGGTGAGCCTCCAGGCCACCCTGCACCTGCACTGCACCGACACCGAGGGCGAGTGGCTGGTCCGCATCAGCCCCGAGGGCACCAGCGTCACCCGCGAGCACGCCAAGGGCGACGTGGCGGTGCGGGCGACCGCCTCCGACCTCTACCTGCTGCTCTGGAACCGCGTCGGCCCCGAGCGCGCCGAGGTCTTCGGCGACGCCTCACTGCTCAGCCGCTTCGCCGAGAACGTCCGCATCTGAGCCGTCCTCAGCGTCGCTGGGCAGCGGCGGCAGCAGGTGCACGCCGCTGGCCAGCGGCATGGTGAAGGTGAAGGTGCTCCCCTCCCCCGCCCGGCTGGCCACGGTGATGTCGCCGCCGTGCATGCGGGCCAGCTCGCGGGCCAGGTAGAGGCCCAGGCCGGTGCCGGCGATGTGGCTGTTCTCCGGCGTCACCACCCGGCCGAAGCGGGTGAACAGGCGGGGCAGGTCGGACTCGGCGATGCCGATGCCGTGGTCGGTGACGCGCACCACCGCGTGCCCGCCCTCGGCGCTCACCGCGCAGCGCACCTCGCCGCCGCCCGGCGAGTACTTCACCGCGTTGCCGACGAGGTTGGCCAGAACCGTGTGGATGCGGCCAGGGTCGGCAACAACGGTCACCGGGTCGGGCGCGTCGACGAGCACCTGGTGGCGCGGCGCACCCAGGGGCAGCACCGCCTGCACCGCCTCGCGGGCCAGGCGGCCGAGGTCGACGCGCTGCATCTCCAGGCGCAGCCGCCCCTCCTCCAGGCGCGCCGTCTCCAGCATCTGGTCGACCAGCCGGTTCATCTCGGCCACCTTGCCGACCAGCACGGGCAGGATGCGGCGCAGCTGCTCGGCGCTGAGCGAGCCGTCTTCGAGCATCGACAGGTAGCCGCCCAGCACACCCAGCGGTCCGCGCAGCTCGTGCGAGGCGAGGCGGAGAAACTCCGACTTGACCCGCTCCACCGAGGCCATGCGGTCGGCGTGCTCGCGCGCGGCGAGGACGCGCTCGCGTTCCAGGCGCAGCGCCTCGGCGTTGCCGATGGCCAGCCCGGCGAGGTGGGCGATGCCCTCCAGCAGGCGCAGCTCCTCGGCGTCGAAGTGGCGGTCGTCGCGCGACGACGCGGCGAGCACGCCGTAGAGCGTCTTGCCCGTCCAGATCGGGGCCCAGGCCCCGGCGACCAGCCCCAGCGCCGCGGCGGCGGCGGCGACGCTGGGACCCATGCTGTCGAAGCGCGCCGTCACCACCGTGCCGCTCGACATCGCCTGGCGCATCGGCGGGTGCTCGTCGAGCGGCAGCACCGCCGGCGCGTCGACGTAGCCCTCGTCGTCCTCCACCGCGACCGGCGAGGCGACGCCGTCGCTGACGCGGAACACCGCGGCGCGCGCCGGCAGGGTGCCGCCGCCGTGCGACACCACCGCGGCGGTGGAGCGCACCACCTCGCGCAGCACCACCTCGGGTTCCAGCGACATCGACAGCCGTCCCGCGGTGTCGAGCAGCAGGGTCAGCTCGTCGACCCGCTGCTGCA
Source organism: uncultured Actinomycetes bacterium (assembly GCA_964499205.1). Taxonomy (GTDB): domain Bacteria; phylum Chloroflexota; class Dormibacteria; order Aeolococcales; family Aeolococcaceae; genus DASRDZ01. The sequence goes on along the minus strand of CAZCJX010000009.1, from coordinate 19,272 downwards.
GGCGGCGGTCGGCCAGCTGCAGCGCGCCGGTGCGCTGCACGCTGCCGGCGATGGCCACGGCGAGCTGCTCCATCGTCGCCAGGTCACCGGCGTCGAAGGCGTGCGGCCGCGAGGAGTCGGCGGCGAGCACACCCATCACCGTGCCGGCGGAGAGCAGCGGCACCGCCACCAGGCTGCGCATGTGCGCGTTGGTGCCGAGGTGGCGGTTGGCCGCGGGCGGCGCGTCCGGGGCGTCGAGGTCGCCGACCAGGATCGAGGTCCCGGTCTCGACGACGCGGCCCATGATCCCCTCGCCGATGCGCAGCCGCGAGTTGCGGACAGAGTCGTCAAGATCGCCCTGGGCCGCGGCGATGTAGAGCTGGTGCTGCTCGTCGATGAGCAGGATGACGCCGCCGCGCAGGCCCTCGCGGGCCATCTCGTCGAGCACCCCGCTGAGGATGGCGTCCAGCGACGACGCCGAGGTGGCGATGCGCGAGACCCGCGACACCAGGGCCAGCCGCGCCGCGCCGGCGCGCGTCCCCACCTCGCCGAGCGCGGCGATGCGGGTCAGCACGCCGAGGCCGACCATCACCGCCCCGCGGGTCACCGCGGTGCCCCAGGCCAGGTGGCCGCTGAGGGCGAGCACCAGGTCGAGCCCGACCGACAGCGCCACCACCGCCGCCAGCACCCGTGTCGAGCCCAGCCAGGCGCTGGCCAGCACCGGGACCACCGCCACCGGCGCCAGGGTGGCCAGGGTGCCGCCGCCCAGCTCGGTGACGAACGCGCCGACCAGGACCGCCGCCGAGAGGGCGAGGAGGATGACCTCGAGGGCCCCGCGATCCCAGCTCACCGGGCGCACCAGGTGCGGCCGGTCGCGCAGACTGGGGCCCGACTCACCGGCCGTCATCGGCGGCGATCATACCGGTGGCACCCCCTCACCGGGCCACCGATCCTCGGGGTTCCCCACCCCCAAAGGGAGTGGTGCGCGCTAGAGGCTGCTCACCTGCATCGGCGCGATCTGCAGCAGCAGCACGGCGCCGACCAGCGAGACCCGGGCCAGCACCGCCATGCCGCGGTCGGCGTTGCCGCCCAGCTCGCCGCGACGGGCGAGAACGGCGGCGACCAGCCCGACCACCAGAGCCAGGGCGACGCCCGCGCCGGGCAGCCAGCCGCTGCGCGAGATGTAGAACTGCTGATAGGTCGACACCGTCATCGAGAGCGCGAAGACGAACAGCCCGCCGGCGGCGATGAACGCGGCGTCGAGAGGAATGTGGTGCCGGCGAAGCCAGTTGATGATGGCGCGGTCGAGTGCGAGCACGACGGGACTCCATGCGCTTGCCAGCGCGAGATCTGCCGGTTGTGGCGCGCAGTCTACTGGCCGTCGCGGTAAACGGGGGTGAAGGGCAGTTGGCCCTCCGGTGACGGGTAGACGAGCACCCCGTCACGCACCTGTGCCGCCTCGCCGGGGAGGTGGGGACGCAGGGCTCCGTCGTGCATCAGGTGGCGCACCTCGACACCGCGCAGGAGGGTGGCCGCATCAGCGATCAGGCGGCGGTGGCAGCGCCACCACACGCTCTCCGAGCACATCACCGCGGTGGTGGCGGCAGCCGCCTCGGCGAGCACACCGTCGAGGGCGGCGGCGAACTCGGGCGTGGCCATGTGGTCGGCGTAGCCGCGGAAGGCGGGGTGGCGCCAGGCGGTGTTGGGCGAGTCGGGCGCGGCACGGCGGAAGCCGCCGAGGCGCTGCTCCCAGCGATAGGCGATCCCCGCCGCGGGCAGCCAGGTCGCCATGGCGGCGCGGCCGAACTGGGGGTTGTGGCGGCTGCCCGGCGCGGTGCGGACGTCGACCAGGCGGGTGACGCCGGCGCCGCGCAGCAGCTCGACGAAGCGCTCAGCGGCGAGGGTGCCGTGGCCCACGGTGAGCAGGCGGCCGGCCGCCTCGCCGCCCACCGCCGGAGGTCAGGCGGCGGCGGGCCGCCAGCTCCCGGTCTGGCCGTGCAGCGTCTGGCCCTCGTCGGAGTCCTCGGGCAGGCGGCTGCGATGCGGCTGCATGAGGTCGAAGAGCACCTCCTGCACCGCCCACATGGCGTCCATGACGTGGACGATGCGGCGCGGCTGCATCCGGGCGATGCCCTCCACGGTGCGCAGGGCCTCGAACTCGCCGAGGGCGCCGACGTCCTCACGGGCTCGGGCCAGCACGCGGGTGTACATCTCGGCGATTGCCGGGGTGATCTGCTTGACCCGCTGGAGGTGGGTCTCCTCGCAGGTCTGGATCACGCGGTCGATGTCCATCACCAGGCGGCGCAGGCGCTGCGACTCCTGACGGTCACGCAGATCCTGCCGCCGCGCGGCGTGCAGCTCTGCTGTTGCGTTCTCGATGAGCATTGGGTCTCCGAACTGGCGCGGCAATCCCGGGAGGAGGGCCGCGGAGGAAGGGTACCCGGGGCCGTGCAAAGCAAACGTAAAATCCGGCCGCCCGGTTCCCGGGGCGGCCTGGCCTGGTGGAGCCCCCCGCTCCGTCCGGCCGGCGGACCGCCACACGCGGCGGTCAAGGCATGGTAGCCCCGCTCAGCGGCCGCGTCCACCCCCGCCAGTGGGCCGTCCGACCTCCTCAGTGGGATGACCTTGTGCCCTGGCGCGGCGGGCTCCTCCGGCCCATTCTCCTGAGGGGACCCATATGCTGTACCCAACTGCCGCACCACGGATGACGCCGATGCCCACGGACACGATCCGGATCCTTCTCTGCGACGACCACGAGCTGGTTCGCCGCGGGCTGCGGAGCCTTCTCGAGGGGGTGGACGGGTTCGAGGTGGTCGGCGAGGCCGGCGACGCCAACGAGGCGGTCAAGGAGGTCGACGACCTCTCCCCCGACGTGGTGGTGATGGACGTCCGCCTGCCCGGGCGCTCCGGCATCGAGGCCTGCCGCGACATCCGCTCGGCCCACCCCGAGGCCCACGTGCTGATGCTCACCTCGTTCGCCGACGACGAGGCGCTGTTCTCGTCGATCATGGCCGGAGCCTCCGGCTACGTGCTCAAGCAGGTGCGCGGCGCCGACCTGGTCGGGGCCATCCGCCAGGTCGCCGAGGGGCACTCGCTGCTCGACCCGGTGGTCACCGCGCGGGTCCTCGCCCGCCTGCGCGGCGAGGCGCCGCTGCCCAGCGACGGCGTCGAGGAGCTCACCCCGCAGGAGCGGCGCATCCTCGACCTGGTCGCCGAGGGGTTGACCAACCGGCAGATCGCCGAGCGCATCCACCTCGCCGAGAAGACGGTCAAGAACTACGTCTCCAACATCCTCATGAAGCTGGGGCTGGCCCGCCGCGCCGAGGTGGCCGCGTACATGGCCAGGCGGCGGGTGCCGCCGCCGGAGCAGTGGCCGTAGGGCGGCTGCCCGCGCTCTCCCGGGCCATGGTGGTGGCGCTGCTCGGCGGCCTCGGCGCCGCGGTCATCGTGTTCATCGCCCTCGGCGACAGCGCACCCTGGGTGGTGAAGATGCCCATCGCCCTGGTGGGCGGCGGCACCATCGGCCTGCTCGGCGCCGGCTACGCCGCGATGGGCAGCGAGGACGACGAGGACGGCGGCTGAACCACGCTGCGCGGCAGGGCGTCGAACACGGCGCCGGCCAGCGCCGCCTGCCCGGCCAGCGTGGGATGGATGTCGTGGTGGGCGCAGTCGATCAGCCCGCAGTGTTCCGAGGCGTCGGCGCCCGGCGGGTCGATGGCGTGGAGGAAGTCGGCCACCGTCGCCCCGCGCGCCTGGGCGGCGGCCTCGATGGCCACGTCGAGGTGCAGCGCCTGCAGCCAGGAATCGACCGTGCCGTGCGGGTCGTAGACGTCGGCCACCACCACCGGCACCCCGGGGGCGAGGCGCTGCAGGTCGGCGACCACGCCGCCGACGCGGCGGGCGGCCAGGTCGAGGGCGCCGAGCACGTCGCCACCGGCGCGGCGGGCGGCGAAGTAGTCGTTGGTGCCCAGCTCGACGACGATGAGCCGCAGCTGCTCGCCGCGTGCCTGGATGGCGGCGGCGACGGCGTCGCGCTGGCTGCGCCCGCCCAGCGCCGGCACGAGGTTGCGGCCGCTGCAGCCGCCGTCGCGGTAGCTGGTGGTGGTCTCGCCGGGACAGGCCACCGAATACATCCCCCAGCTCTGCCCGGTGCTGCCGCTGAGGCGGTCGCGCAGCTGCAGCGCCCAGGTGTGCGCGGCACCGTCGAAGCCGGGGTCGACGGTGTAGCCGGCGGTGATCGAGTCGCCGACGGCGAGCAGCCAGGGCCGGTCGGGAGGCGGCAGGTGGTCGGGGTCGGCGGAGACCACCCGGGCCTGCAGGGCCACGGCGGCGACGACGAGGGCGAGCGTCAGCCAGCGGGAACGCACTGGCCCCGATGCTAGGAGGCGGCGGGTCGCGCCGGGGGCGGCGTCAGCGAGCTGCGACGCCGACTCTCAGGACTGTAAAGAACGCGCGGCGGGACGCTCAGCCGGGCGACGCCTGCGGGGTCGGGTTGGGCAGCGCCGAGTCGGGCGGCAGGCCGGCGGCGGCGAGGGCGCGCTGCACCACCAGGGCGGCCGCGTCGTACTGCCGGTCGGCGCTCTCCGCCTGGGCGATCGCCCGCTGCATGGCGGCGTCGCGCTGCGGCCCGGCGGCGACGCCGCCCGCCTGCTCGAAGAGCTTGGCGGCGTCGAGGTAGGCATCCATCGCCTGGCGGAAGAGCGGCCCGGCCGAGGCGATCGCAGGGGGCACCGCGATCTTGTCGATGTCGTCACGAACTCGGGCGAAGCCGAGCTCCCAGCCGCGGGCGCGCGCCTGGAAGGTGGCGGCGTCGACCTGCCCCTGGCTGAACTCGGCGATCGACGGCTTCATCTCCTGCTCGACGATCCGCCCGCCCTCGGAGGTGGGGCTGCGCAACGCGGTGGTGTAGGCGGTGAGCACCGCCGCGTCGGGACGGGAGGTGGAGGAGCCGGTGCCGCCGCCGGAGCCGGTCACGGCGATGATCACCGCCAGGCCGGCCGCGCAGACCACCACCACGGCGGCGATCGACCATGCCACCCAGCGCGGCAGCATGCTCATGGCGGCACCGGCCCCCCCGCGGACCTCAGCTCTTGGTCGCCTTGAAGGCGGCGTCGACCTCGTCGATCAGGCCGAGCAGCTTGTCGGCGACGGCCACGTCCATGGTCTTCTTGGTGTCGCCGGCGGCCTTGGTGGCGCGCCAGAAGAGGTCGTGCAGGTTGGGGACCTTCTCGAGGTGCTCGGGCTTGAAGTAGTCGGTCCAGAGCACCCAGAGGTGGTGCTTGACCAGGTCGGCCCGCTCCTCCTTGATGACGATGCAGCGGGTGCGGTAGTCGGGGTCCTGGTTCTGCTGGTAGCGCTCCATGATCGCCTTGACCGACTGCGCCTCGATGCGCGCCTGGGCGGGGTCGTAGACGCCGCAGGGCAGGTCGCAGTGGGCGTGCGCGGTGGTCGGGGCGCTGATCCGGTCAGCGATGCCGAGGAGACTGGTGAGCAGGCGCAAGGCCGGGCCTCCGAGATTCTGGTCGTACAGCGACAGCAGTTGATCCTAGTATCTCGGGGTGAGGTCCCTCCACCGCATCGCGGTGCGGCGCGTCGAGGTCAGCGGCGAGAGCATGGCCCCGGCGCTGCTGCCGGGGGACCGGCTGCTGGTGGTGGCGCCGCCGCTCGCCCTGCGCCGGTTGCGCCGCGGCGACGTGGTGGCGCTGCGCGATCCCCGCCGGCCGTCGCGGGTGGTGGTCAAGCGGGTGGCGGCGCTGCCCGGCGAGGCGGTGACCTGCGACGGCGCCGTGCTCACCGCCGGCGACGGCTGGGTGGTGCTCGGCGACAACCTGCCGGCCAGCACCGACAGCCGCGTCTTCGGCCCCGTGCCCCGGCACCTGGTGCTGGGACGCTGCGTGCTGCGCTACCTCCCCGAGCAGCGCCGCGGGCGGCTCTGAGGGCGGCCTGACAAAGGTCCCGCCCGGCTGGCGACCATCGACCCTGGCGGCGTCGCGGCCGCGCCGGCAGAGTGTCCAACGACGAGCCAGCGCGAAACGGGAGGAACCGGGCGATGGCGACCACGGCCGCCGGCATCCGCATCCAGGACGAGGAGGGGCGCGTCGTCGGCCACTGCGACGGTCCTCTCCACGACGGCAGCTGCCCGATGGCCTCCGCCGAGGCTCCCCGGGTTCCCTGCGCCGGCCGGCTGGTGCGCCCGGCCAGCTCCTACGGGCGCGCCGGCTGGGAGATGCGCGTCGCCCCCGACGCCGCCGGCTGCCCGCTGCGGACGCGCCGGGTCTGGGCCAAGCAACCCGGGCACCGCTGGGGGCCGACCGCGACAGGCGCCTAGCCGCAACCTCTTTCGCCCTCCCTTTCTCCGGGGGCCGTGGACGCCGCCAGGCTGTTCGCGGCCCCTCCTCTTTGTGGGCGAAGGTGCAAGACAGGACGCGGCCGACCGTCTACCCCTGGTGAGTGTCGTGGACTGCGGGAGGGACGGCGGTGGCCGTTGTCAGCGGGATGGCTCGGCGCCTGCCGCGCTGGGCCTGGGGGTGGGTGGCGGTGGCCATCATCGCGGTGGTGCTCGCCGTGGTCGCCTCGGGTGGGCCGGGCGGGGGCGGGCGGCCGGCGGTCGAGAGCGGTGCCCTCGGTGCGCCGCGGTCGGCACCGCAGACAGGCGCGCCGGGCGGCGACCAGCCTCCCGCCTCGCCGACGCAGAGCGTCGAGCAGCTGGTGGTCAGCCAGTCGGAGTCGACGTCGACGGCGGCGTCGACCGAGGAGCGCAGCAGCGCCGCGTCGAGCAGCAGCACCGGGCACATATCGACGGCATCCGGCGGCGGCAGCACCAGCCGCAACGCGGCGAGCACGACCTCGACGGCGACCAGCAGCGGCACCTGCATCTCCGCACCCACCGCCGACACCTGCGTCTGGGGCGCGACGGCCACCAGCTCCACACCCGGGCCGCCCTAGCCGCACATCGCCTGGCGTGGCGCGGTCCGCGCCGAACACAATGGGCTCCTGGCGACGCGCAGCAGCGCGCCGCGCCGTGGAGTGGTGACGATGCCGGGCGAGACGGAGCTTCTCCTGCGCCTGCTGCTGGCCTGCCTGCTGGGCGGCGCCATCGGCCTCGAGCGTGAGGTCTCCGGGCAGGGCGCCGGCTTTCGCACCCACATCCTGGTGTCGCTGGGCTGCTGCCTCTTCACCGTGGTGTCGGCCTACGGGTTCGGGCCGTTCCTGGCCGGAACCGGTCCGGGTCGCTTCGACCCGACCCGCATCGCCGCCCAGGTGGTGAGCGGCGTCGGCTTCCTCGGCGGCGGCGCCATCCTGCGCAGCGGCACCGGGGTCCGCGGCCTCACCACCGCCGCCAGCCTCTGGGTGGTGGCGGCCATCGGGCTGGCCGTCGGAGGCGGCTTCTACGGCGGCGCCGGGCTGGCCACCGGGCTGGCCATCGTCTCGCTGTGGGGCCTCAAGCGTGTCCGCCGCCGCCTGCTCCGCGACCTCCGCGGCAGCCACGTGGAGCTGGTCGTGCACGCCGACACCGACATGGACATCGAGGCCGTGGTCGAGCGGCTCAGCCTGCTGGCGGTGCGCGTCGACCACGTGCGCGTGGAGCGCGAGGACGGGACCCGTACCATCTCGGTCGGCGCCCTCCTCCCGCCCGAGCGGCAGCCGCAGGAGGTGGTGCTGGCCATGGGCCGGCTCCCCGGCGTGCGCGACGCGGAGTGGACCCGCTGAGCAGGCCCGGCGAGAGGAGCCACAGGCGGCGAGGATGACCACGACGATGCAGGAGGAAGGCCGGGGTGCCTGAGCGGGCCGAGACGGCGCGGAGCGCCCAGACCCTCGCCGCCGACGACGCCGGCCGCCCCGTCGAGCTGGCCGCGGTCAGCGACCGGGGCTCGGTGCGCAAGGAGAACCAGGACGCCGTGGCCCTGCTCTCCCTCGAGGCCTCGACGGGCTGCGCCGTGCTCGTCGCCGACGGCATGGGCGGGCACCCCCAGGGCCGCCTCGCCGCCACCCTGGCGGTGGAGACCGCCGGCGCCGCGCTGCACCGGGCCGAGGATCCCGCCGGAGCCCTGCCCGCCGCCGTCGCCGCCGCCAACCAGGCCATCCTCGCCCGGGCCACCCCCGACGAGGGCGGCCGCTCGCTGGGCACCACCCTGGTGGCGCTGGTGGTCGGCGGCGGCCGGGCCACGGTGGCCAACGTCGGCGACTCGCGCGCCTACCTGGTGCGCGGCGGCCTGGCCCTGCAGATGACCGTGGACCACTCCTGGGTGGCCGAGCAGGTGCGCGCCGGGCTGCTCTCCGCCGAGGAGGCGCTGCACCACCCGAGGCGCAGCCGGATCACCCGCGCCCTGCTCGGCGAGCCGGTCGAGCCCGACATCTTCGAGGTCAACCTCCGCCCCGGTGACGTGGTCATGCTCTGCACCGACGGGCTCTGGGAGCCGCTCACCCCGCGGCGCATCGCCGAGCTGCTCGACGGCGAGGGAACGTTGCAGGACAGGGTGGCGGCGCTGGTCGACGAGGCGCTGCGCGTCGGCAGCACCGACAACGTCACCGCCGCCGCGCTGCGCTTCTAGCCCGGCGCCCCGGCCGCCTCCTCGGCCAGCGCCGCGGCCGCCGCGGGTGGTGCCAGGTACCACCCCTGCCCCAGGTCGACGCCGAGCGCCCGCATCGCCCGCGCCGCGCCGGCGGTCTCGACGCCCTCGGCGATCACCGTGGTGCCGGTGGACCGGGCGAAGGCCACCGCCGCCTGGATCGCCGCCGTCGACCCCGGACGGTCGGTGCTCATGGTCAGCGAGCGGGCGATCTTGACGTACTCGGGCATCGCCGTGGCCAGCACCTCCAACGTGGAGTGCCCCTCGCCGACGTCGTCGAGGGCGATGCGGAAGCCGTGCTCGCGGTAGGCGGCGAGGACGTAGCGCAGCCGCACCAGGTCGTTGATGGTCTCGCGCTCGGTGATCTCCAGGACCACGTCGCCGGCCGGCCAGCGGCCCCACTTGAGCAGCAGCAGCATCTGGTCGACACCGTGCACCGGGTCGAGCAGCGAGGCGGCGCTGACGTTGATGAAGACCGGCAGCCCGGCGGGCAGCGCCGACGCCGAGGCGATGGCGGCGCGGCGCGACAGCCAGTCGAGGTCGCGGATCATGCCCAGGCGGTGGGCGGCGGAGAACAGCCCCTCGACGCTGGAGTCGGCGGCGAAGCCCCCGGGGCGGGCCAGCGCCTCGTAGCCGGCGACGCTGCCGTCGTCGAGGCGGACGATGGGCTGGTAGACGGCGGCGATGGAGCGCTCGGTGAGCACCGCGTCGAGGGTCTGCGCCCAGGCGGCGGGGTCGGCGCTGGGGATGCGGTCGAGCACCTCGATGGTCAGCTCGGCGTCGCGCGGCGCCCCCTCGACGCGGTCGCGGCCGCGGCGCTTGGCCCGGTACAGCGCCATGTCGGCGGTCTTCCACACCGCCAGCGCGTCGTCGTCGGGGCCTCCCTCGGCGCAACCCACGCTGATGCGCGCCTGCCCGTGCCCCACCGACACGCCGTGCATGGCCACGCGCATCCGCTCGGCCGCCTGCTGCGCGCCCTCGACGTCGGTGTCGAGCAGCAGCGCGGCGAACTCGTCGCCGCCCACCCGGGCGAGCACGTCGCCGGTGCGGCGCAGCCCGTTCATCGCCGCCGCCACCGCGCGCAGCACCACGTCGCCGGCCTCGTGCCCGTACTCGTCGTTGATGGGCTTCAAGTTGTCGACATCGATGGCAAGAACGGAGAAGCGGGTGCGCGGCAGGTGGGCGAGGACGCGCTCGAACTCGCGGCGGTTGCTCAATCCGGTGAGCGGGTCGGTGGCGGCGTTCTCGACCAGCTGCTGGTACAGGCGCGCCTTCTCGACCGCCACCGAGGCCTGGGCGGCGAGGCCGGTGATGATCGCCTCGTCCTCCTCGCTGAAGTCGCCGCCGCCGTGCTTGTTGGTGAGGTAGAGCGAGCCGATGATGCGGTCCTGGTAGACCATCGGCACGCCGAGGAACGAGGTCATCGGGGGATGGTGGGCGGGGAAGCCGACCGAGAGCGGATGGTCGGCGAGGTCGTGCAGGCGGATGGGGCGGCCCTCGCTGATCACCGCGCCGAGCACGCCGCGCCCGGCGGGCAGGCGGCCGATCGCCTTGATGGTGTCCGCCTCCATCCCCGTGTGGAGGAAGGCCTCCAGCTGGGTGCCGTCGGGACTGAGCACCTCGAGGGCGGCGTACTGGGCGCCGGCCAGGTTGCGCGCCGCCTCGAGCACCGAGCGCAGCAGGGTCTCGGGGTCGGCCTGCTGGGTGAGGCTGAGGTTGACCCGGATCAGCGCATGCAGCCGGACCACCATGTCCCGCTGCCGGGCCAGCATGGCCGCCTCGCGGGCCTCGGCGCGCTTCTGCTGCCAGACCAGGCCGGCGGCGTGGGCGGCGGCCCGCAGCACCCAGACGTCCTCCTCGGTGAAGCCCTCGGGTCCCGTGGAGTCGAGGACCACCAGGGCGCCGATGGGCTCGTCGCCGGCGCGCCAGGGGACGATCACGGCGTCGTCGACCTGCAGCGCAGCGGCCATGGGAGCGAAGGCGCCCAGGTCGGTGTCGCCGTCGACGCGGCCGCGGAAGGTCTCGTCGTCGAAGACGACGCGCTCGGCGAGGCCGTTCTGGCCGGGCTCGAAGCGCACCTGGATGCCGTCGATCCGGCTCGCCGGCACGCCGTGCGCCTCGGGCTGGCCGGCCAGCACGCTGTCGCGGTCGAGGCGCAGGAAGAAGGCGCGCCGGGCGCCGACCAGCTGGGCCACCGTATGGCTCATCCGGCCGCAGAAGCTGGGCATGTCGGCGCGCGAGACGGCCAGCCGGGCGACCTCGACGATGGCCCGCAGGCCGCGGTCGTGGGCCCGCTCCAGGCGGTGGCGCGCCACCACGGGGACGGTGACGTCGACGCCGGTGCTGATCAGGTGGGTGACCTCGCCGTTCTCGTCGAGCAGCGGGTAGACGTCCCAGTTCCACACCGTGACGTCGCCGGGCAGCGTCGGTCCGGCGCCGCGGTAGCCGGCGTAGGGGAACTCGCGACGGTGCATGGCGGTGCGGGTCTGCACCACCTGGCGCAGCGCCTCGACGACGCGGTTCTGCACGATCCGCGGGAAGGCCACGGCGAACGGCTTGCCGGCCACCGGCAGCATCTCCGGGGCGGGCCAGCGCTCGAAGACGGGGTTGCAGTAGAGCAGGGTGAAGTCGTCGTCGCTGCGGATCAGGGCGACACCGACGGGCAGGGTGTCGAGCACACGGGCCAGCAGCTCGACGACGCCGGCATTCTCGGGCGTGCTGTGCAGCACCGCGGCGATCTGGGGCACGGCGGCGGCCAGCTCGGCGCGCAGCACATCGGATGCGGCCCGCCCCTCTCCGTCAGCGCTGGTCACCGGCGAGTCCCCGGCATCGGCTGGACCACGGCTCACGTTTGGAAGCATCGCCTGTTCGCAACGCGCGGTCCACACCCTTGCCATGCACGGTTACCGCCACGTCACCGGCTGCGCGCAGCGGTGTCACAGCGTGCCGCGCCTTCACAAGTCTTTGCCAGGTCTTGCCGCAACGTGCAGGACGCGATGCACGCTGCCGGCGTACGGTGCGTGCAGCACCGCAGCAGGCCAGCCGACACGTCACCGGTCGACGTGGCGGCGGCGCCGCGCGGATGATGCAGCCGGCCGGCACCGGAGATGTGATCCCGGGCCGGCCGCTTTTGCTGTCATCGCCCGTGGCTGGTGCTGCGCGCCGAAGCGCTGTACCCTGCGCGCCTACCCCTCACCCACTCCACCACGCGTCGGGCACATGGAGACAGCAGACAACCGCCAGGCCCGCGTCCCCCTCGAGATCGCCGTCGACCTGGCGGCGTCGCTCGACGCCACCGAGGTGGTGCGCCGGCTGCTGCGCCGAGCCATCGCCGCCCTCGACGCCGACCGCGGCTCGGTGTCGTGGATCGACGGGGACATGCTGGAGATCGTCGACAGCCAGGACCCCGCCGCCACGCCGCTGCCGGTGGCCAGCCGCTGGCCGATCGCGCTGCAGCCGCACACCGCCCGCGCGGTGCAGACACGGCAGCCGGTGGTGAGCGGCCCCCTCGACGTCAGCTCGCTGAGCGGCGCGATGCGGGAGGCGCTGTCCGGGGTGCGCCACACGCTGAGCCTGCCGTTGGAGCTGGGTGGCGAGGTGGTGGCCATCCTGGCCATCTCGCGCCGCCGCGACCAGCCCTTCACCGACGAGGACGTCAGCGTGCTGCGCGCCATCGGCAACGTCGCCGTGCTCGCCCTCGGCAATGCACGCCTGTACGCCGAGGCGCAGGAGGCGGGTCGGGCCAAGAGCGCCTTCCTCAACCTGGCGGCGCACGAGCTGCGCACGCCGCTCACCGTCGTCGCCGGCTACGTGTCGATGCTGCGCGAGGGTGCGCTGGGCATGCCCGACGAGCGCTGGCGGCGGCCCCTCGACATCCTCGCCGACAAGTGCGGGGAGCTGGGCGAGCTGGTCGAGAACCTGCTGACCACGGCGAGGTTGGAGAACCACGCGGTGCATGTGGCGGCGCAGCGCGTCGACCTCTGCACCATGGCGTCGGACGCGCTGCAGCGGGCGGCACCGCGCGCCGAGCTGCTCGACGCCGAGATGCTGTCGTGCCTGCCCAGGTCGCGGGTGATGGTCCTCGCCGACCCCGTCCACGTCGCGCGAATTCTGGACAACCTCGTCAACAACGCGATGAGCTACTCGGTGCAGCGGCCCTGGGTGTGCGTGCGGGTGCACGGTGGGCAGACGCCGGCGCTGAGCGTCGAGGACCGCGGCCAGGGCGTGCCCGAGGCCATGCGCGAGCGCATCTTCGAGCGCTTCGTGCGTGTCGAGGAGGGCGCCCCGGCGGAGCGCGGGCGCCCCGGGACCGGGCTCGGGCTGGCCATCTCGCGCGAGCTGGCGGAGCGCAACGGCGGCACCCTCGAGCTGGAGTGGAGCGAGTGGGGCGCCGGCAGCCGCTTCCGCCTCACCCTGCCGCGGGCGTAGGATCGCGCGCACCATGCCCGATCCCCTGCGCCACGTGCGCCGGCGCGCCTCCGAGTTCCTGACCAACCTCGAAGCCGGGCCGCCCTGGCCCGGCAAGCTGGTGCCGCTGCTGCGCAACCGGACCCGGGCGCTGACCCGCGGGTGCTGCGGCAATCCCGGGCAGCCGGGGTGTTGACAGACGCCCAAGGGCGCCGGTCAGGCGTCGGGACACGGTGGCCATGACCACCATGGCGGCGGCCATGACCATCGGCACTGAGGCCGGCGACTTTCGGCACTAGCCCCGCCCGCGCCGGGCGTCGATGCTCGATGCATGGCCGTGGTCGCCGACACGCAGCTGGCTTCGCGCGTCACCTTCGCTGAGGGGACGACGCTGGTGCATCGCCTGCGCGCCCAGGTGGTGCGGCGTCCTGACGCGGTCGCCTTCCAGGAGTGGAACGGCACGGGATGGACGCCGATCACCTTCGCACGCTACCGCGCGGTGTCCGAGGCGATCACCGCGCTGCTGGTCGAGGAGGGAGTCGCCGCCGGCGAGCACGTCGCCATCTGGTCGGGCAACCGTCCGGAGTGGCTGATGGCCGACGCCGGGGTGCTGGCGGGACGGATGCGGCCGGTGCCGGTGTATGCGACGCTGTCGGCGGAGCAGGGTGCCTACGTCCTCGCGCATTCGGAAGCCATCGTCGCCTTCGTCGAGGACCAGGCATTGCTGGCCAAGGTGCTCTCGCAGCGCCATCAGCTGCCGGCGCTGCGGCGGGTGATCGTCTTCAGCGGCGTGGCGGCGGAGTCGCCGGACGGGTTCGTCGTCCCCTGGGAGGTCGCCGTGGCGCGCGGCTCGACGTTGGTCGCCGAGCATCGCGCGGAGATGCAGCGCCGCTACGACGACATCACCCTCGACGACGTCGCCACGCTGGTCTACACCAGCGGCACCACCGGGCCGCCCAAGGCGGCGATGATCACCCACCGCAGCGCCAATGCCGCCATCGAAGCGCTCACCGCGGTGGTGCCCTGCAGCAGCGACGACCGCGTCCTCAGCTACCTGCCCCTGGCCCACGTCGTCGAGCGGCTCAACTCCGAGTTTCGCCAGTACCTGTACGGCAATGTCGTCTACTTCCTGCCCAGCGCCGACATGCTGGTGGCGATGCTCCGCGACGTGCGGCCGACGTCGTTCTTCGGCGTGCCGCGGGTCTGGGAGAAGATGGCGGCGGCGGTCCGGCACGAGCTCGACCATACCGGCGGCATCAAGGGCGCGCTGGCGCGCTGGGCAGTGCACACCGGGTCGCGCGCCGTCGATCGCAGGCAGCGCGGCGGCGCACCCGGACCGCTGCTGCGCCTGCGCCTGTCGGTCGCCGACCGCCTGGTGCTGCGCCGGCTGCGCGAGGCGCTCGGTCTCGACCAGGTGGTCATGAGCATCAGCGGCGCGGCGCCGATCGGCACCGACGTGCTGTGGTTCTTCCACTCCATCGGCATCGAGATCTGCGAGGGGTACGGGATGACCGAGAACTGCGCGGTCACCACCCTCAACCGGCCGGGGCAGGCACGCATCGGCACCGTCGGACCGCCGCTGCCGGGCACCGACATCGCCATCGCCGAGGACGGCGAGATCCTGGTGCGCAGCGACACCGTGTTCGCCGGCTACTACAAGGATCCCCAGGCCACCGCCGAGACGATGAGCGGCGAGTGGCTGCGCACCGGTGACATCGGTGACCTCAGCGCCGACGGCTTCCTGCGCATCACCGACCGCAAGAAGGAGCTGATCATCACCGCCGGTGGCAAGAACATCGCGCCGACGGGCATCGAGCTGGCCTTGAAGCAGCACCCACTGGTGAGCAACGCGGTGGTGATCGGCGACCGCCGACCATTCATCAGCGCCCTCTTCACCCTCAACACCGCCGCGGCCGAAGCGTTCGCCAAGTCACATGCGGCCGAGGTGTCGGGGGTGGAGCTCTACCATCACCCGGCGATCAACCGGGAGATCGCCCGCCACGTCGAGGCGGTCAACCAGCGCCTCGCCAACGTCGAGAAGGTGAAGCGCTTCACCATCCTGAGCGGCGACTTCAGCATCGGCGACGAGCTGACCCCCACCTACAAGGTGCGCCGCAAGGTCATCGCCGAGCGCTACGCCCGCGAGATCGAGTCCAACTACACCTAGTTCGGCCGCGGCGGCGGTGCGGCGCTGAAGTGCGCCACCAGCCGTTGGAGATTCTTTTCACACGTTCCGAAGTCGGTGCGCGAGACAGGCCTGACGTCGGTGAGCGCTGCGATATCGGTCATCTGCGGTGACACGCGCCCCACGATGGCGAGATCCTGCGGCACCGTGAACGGGCCGGCCCACAGGCGCCATGCAGCGAACACCAAGGTTCCGGTGCACGGATCATAGTCGCAGAACCGCGTCTCGAACCGATGCCGCCGGAGGAAGCGGTGCAGTTCAGCGACGACGTCGAGGGGATCGCCGGCGAGGGAGAGCTCGACGACTGCGTGTGCTTTGGAGAACGAGTCCACGGCGGCGCGGCGGACGTCGATGTTGACGATGAGGAGTGTCGATCCGACAAGCGCCCAGACGCCGACTGCGACCGCGACCACCCTGAGGATCGCGGAGGCAGCGCTCGGCGCCGGTTGGACCGTCTGCGAGGCGATGAACCCGATGTTGAACGCGGAAAAGCCAACCGCGCCCCAGCGCAGGCGGCGCGCAAGCTGCCGCGGCGTGAGCACTCCACGTCGCCCCTGCCACTCGACCCTTGTCAACACCAGGTGCCCTGTCAGCGAGGGCGGCCGGCGCCACAGGGCGCGCGCCATGGCGGCCACCAGTGGCAACACGGCGGTGGCCAGCCCCATCGCCGAGACGGCAATGCTCTGGGCCTGGGCATCGCCCAGCAAGGCTTTCATTTGCATACCCGCCGTCTGTCGAGTCGTCGCGTCCGTAGTCGGTGAATCAGTGACTGCAATACCGCACATGACAGGGCTGTTTAGGACCCGGATTGGGGAAAACAGCCCTGTGGAAAAAGCGAAGCGCCGCCGGGGCGAACCCGCGGCGGCGCTTCACATGGGGTGGCGTCCCGAACCTAGGACGACTTCCCGATCTTGAACACCTTGGTCCCGCAGTTGGGGCAGACGCCCGAGGTCGCGGGCTTGCCGTTCTTCATGGTCACGGCTTCAGGGTTCTTGATCTCGATGGTTTCCTTGCACTTCACGCAATAACCGGTAACTGCCATCGTCCTCTCCTGTTGTGACGGGCTGCATCGGCGGAGGGGCATCCTCAGCAAGGCCCGGCGTATTGTAGCCACGGCAGGCGGCTGTGAACGGCAGCCTAGCATCAAATTCGTGCTCGCAGCAGCCTGCGGACCCGTCCGGACGGCGCGAAGCGGTGAAAAACCGGCTTCTCGGGCCGGCCACCCGGGTGTTCGCCGTCCCGTAGCCCGGGCTGCGGAGGGCCTCGTCGACTCCGGTACCCTGGCCCGCGATGCCAAGCCGACGCCCCGGGCGGAGGACCAAGATCGTCGCGACGCTGGGGCCGTCGTCCTGGCGTGAACCGGCGCTGAGCCGCCTTCTGTCGGCCGGAGTCGACGTGGTCCGACTCAACTTCTCACATGCCACCCAGGCCGACCACGAGCAGACCATCGCTCTGGTCCGCGCCGCCGAGTCGCGGCTGGGCTGGCCGATCTGCATCCTCCAGGACCTGGGCGGGCCCAAGATCCGCATCGGCCGCATCGCCGGTGGCAGCATCCTGCTGCGCCGTGGCCAGCGCCTGGTCCTTGACCCGGCGGTCGACGTCGGCGACGCCGGCCGGGTGGGCATCAGCTTCGCCGGCATCGCCGGGGTGGTCCGGCGCGGCACCCGGCTGCTCCTCGACGACGGGCGCATCGAATTGCGGGTGTCGTCGGTCGACGGCGACGCCGTCACCGCCCGCGTGGTCCGCGGCGAGGAGCTGCGCGAACGCAAGGGCGTCAACCTGCCCGGGGTGGAGCTCCCCGTCCCCAGCGTCACCGAGAAGGACCTCGACGACCTCGCCTTCGGCGTCGCCCACGGTGTCGACGTGGTGGCGCTGTCGTTCGTGCGCCACCCCGAGGACGTCACCGACGTGCAGCGCCGCATCCGCAGTTTGGGCGGCTCGCAGCCCGTCTTCGCCAAGCTGGAGCGCGCCGAGGCGATCGCCCGGCTCGGCGAGGTTCTGGCCGTTGCTGACGGAATCATGGTGGCCCGCGGCGACATGGCGGTGGAGCTGTCGCCGGAGAAGGTGCCGGTGGTGCAGAAGCGCGCCATCGCCCTGGCCACCGCGCTGGGCAAGCCGGTGATCACCGCCACGCAGATGCTGGAGTCGATGGTGGACAGCCCGCGGCCGACCCGCGCCGAGGCCAGCGACGTCGCCAACGCCATCCTCGACGGCACCGACGCGGTGATGCTCAGCGAGGAGACCGCGGCGGGACGCTACCCCGTCGAGGCGGTGGGCACCATGCACCGCATCGCCCTGGCCATCGAGCGGGCCAACCTGCCCACCGCGCCGCTGCCGTCACTGCGCGAGGTCGGCGACGCGCCGCGCGCCGTCGCCCACAGCGCCTGCATGCTCGCCGACACACTGCAGGCGATGCGCCTGGTGGTGTTCACCCAGACCGGCAGCAGCGCACGCTACGTGTCGAAGTGCCGTCCGCGCACACCGATCCTGGCGGTGACCACGTCGCCGTCGGTGGCGCGGCGGCTGCAGCTGCTGCACGGTGTGCGCAGCCTGGTGGTGCGCCAGACCGAGGACACCGACAGCATGTTCGAGGTGGCCGAGGAGAGCGCCATCCGCGCCGGCCACGCCCGTCCCGGCGACACCTTGGTGTTCGTCTTCGGCCAGCCCGTCAACCGCCCCGGCGGAACCAACACGGTGACGGTGCACCGCGCCGCCAGCGCCAAGCGCGGCACCACGTCGTCGCTCGCCGCGCCCGGCTGACGCGACCTACCGCGCCGCGGCGAGTCGGCCGGCGTTCATCCCGCCGTTCATGCGCAGCAGGATGGTGGCCACCTCCAACTTGAAGCGGTCCGGCGGATGGTCGTAGCGCAGTCCCGTCAGGTGATGGATGCGCCCGATGCGGTAGCGCACCGTGTTGGTGTGCACGCCGAGCAG